>NZ_JBSFLQ010000109.1:0-1038 GCF_053599115.1 Streptomyces sp. NPDC001020 | reverse complement strand
CTGGGATGTCGGGACGCTCTGGCTCGGCAGCGGGTGAGGGCATGGGGAGAGTGAGGAGCGTCTTGCGGGTGATGCGCAGGTTCTCGCACTCTGCATCGATCTCGCCGAGCTGCCGGGTGAGTTCTTCGATGCTGGCGCTCAACTGCTCAGCCTGGACGGCCAGTTTGCGTTCGCGGGTTTCGATGTGTTCCAGGATGGCTTTGACCTGTGGGTTCTCGCTCATGCGGTCCTCCAGGAGGCGAGGTTGGCTCCGGTGAGACGGCGGCTCATGACAGAGGTCATCGCCCACAGGACGCGGGAGCGGGAGGAGGCGGGCCGGTGTTCGTAGTCGCGCACGAGACGGCGGTAGAACATCAGGATCCCGTTCGTCTGCTCCACGATCCACCGCTTGGCCTGCGGGACGAAGCCCTTGTCGTCCGGGTTGCGCTCGACGATCTCGACGTCGATGCCCATGTTCTTGCCGTGATCGACGACCTTCTTCTTGAAGCCCTGGTCGACCAGGGCCTTGGTCACCGTGTCGCACTGCTCGACAACACCGTCCAGCAGGGCGATGCCGACGGTGTTCTCGTGTGCGGAGGCGGGCAGGACGACGCAGTCGATGACGAGGCCCAATACGTCCACGGCCAGGCATCTCTTCCTCCCCGGCACCCTTTTCGCGGCATCCTTGCCGGTCGTCGTGGCCGGGACGCCGACGGCGGCGTGGATGCTCTGCGTGTCCAGGACCACCAGGCTCGGGTCGGCTAATCGTTTCCGCTTCTCCCGCAGCTGCCAGCGCAGCAGGTCGTGAATGTCCTGGTCGGTGCCCTCGTCACGCCAGAGGTAGAAGTAGTACTTCACCGCTCCGGGTGGAGGCATGTCGTGCGGCAGGAACTCCCACTGACACCCCGTGCGGTTCTGGTAGAGGATCGCGTTCACGATCTCCCGCATCGCGTACTTGCCCTGATGCCCGCTGACCGACGGATGCCGGGCCTTCCACGCCGTGATCACGGGTTCAACGAGCTCCCACTGCTCGTCGGTGAGATCGCTCGGGTACGGCTT
>NZ_JBSFLQ010000108.1:0-1065 GCF_053599115.1 Streptomyces sp. NPDC001020 | reverse complement strand
TGTTCTGTCCACGGAGGTTGGTGACAGGGTTCACGGTGGAGTGATCTTGAACGAGTGAGGGCCTTCCGGGTTCGGTGTGGATTGCGACATCAACATCGAACGAACAGAAGGCCCTCATGCCCCACCGTAATGCACCGCTGACCGAGACCGGGCGCCTGCGCCTGGCCCGCTGCGTGGTCGAGGACGGCTGGCCCCTGCGCAGGGCCGCGGAACGCTTCCAGGTTTCCCCGACCACGGCCAAGCGGTGGGCCGACCGCTACCGCGACCTGGGCGCGGCGGGCATGAGTGACCGCTCCAGCCGCCCGCAGACGAGCCCGCGCCGGATTCCGGCCCGCACCGAACGCCGGATCATCAAGGTCCGCGTCCTGCGCCGATGGGGACCAGCCCGCATCGCCTACCTTCTGGGCCTGAACCCGGCCACCGTCCACCGGGTCCTGACCCGCTACCGCCTGGCCCGACTAAGCCACCTGGACCGCACCACCGGCCGCGTCATACGCCGCTACGAACGCGAACAACCCGGCGAACTGGTCCACGTCGACATCAAGAAACTCGGCAACATCCCCGACGGCGGCGGCCATAAGACCTTGGGGCGCCAGGCAGGCCGCAAGACCCGCTCCGGCGCCGGCTACAGCTACCTCCACAACGCCGTCGACGACCACTCCCGCCTCGCCTACAGCGAGATCCTCACCGACGAGAAGAAGGAGACCGCCGTCGCCTTCTGGCATCGGGCCCATGCCTTCTTCACCCAGGCCGGGATCATGGTCGAACGCGTCCTGACCGACAACGGCTCCTGCTACAAGAGCCACCTTTGGCGCAACACCCTTACCAGCCAGGGCATTTCACATAAGCGGACTCGTCCCTACCGTCCCCAGACCAACGGCAAGGTCGAACGCTTCAACCGCACCCTCCTGGACGAATGGGCGTACGCCCGTCCCTACCGCAGCGAGCAGGAACGGCGCGACGCCTATCCGGCCTGGCTGCACACCTACAATCACCACCGCGGACACACCGCGCTCAAGGGCCAACCACCCGCCAGCCGCGTCCACAACCTCACGGGTCAGTACA
>NZ_JBSFLQ010000107.1:0-1070 GCF_053599115.1 Streptomyces sp. NPDC001020 | reverse complement strand
TGTTCTGCCCCGGGAGGTTGTGGACGGTGACAGGGCTCACCACTGATCGATCTTGAAATAGGTGAGGGCCTTCTGGCCTGGTGTGGATTGCGACATCTGCACCGGCAACAGAAAGGCCCTCGTGCCCCACCGTAATGCACCCCTGACCGAGACCGGCCGCCTGCGTCTGGCCCGCTGCGTGGTCGAGGACAACTGGACCCTGCGCCGGGCCGCGGAACGCTTCCAGGTCTCGCCGACGACAGCCCAGAGGTGGGCCGACCGCTACCGGCAGTTCGGCGAGGCGGGCATGGCCGACCGCTCCAGCCGCCCCCACACCAGCCCGCGCCAAACCCCGACCCGCACCGAGCGCCGGATCATCAAGGTTCGCGTCCTGCGCCGCTGGGGACCCGCACGGATCGCCGGTCTGCTGCGGCTGGTGCCCTCGACCGTGCACCGCGTGCTCACCCGCTACGGTCTGGCCCGCCTCGCGCACCTGGACCGGGCCACCGGCCGCGTCATACGCCGCTACGAACGCGACCGGCCCGGCGACCTGGTGCACGTCGACATCAAGAAACTCGGCAACATCCCCGACGGCGGCGGCCACAAGGCCCTCGGCCGGCAAGCAGGCCGAAAGACCCGCTCGAACGTCGGCTACAGCTACCTGCACACCGCCGTCGACGACCACTCCCGCCTCGCCTACAGCGAGATCCACGCGGACGAGAAGAAGGAGACCGCCACCGGCTTCTGGCAGCGGGCCCACGCCTTCTTCACCGAGTGCGGGATCACCGTCGAGCGGGTCCTGACTGACAACGGCTCCTGCTACCGCTCACACGACTGGCGCCAGGCACTGGCAGCGGCCGGGATCGCCCACAAGCGAACCCGGCCCTACCGGCCGCAGACGAACGGCAAGGTCGAACGCTTCAACCGCACCCTGCTCGACGAGTGGGCCTACGCCCGCCCCTACCGCTCCGAGCAGGAACGACGCGACGCCTTCCCCGAATGGCTGCACACCTACAATCACCACCGCGGACACACCGCGCTGAAAGGCCAACCACCCGCCAGCCGCGTTCCTAACCTCACGAGGCAATACA
>NZ_JBSFLQ010000106.1:0-1073 GCF_053599115.1 Streptomyces sp. NPDC001020 | reverse complement strand
TGTATTGCCCTGAGAGGTTAGGAACGCGGCTGGCGGGTGGCTGACCCTTGAGCGCGGTGTGTCCGCGGTGGTGATTGTAGGTGTGCAGCCATTGCCGGAACGCGGCGCGTCGTTCACCTTCTGAGCGGTAGGGGCGGGCGTAGGCCCATTCGTCGAGCAGGGTGCGGTTGAGGCGTTCGACCTTGCCGTTGGTCTGTGGGCGGTAGGGCCGGGTTCGTTTGTGGGTGATCCCGGCCGCTGCCAGGGTGTCGCGCCAGGCGTGGGACTTGTAGCAGGCGCCGTTGTCGGTCAGGACCCGCTCGACGGTGATCCCGTATGAGGTGAAGAACGCCTGGGCCCGTTGCCAGAAGCCGGTGGCGGTTTCTTTCTTCTCGTCGGTGAGGATCTCGCTGTAGGCGAGGCGGGAGTGGTCGTCGACGGCGGTGTGGATGTAGCTGTAGCCGGCCCCGGACCGGGTCTTGCGGCCGGCTTGGCGGCCCAGTGCTTTGTGGCCGCCGCCGTCGGGGATGTTGCCGAGTTTCTTGATGTCCACGTGGACGAGTTCGCCCGGCCGGTCGCGTTCGTAGCGGCGTATGACACGGCCGGTGGCCCGGTCCAGGTGGGTCAGGCGGGCCATGCCGAAGCGGGTCAGCACGCGGTGGACTGTGGAGGGCGCCAGCCCGAGCAGGTGCGCGATGCGGGCTGGTCCCCAGCGGCGCAGGACGCGGACCTTGATGATCCGGCGTTCGGTGCGGGTCGGGGTGCGGCGCGGGCTGCTGTGCGGACGGGAGGAGCGGTCGGTCATGCCTGCCTCGCCGAACCGGCGGTACCGGTCCGCCCAGCGTTGGGCCGTGGTCGGCGAGACTTGAAAGCGTTCGGCGGCTCGTCGCAGGGGCCAGTTGTCCTCGACGACGCAGCGGGCCAGGCGCAGGCGTCCGGTCTCGGTCAGGGGTGCATTACGGTGGGGCACGAGGGCCTTTCGGTCGGTGTAGACGTCGCAATCCACACCGAACCCGGAAGGCCCTCACCCATTCAAGAATCCTCAGCCGAGACCGGCATCACCAGTCCACAACCTCCCGGGACAGAACACCTAG
>NZ_JBSFLQ010000105.1:0-1104 GCF_053599115.1 Streptomyces sp. NPDC001020 | reverse complement strand
TTCCACAAGGCCGCCTGGACCAACGCCCGGCACGGTGCGGCCACGATGGACACGCTGATCTCGGTGGGGACCTCGGCGGCGTTCGTGTGGTCGCTGTGGGCGTTGTTCTTCGGCACGGCCGGTATGCCGGGGATGCGGCATCCCTTCGAGTTGACCATCGCCCGCAGTGACGGGGCGGGGAACATCTATCTGGAGGCCGCGGCCGGTGTGACGGCCTTCATCCTGGCCGGCCGGTACTTCGAGGCCCGTTCCAAGCGACGGGCCGGGGCCGCGCTCAAGGCGCTGCTGGAGCTGGGTGCCAAGGAGGTCACCGTCCTGCGTGGGGGGCGGGAGGAGCTCGTCGCGGTCGCTGAGCTGAAGGTGGGGGATCGTTTCCTGGTGCGGCCCGGTGAGAAGATCGCCACCGATGGCACGGTCGTGGAGGGTTCCTCCGCGGTGGACGCCTCCATGCTCACCGGTGAGTCGGTTCCCATCGAGGTCGGTGTCGGTGACGGTGTCACCGGTGCCACCCTGAACGCCGGTGGCCGCCTGGTCGTCGAGGCGATTCGTGTCGGCGCCGACACCCAGCTGGCCCGTATGGCGAAGATGGTCGAGGACGCGCAGAACGGCAAGGCCGCAGCCCAGCGGCTGGCCGACAAGATCTCCGGCATCTTCGTCCCCGTCGTGATCGCTCTGGCGCTGGGCACTTTGGGTTTCTGGCTGGGTAACGGCGCGGGCCTGACCGCGGCCTTCACCGCGGCGGTCGCCGTGCTGATCATTGCCTGCCCCTGCGCTCTGGGGCTTGCCACACCGACCGCTCTCATGGTCGGTACCGGACGCGGCGCGCAGCTGGGCATCCTGATCAAGGGTCCTGAGGTTTTGGAGACCACGCGCAAGGTCGACACCATCGTGCTGGACAAGACCGGCACCGTGACCACCGGCAAGATGACCTTGCTGGCCGTCCACACCGTCCAGGGCACCGACGAGTCGGATGTGCTGCGGCTGGCCGGTGCGCTGGAGCACTCCTCCGAGCACCCCATCGCCCAGGCCGTCGCTTCCGGTGCCGCCGCCCGGGTGGGCACCCTGCCCGTCCCGGAGGACTTCGCGAACATCGCCGGTCTCGGC
>NZ_JBSFLQ010000104.1:0-1141 GCF_053599115.1 Streptomyces sp. NPDC001020 | reverse complement strand
TGGCGTGTGCGTCCAGCCGTAGGAAGGCGAGGACGTTGTCGTCGGTGGCGTCGCTCACGATCCATTGGAAGCCGGATGGTTCGGTGTCGCGTTGCCATAGTGCTGGGGTGTGGCGGTAGTGGGTGTTGAGGTCGCGGACCAGGTCGCGGATGCCGTGGTGGTCGGTGTGTGCGTCGTGGGCGGGGTCGAGGAGGTGCCAGTGGGGTCCGTGGGTTTCGGACCATTCGGCTTGCTGGGCGAACTCCTGTCCCATGAAGAGGAGTTGTTTGCCGGGGTGGGCCCACATGTAGGCGAGGTAGGCGCGCAGGTTGGCGCGTTGCTGCCACCAGTCGCCGGGCATTTTGGACACCAGTGACTGTTTGCCGTGGACGACTTCGTCGTGGGAGATCGGCAGGAGGTAGTTCTCGCTGTAGGCGTACACCATGGAGAAGGTCATCTCGTGGTGGTGGTGGGTGCGGTGTACGGGGTCGTGGGACATGTACTGCAGTGAGTCGTGCATCCAGCCCATGTTCCATTTCAGGCCGAAGCCCAGGCCGTCGTGGTGGGTGGGGCGGGTGACGCCGTCCCAGGCGGTGGACTCCTCGGCGATGGTGACCACGTCCGGGTTGCGGCGGTAGACGGTGGCGTTCATCTCCTTCAGGAAGGTGACGGCGTCCAGGTTCTCGTTGCCGCCGTGCGCGTTGGGGCTCCATTGGCCGCTGTCGCGGGAGTAGTCGAGGTAGAGCATGGAGGCGACGGCGTCCACGCGCAGGCCGTCGATGTGGAACTCCTCGCACCAGTAGACGGCGTTGGCGACGAGGAAGTTGCGTACTTCGCGTCGTCCGTAGTCGAACTCGAGGGTTCCCCAGTCGGGGTGGGCGGCCTGTCGTGGGTCGGGGTGTTCGTACAGGGGGCGGCCGTCGAACTGGGCCAGGGCCCACTCGTCGCGTGGGAAGTGGGCGGGTACCCAGTCCATGAGGACGCCGATGCCGGCCTGGTGCAGTGTGTCGATGAGGTACTTGAGGTCGTCGGGGGTGCCCAGGCGGGCGGTGGGCGCGTAGTAGCCGGTGACCTGGTAGCCCCAGGAGCCGCCGAAGGGGTGTTCGGCCAGGGGCATCAGTTCCACGTGGGTGAAGCCGAGGTCCTTCACGTAGGCGGGCAG
>NZ_JBSFLQ010000103.1:0-1143 GCF_053599115.1 Streptomyces sp. NPDC001020 | reverse complement strand
GCCCGTGACGAGGTGGTCGGTGGTTTCGTCGCGGGCGAGGGCGTCGAGTCCGGCCAAGAGCTCGGCCCGGTCCTGCCCCACCACGACCGCACGATGATCCAGCAACGCCCGCGTCGACACCAACGACCGCGCCACCCGCCCCGGCGACAGACCCGGCCGCTCCTCCAAGAACACCCGCAACCGCGCCGCCTGCGCCCGCAACCCCTCCACCGACGCACCCGACACACACCACCCCACCGGACCCGACACAAACTCCCGAGCCCCCGCGGCCTCCGCGGCTCCCACGGCTTCTGCGGCCTCGGCGGCTTCGGCTTCCGTGGCGGATACCGGGGCAGCCCGGCCGCCACCAACGACCGACACCACCTCACGCCCACCCACCACCACACCCGCCGACTCCCCCGCCTCCCGGGCCTGCCGGGCCTGCGGGGCCTCCTCCACGATCACATGCGCGTTCGTCCCACTGATCCCGAACGCCGACACACCCGCACGCCGACACCCACCCGAATCCGGCCACCCAACCGACCGCACCGGAACCTCAAGAACCCCCGACGACCAATCCACATGCTCAGACAACTCCTGCGCATACAACGACGCAGGCACCACCCCCTCCCGCATCGCCCACACCATCTTGATCACACCGCCCAACCCCGCAGCAGCCTGCGCATGACCGATGTTCGACTTCAACGACCCCACCAACAACGCACGCCGACGCCCCACCCCATACACCGCCGCCAACGCACCCGCCTCGATCGGATCCCCCAACGCCGTCCCCGTCCCATGCGCCTCCACCACATCCACCTGCGACGCACGCACCCCCGCATCACCCAACGCCTGCGCAATCACCCGCTCCTGCGCCACCCCACTAGGCGCCGTCAACCCATTACTCGCCCCGTCCTGATTCACCGCCGAACCCGCCACCACCCCCAACACCGGATGACCCCACCGCACCGCATCACTCAACCGCTCCAACACCAACGACGCCGCACCCTCACCCCACACCGTCCCATCAGCACCCCGACCAAACGCCTTGCACCGCCCATCCGCCGCCAACCCACGCTGACGCGAAAACTCCACAAACATCCCCGGATGCGGCATCACCGTCGCCCCCACCGCCAACGCCAGATCACACTCACCCCGACGCAA
>NZ_JBSFLQ010000102.1:0-1233 GCF_053599115.1 Streptomyces sp. NPDC001020 | reverse complement strand
GCCGCGGTGTACGAAGACGGCGGGGCGGACAGAGGCGCCACCCGGGCGCGCGGTAGCCGCAACGCGCCCCCGCTCCCGAGTTCGGTCACCGGTTCGATCGCCATGTCCGCCCCGCCCTTCCGGCGCTACTGCCGCAGCAAATGCGTACACCTCACCTGGCGGCCGGAATGGCCCGCCGCAGGTCGCGATGATCACGGTAGAGGCCCTGCCGCAGTAAATCCGGTATTTACTGCGGCACCACCCTAGGGGGCCACCAGGCGATGGAAGTCTCGTCGGTGCTTGCGCTTCATCCCCCTCCTCCCCACATACTCTTGACACTCGACTATTCTAAATTTCAGACTAGTCGCGATCTTAGGGAGGGTCGATGCATGGGCGACATCCAGCCCGCATGGCTCCGCGCCGTCCTGCCGCTGTGCCTTCTGGCCACGCTGGAGCGCGGAGAGAGTTACGGATACGCGCTGCTCCAGCAGATCGAGGAATCGGGACTCGGCACGGTCAAGGGCGCCGTGCTGTACCCGGCACTGACGCGGCTCGCCGACGACGGCGCGGTCGAGGTCCGATGGGCCCCCGGAGAGGGCGGCCCCGGCCGGAAGTACTACCGGCTGACCGATACGGGGCGGGGCCGACTGGCACGGGAGCGCCAGGCATGGCAGGAGTTCCGCACGGCGGTCGACACGACGGCGGCGTTCCCGGCCGACCCCACCGCCACACCTCACGAACAGGAGAAAGACCGATGACGAAGACCGCCGCCGGGACCCGACCGGGTCACAGCGACCGGGACGCCTGGGCCGACAAGCTGGAACTGGACCTCACCCTCGTGCACAGCGTGCCGCGCGAGCTGGTGAACCGTGTGCTGGCGGAGGTCGCCGAGGCGGTTACCGAGACGGGACAGCCCGCGGAGGAACTCTTCGGCCCCGCCGAGGAGTACGCCACTGCGGTGGCCACCGAACGGGTCGACGCCGGGCTCCGCAGCACACGCGACTTCGAGGGCAGGACATCGGCCACGCATTTCCGACAGGGCATGGTGGCCGGAGGCATCGCCGTCCTGATCATGGCCGTGGTGGGAACGTTCAACAGTGAGGAACTGTCCGGCGCCTCAACTCTCCTCTCGTCCCTCTCCACGTCCGTGTTCGTGGCCGTCGGCTTCGCGGTCTTCCCCGCCCTGCGCGCGGCGGGGCGGGCCCGGGCCGCCTGGCTCTACGGCGCCGTCGCCGGCGTCATCGCCGCGGTCGG
>NZ_JBSFLQ010000101.1:0-1313 GCF_053599115.1 Streptomyces sp. NPDC001020 | reverse complement strand
CTTGAGTTCTAGTGGTCGTCGCAACACCCCAGCTCAAGGGGTGCGATGGAGTTCGAGATCCGCAAGGACAGACGCGGCGGGGGCGGTCGTCGGCTGACGCGTGAGCGGGAGGTATATCTCCAGCTCATGCGTCAGGGGTACAGCAGCAGAGAAGCCTGCCGGGTCGTCGGGATCAACCTGCGAACCGGCAAGCGGTGGCGCAACGGCCACCACTCGCCGACCTACGGGAAGCCGAAGCCTCCTATCACCGCGGAGGCTTCGGCTTCCGGCCCGTCGCGCTACCTCCGGGAAGAGGACCGCATCCACATCGCCGACCGGCTCCGTGAGAAGGCATCGGTCCGGCAGATCGCGCGCGAGCTGGGCCGCAGCCCTTCGACCATCAGCCGGGAGATACGCCGCAACGGCATGCCGCTACGCGGGGACGCCTCCCGCTGGGCCTACCGGCCGCACGCCGCCCACCGCCGCGCTGAGCAGCGCCGCCCGCGGCCCAAGGTCGGCAAGATCGGCCAGAACCCCGAGCTGCGGGACTTCATCCAGCATCACCTGTCTCTACGCTGGAGCCCTGAGCAGATCTGCCAGGCTCTTCGTGCCCGTTTTCCCCACCGGCCGGAGATGCACGTGGTCCACGAGACGATCTACCAGGCCCTCTACGTCCAGGGCCGCGGTGAACTGCGCCGCGAGCTGACCCGCGCTCTGCGGACCGGACGGGCGATGCGCCGGCCGCACCGGCAGTCCTACAAGCGCCAGCCCCGCGCGATCAGGGACATGGTGATGATCAGCGAGCGGCCCGCAGAGGCCGCCGACCGGGCCGTCCCCGGGCACTGGGAGGGCGATCTGATCATCGGCAAGGAAGGGAAGTCGGCGATCGCCACGCTCGTCGAGCGCCACACCCGCTACGTGCTGCTGGCACCGCTGCCCAAGGACCACAGCGCAGCCAGTACCCGGGACGCCCTGGTCGAGGCCGTCCAGTCGCTTCCCCCGCACCTGAAGCGGTCCCTGACCTGGGACCAGGGCTCGGAGATGGCCGCCCACAAGGCGTTCACCCTCGCCACCGACATCCCGGTCTTCTTCTGCGATCCAGCCAGTCCTTGGCAGCGCGGCTCGAACGAGAACACGAACGGCCTGCTGCGGCAGTACTTCCCCAAGGGCACCGACCTGTCCCAGCACAGCCGCGAGCACCTGGCCGCGGTCGCCGCCGAACTCAACGGACGCCCACGCAAAACGCTCGGCTGGGAAACCCCAGCCGAGCGCCTCGCTAAGCTCCTGGCCACAGCCAGTTGATCACCTGTGTTGCAACGACCCCTGGAATTCGC
>NZ_JBSFLQ010000100.1:0-1366 GCF_053599115.1 Streptomyces sp. NPDC001020 | reverse complement strand
ACTGTCCCACCAACGGGTGGCCGCGCCGCATGTAGTGACAGCACTTCGGGCAGTGCGCCCATGTGATCAACGATGCACCAACCAACGCGTGGGAACGGGAACTTGGCGAACTTCTCCTGAGGATCGGAGCACGCTTCGCCCGCGTGGAGCCCCGGCACGGCGTGCGGGACTACGTCCACGGGCTCCTCGGCCCGGTGGGCCGCAAGAACGGCTGGCAACTCGCCGAATACGCCGGCCACACCACCCCCGACGGCCTGCAGCACCTGTCCGCTGGGACGCGGACGAGATCCGCGACGACCTGCAGGCGTACGTCGCCGAACACCTCGGCGCCGACGACGGTGTTCTGATCATCGATGACACCGGCTTCGTGAAAAAAGGCACCACCTCAGCCGGAGTCCAGCGCCAGTACTCCGGCACGGCCGGCCGCACCGAGAACTGCCAGATCGGCGTCTTCGCCGCCTACGCCACCATGCGCGGCCACACCCTGGTCGACCGGGAGCTCTACCTGCCCAAGTCCTGGACCGACGACCGCGAACGCTGCCGGTCCGCCCGGATCCCCGACGACCGCGTCTTCGCCACGAAACTCGAGCTGGCCAGGGCCATGATCCGTCGAGCCCTCGCCTCGCCCCTGCCCATCTCCTGGGTCACGGCGGATGCCGCCTACGGGCAGGACTCCCACTTCCGCCGCTTCCTCGAAGACGCCCAGCTCTCCTACGTCGTGGCCGTTCCCAAGTCCCAGCAGGTCCACGGCCCTCGCATCGACCACCTCTTCGGCCAGGCCCCGCCCGAGGCATGGCAGCGGCTGTCCGCCGGAAGCGGCGCGAAGGGCGAGCGCTTCTACGACTGGGCCGCCGCCCGCCTGCCCGCCGTGGGGGAATTCGACGGCGACGAGCCCACCCGGCAGCGCTGGATGCTGGCCCGCCGCAGCATCTCCAAGCCCGACGAGATCGCCTACTACCTCGCTTGCGCGCCCCTGGAGGCGACCATCGCGGACCTCGTGCGCATCGCCGGGTGCCGCTGGAAGATCGAGGAATGCTTCCAGAGCGCGAAGAACGAATGCGGCCTGGACCAGTACGAAGTACGCCGCTATGTCGGCTGGTACCGGCACATCACGCTCGCCATGCTCGCGCACACCTTCTTGGCCGTGATGGCCGGCCAGGAGCGGGAAAAGGGGGTACCGAACGGAACACGCCCGACCTCGTGGACCTCACACCGGCCGAGATTCGCCGTCTGCTGGCAGTTGGACCCCACCGCCATCCTCCGGACCGCGGCCATGCCGTGACATGGTCGCACTGGCGCCGCCGCCACCAGGCACGCGCCCGCCGATGTCACTACATGCGGCGCGGCCACCCGTTGGTGGGACAGC
>NZ_JBSFLQ010000099.1:0-1579 GCF_053599115.1 Streptomyces sp. NPDC001020 | reverse complement strand
ACGGTCCGCTTCGACACAGGAAGCCGGACCTGGTAGACAACACCGGGAGAGCCCTCGGCGGGCGGCTGTTTCTTCATAGAAACGCCAACTCCTGCTGCGGGCCCTCGTGTTACGGCCGGAACCGGCCGCTCTGCCCCGGTCGGCGGTCAACGTGGCAGGTACCGTCCCGAGCCCGTCCGGGTCAGCCAGCCCCGGTCGGACAGTTTGCGCAACTGGCCGCGGACCGGTTCGACCTTTGCCGGAGTGTTCTCACGACCCAGCGCGAGCGCAACGTCCTTGGCCATCACCGGCCCCGACGTATTCGCGACGATCTCCATGATCCGCCGATATTCCGGCGTGAGCACCTCCACCCCCATGCCTTTCTCGCGGTCCGGGATCAGCCGCATCCCACCCGCCCCGGGCGTCGCCACCCCCGGCTTCGGCTCCGGCTCCGGCTCCACGATGCCCGACGGCCGCCGTCCCCCGTCCGTCGCCTCGGCCCACTGCCCGAACATCACCTCGGCTGCCTCCAGCAGGCCCAGCTCGGCGTCAATCTCCGCCAGCTTCTTGCGCAGCAGCTCGGCCCGCTCAGCCAGTCGCATCCGCCGCTCGATCGGCCACGTCAGCACGTCCACCATGCGCCTCCCTCCCGTTGCGGAACCTACGAGACGCTTCGGGCGGACCACCTCAGAACCCGTGAACCGGCTCGCGGCAGACGATCACTTGCTAATGATCACGTCCGAGAGGAGCACAAGTGCGTCAATCTCCACGCCCTGTACGGCAACCATGCTCCTGCGGGCCCTGCTCGTCCTCACAGACCTTGAGATCGCCGGGGTGGACAGGCTCGCTGCGCAGGTACATCCCCTTGACAAAGCATATCGTTTATCGATTGTATCGATAAACGATATGCATGCTGCTGGTCGACAGGGGAGAATCATGGGTGCCAAGTCCTGGTGGAGTCAGACCGACAGCCGGTTGCTGGAGGCAGCTCTGGGCCTGGCTGTTGTACTGGTCGGCGTCTTTGGAGTACTGCTTCCGGCCCTCGGGGCGGCCGGTCTGATGGATCCGATGGACACCCGCGAAGTTGAGGCCGAGACGGCGACCCGGGTACCGGGAACCGTGACCGACGCGGTGACGGGCCACGGCATGACCCTCACAGGCACCCACCGGGCGGATCTCGTCTTCGCCGACCCCGACCTGGGGCAGCGCCTACTACTCGCCCTGCCGGAGATCGTCAGCAGCCTGCTCCTGCTCCTCATCCTGGCCCTCCTATTCAAGATGGCCCGGACCCTGCGTGGCGGCGACGTCTTCGTGCCGGTGAACGCCCGACGCCTGAGCGTCATAGGACTCGCAGTGCTGGTGCAGGCCCTCCTCGCCCCGGTACTGCCGGCGCTCACCACAGAAATACTGGTGAGCGGTTCCCCCATGGCCGAACAGGTCCCGTTCTCGGCCACCTTCACAGGCGAGTACGTGCTGCTGGCCTTCCTCATCCTGGCGCTGGGAGAAGTCTTCCGGCGCGGAACGAAGCTGCGCGCCGATACCGAGGGGCTGGTCTGATGCCACCAGAAGAGGAGCACCGGGTCCAGGTCCACCTGGACCG
>NZ_JBSFLQ010000098.1:0-1727 GCF_053599115.1 Streptomyces sp. NPDC001020 | reverse complement strand
TAGACGTGCTGGGGGTGCTGGGTGGCTATACCGGCTGGGGTGGAGTCTGCAGGGCCCTACGTTGAGCTGTCGTACAAGACGGGTGCGGCGTCCGACGCTGGATTGCGTGACGTCTCGGTTCGAGCATGTCGCTCCGGTCCGGCCATTCCGCTGGTCGCGGGGGAGCGTCTGGCTTTGTTCACGGGTAGCGGTTCTGGCTCACTTTCCGTGACGCGTGCACGGTGAGTGATCTCCGCTGGGGGACCGGTGGGACGGAAGGTGGGTCTCAGCTGCAGATGATGGGGCAGCCACGTCGGATCGAATTTGGGCAGCGCGCAGGAACGGTGCGACACGGAAAGTGAGTCAGAACCGCAGTTTGGGAGGCATGTCGCCACGCGTGACCGTGTCGGCGGCGGCAAGTTCTTCGGGGGCCTGACGCTGGGCGGCGTCATCTGGGTCGATGCCGCCGTCGACCCAGACGCGCAGGAGGACGGCGATGCTCCGTTTGGGTGGTAACTCGGCGACTTCGCCCGAGAGCGGTCAGTGCTCTCGTTATCAGAGTCGTGATCGAGAACATTGCGCGCCTAGTCGCCGCACTCGGGCTGTCCGCCGCTGCGACCGCCATTCCTGCCCAGGCTGCCGCTGCCGACGTGCACGACTGTTCGGAGGGGAAGTACTGCTTCTATTCCGAACCTGACTACCAGGGCATCAAGAAGGAGGTCGCGCTCAGCCCACACCAGTGCTACAAGGCCAACGTCAGCTGGCCGGACGGCACATCATCCCGGCCGGCGGGCATCGTGAACAACCGGAGTGAACTCAGCCAGCTCGAAGCCTTCGACAGAGACTCCTGCCAGGGCCAGCCGTACGGCCTCCTGCGTTACAAGCAGAGCGTGCCCAAGATCAGTGACCGTGCCAAGTCATTCCGCGTCGCGCCCCGCTGCGACATCGGCAGCATCTGCATCTACGAGAACAAGGACTTCACCGGTAAGCGCTGGCAGGTCACTCCCGGCCGCACCAATCGGTGCGTCGACCCCGGTGGCGAGGCCTGGGGCTACGGCTTCTACAACGCCACCAACTACACGGCCACTTTCTACCGCTCCATCTTCTGCACCATCTTGCCTACCGGTGGTATTCCGGCGGGAGATTACGGAGCCTTCAACGACCAGGTTCACCTGGTCAAGATCGACTAGAGGGCTGGTGGGCTGACCACTGGATCTTTCAGACGGCTTGTGAGCGCGGACCGGTGTCCGCTTCACGCGGCAGACTGCCTCGCGTAGTCATACGCACCGCCCCCGGCGCAATCCCGCGCCGGGGGCGTTCCGTACTGACGAGACTCTGCGCCTGGCTCTGTTCACTTCACAGGGTTCTGGCGACGCGTGCACGGTGAGTGACGGCGAGAGTCGCTCTAACTGTCGGAACGTTGCCTGAAGATCGTCAGGGGCAATCTAGGGTGCGCCAGAGTTCATGGTTGCCGACACCCCCCAGGTACTACCGCTCGCCGAGAAGCTGGCGGCAGTCATCGATCTGCCACCCGAAACTCCGAGTAATAGTCAAGACCTGTGGATCGGTGAAGTTATTGCCTGGTACTCCGGCACCATCGGATCTCGCCTTTGTGCCATTCGTCGGTGGGCGAGAGCCCGGCGGCGGTTGCCTCTGGGCGACAAGGCGTACGACTCGAAGGCCGTACGCCGGGAACTGCGGCGCCGCAGGATCCTGCCGGTCATCTCCCTCAAGGGCGCCCCGAACAT
>NZ_JBSFLQ010000097.1:0-2194 GCF_053599115.1 Streptomyces sp. NPDC001020 | reverse complement strand
CGTCGAACTCATCGGCCAGGTCCGCTTCCCCGCCATCGGTGAACTGCCCTACCTCCTCACCCTCGCGGGCCACGGCTTCTACTGGTTCCGCCTCCGCGCAAACGCTCCCAGGGCCACCAAGGTGAACCTGTTCGTGGGCGGTTGATTCATAGCCGCTGGTCCGTCGGCCGCCACGGAAAGGATGCGACGCCATGCCGAAGACCGAGACCGCAATCCTCCGCCCGGACAGCCTCACCTCCGCCTCGCTGCTGCCCTGGCTCTCCGGTCTGCTGCGCGAGTGGCTGCCGCGACAGCGCTGGTTCGCCGGCAAGGGGCGTCCCGTCACGGATGTGGCGCTGCTGTCGGTGACCGAACTGCGCCCGGGCTGTCTGCATGTCCTGATCCGTGCCGACTACGCAGAACTGCCCGGGGTCCGTGCTCCGGACGCCGCCCCGGACCATGACTGCTACCAACTCCTTCTCGGAACAGGGGATTTGGTGTCTTCGCGGCTGTCCCCCGCTGTCCTCGGACGGGTGGAGGAGGGCCCCCTGGCCGGGCTATTGGTGTATGACGCCCTCCAGGAACCGCGCTCGGCGTCCCTGCTGTTGGAGCGGCTGAGTACGCCGAGCACCGTGGGCGCGTTGCGCTTCGAACGCGACAGGAGGGTGACGATCCCCACCGGACTCACTCCGCGCCTCATCGGAGCCGAGCAGTCCAACTCCTCGCTGGTGTACGGAGAAACGTACATCCTGAAGGTCTTCCGTCGAATACAGCCCGGCATCAACCCGGACCTTGAGGTGCCCTGGGCCCTGGCGAGACAGGACTGCACCCGGGTACTCGCTCCGGTGGCCTGGTTCCGCACATCCAGCCCCTGGGCCGCGACGCTCGGCGTGCTCCAGCCGTTCCTGCACGGTGCCGCCGACGGATGGACGCAGGCGCTCGACGCGCTCGCGTCCGGACGGGAGTTCACCGGGGAGGCGTACGAGATGGGTCAGGCCACGGCCGAGGTGCACCTCGCGCTCGCGGCGGCGTTCCCCGTCGAATCCCAGGGCGCGCCCGAGAGCCGACTGCTCGCGACCGGAATGGCCGAACGCCTTCGGAACGCCATCCACGCGGTACCGGAACTGTTGGCGTACGCATCCGGGTTGCGTTCCGCCTTCACCGAGCCGGCCGCACTCGACGCCCCCCGACCCGCCCAGCGCATCCACGGTGATCTGCACCTGGGCCAGGTGCTACGGAACGAACACCAGTGGCACGTCATCGACTTCGAGGGCGAACCGGCTCGTCCGCTCCCCGAGCGGCGTCGTGTCCAGTCCCCGGTACGCGATGTCGCGGGGATGCTCCGCTCCTTCGACTACGCGGCCCATGCTCGCCGACCGTGGCGTCCCGAGTGGGCCTTGCGTTGCCGCGAGGCGTACTGCGCGGGCTACGCCACGACGGCGGGCTGGGACCCACGGGCGGAACACGGGTTGCTGCGCGCGTACGAGACGGACCGCGCCGTGTACGAGGTCCTGTACGAGGCCCGCCACCGCCCCGACTGGCTACACGTGCCGATGGCGGCGATCGCACGCCTCGCCGAACGCCCCGGCCCAGGAGGCTGACACCGTGACCCTTCCCAGCGCCACCCAACCGCCCCTCTCCTCCGCAGGTTTGGATATACCGGGACCCGCGCCGGCGGCGCCCGTGGACCGCGAGCGGCTGTTGGCGGGCACACACCATGACCCGCACGCGGTGCTGGGCGCGCACCTGGTGCCGGGCGGTGTGGTCTTCCGCGCGCTGCGCCCGTCCGCCCTTTCGGTGACGGTCGTCATGGGGGAGGCGTGGGCCGAACTGCACGACGACGGGGACGGGTTCTTCTCGGGGTTGCTGCCGCTGCCGGAGGTGCCGGAGTACCGGCTGCTGGTGGCGTACGAGGAGACGGTCCAGGACACCGAGGACGCGTACCGCTTCCTGCCCACGCTCGGTTCCCTGGACCTGCATCTGATCGGCGAGGGCCGGCACGAGGAGCTGTGGCGAGCGCTGGGCGCCCGGGTGATGACGCACGCCGGCGTCGAGGGGGTTCGCTTCACTGTCTGGGCGCCGAACGCACAAGGGGTCAGAGTCTGCGGGGACTTCTGCCACTGGGACGGTTTGGGTCATCCGATGCGTTCGCTCGGTTCGACGGGGGTGTGGGAGCTGTTCGTGCCCGGCATCGGCGCGGGCGAACTGTACAAGT
>NZ_JBSFLQ010000096.1:0-2276 GCF_053599115.1 Streptomyces sp. NPDC001020 | reverse complement strand
CGTCGAACTCATCGGCCAGGTCCGCTTCCCCGCCATCGGTGAACTGCCCTACCTCCTCACCCTCGCGGGCCACGGCTTCTACTGGTTCCGCCTCCACACGAACGTCGCCTAGAGCCCGGGGACGGGGCGGTGTTTTCCCACCCGCCCGGGACACATATCGCAGACACCCCGACACCCCGGGGAAAGGACGCACGCCATGCCGGAAGCCATCGCTCGTGCCGCCGCACCCCACCCCGGCCTCCTCGCGTCGCTCGGCCCGCTCCTGCGGGAGTGGCTGCCGCGGCAGCGCTGGTTCGCCGGCAAGGGACGTCCCGTCACGGGGTTGTCGCTGGTGGCGGCCACCGATCTGCTACCGCCCCGCGGCACCCCGCGCCTGCTCCACCTGCTCGTACGAGTTCATCAACCGGACATCCCCGCCCAGGGTGCCGTTCCGCACCCGGGCGACTGCTACCAGTTACTGATAGGTGTGCGCGAGGTGCTGCCGCCACGGCTGGCGCCCGCGCTCATCGGACGTCCGAAAAAGGGCCCGCTGGCGGAACGGACCGTCTACGAGGCGCTGTACGACCCCCGGGCCGCCGCCGTGCTCCTGGAGGCGATCCGTGCCCGGGCCCGCATCGGCTGGCTCCGCTTCGAGGGGGACGGGCGCCAGAGGATACGAGACGGGCTCGTCCCGCGGAGGGTGACCTCGGAGCAGTCCAACTCGTCCGTCGTCTACGGAGATACATTCATCCTGAAACTGCTGCGGCGCATCGTTCCGGGCATCAACCCGGACCTGGAGCTGCCGCTGATGCTCTCGCGCGCGGGCTGCCCACGGGTGCCCGCGCCGGCCGGCTGGCTGCTCGCCGACCACGAGGGCCCCGATGCCCCGTACGTCCTGGCCGTGCTGCAACCCTTTGTGCGGGGCGCCACGGACGGCTGGGAACATGCGCTGCGCGAACTGGCCGACGGCAAGGACTTCACGGCGGAGGCGCGGGCACTCGGGCGGGCGACGGCCGAGGTGCACAGGGCGCTGGCCCACGCACTGCCCACGGTCACCCTGGGACACGCCCAGGTACGGCTGCTCGTCGACGGCATGACCGGGCGACTGGAGGCGGCGGCGCAGGCGGTGCCCGCGCTGCGGCCCTACGCGCCCGCGCTGCGCTCCGCGTTCGAGGCGCTGACCGCCTCGGCTGCCGGGGGGCGTACCTGGACCGCCCAGCGCATCCACGGTGATCTGCACCTGGGCCAGTGCCTGCGCTCGCCATCGGGACAGTGGTCGCTCATCGACTTCGAGGGCGAGCCGTCGAAGTCGCTGGCCGAGCGCCGGATGCCACAGCCGACGGTGCGGGATGTCGCGGGGATGCTGCGCTCCTTCGACTACGCGGCACACTCGGCTCTGCCGTCGGCACCGGAGTGGGCCGGGGCGTGCCGGGCCGCATACTGCTCCGGATACGCCGGGGTCGCGACATGCGATCCGCGGACCGAGTCGGTGCTGCTGCGCGCGTACGAGACGGACAAGGCCGTCTACGAGGTCGTGTACGAGGCCCGCCACCGCCCCACCTGGCTACCGGTGCCGATGGCGGCGATACGCCGTCTGGCCGCCGACGCGACGCACTGATCCGCCATCCCCTGCCGAGGAGGCACCGCCGTGACGTCCCGCCCCCCGTCCGATGACAACGCGAAGAAGAACGACGGCGCCGCGAAAGTGGTCCCGGAGCGGGGCGCGGCGCACACGAAGGGGGCGGTCTCCCCCGCCGTCGCCACCGGTGATCGTGAACGGCTGCTGGCGGGCACACACCATGACCCGCACGCGGTGCTCGGCGCCCACCCGATGCCCGGCGGGATCGCCTTCCGTGCCCTGCGCCCGTACGCGCTGTCCGTCACCGTCGTCACCGGGAACGTGCGGGCCGAACTGCACGACGACGGGGACGGGTTCTTCTCGGGGTTGCTGCCGCTGCCGGAGGTGCCGGAGTACCGGCTGCTGGTGGCGTACGAGGAGACGGTCCAGGACACCGAGGACGCGTACCGCTTCTTGCCCACGCTCGGTTCCCTGGACCTGCATCTGATCGGCGAGGGCCGGCACGAGGAGCTGTGGCGAGCGCTGGGCCCCCACCCGATGACACACCAGGGGGTAAAAGGCACCCGTTTCTCGGTGTGGGCGCCGAACGCGCGGGGCGTACGCCTGGTCGGCGGCTTCAACTGCTGGGACGGTTTGGGTCATCCGATGCGTTCGCTCGGTTCGACGGGGGTGTGGGAGCTGTTCGTGCCCGGCATCGGCGCGGGCGAACTGTACAAGT
>NZ_JBSFLQ010000095.1:0-2907 GCF_053599115.1 Streptomyces sp. NPDC001020 | reverse complement strand
AACGCTTTGGTGGCGGGTGTGGGGGATGTGGGGGTGCCGTGGGCGGTGGGTTCGCCGGAGGGTGGGCACGATGCGGTGCATCCGGGGTTGGGGACGGTTGAGGATTTCGGCTGGTTTGTTCGGCGGGCGCGGGATCTGGGTCTTGAGGTGGCGTTGGATTTCGCGTTGCAGTGTTCGCCGGATCATCCGTGGGTGGACAAGCATCCGGAGTGGTTTCGGCGTCGGGTGGATGGGTCGGTGGCGTTCGCGGAGAATCCGCCGAAGAAGTATCAGGACATCTATCCGGTGTTCTTCGATGCGGACATGGACGGGCTGGTGGCGGAGACGCTGCGGGTGTTGAGGTTCTGGATGGGGTGGGGGGTGCGGATTTTCAGGGTGGACAATCCGCATACCAAGCCGGTGGTGTTCTGGGAGCGGGTGCTGGGGGAGATCGGCCGGTCGGATCCGGATGTGGTGTTCTTGGCGGAGGCGTTCACGCGGCCGGCGATGATGCGGACGCTGGCGCAGGTGGGGTTCCAGCAGTCGTACACGTATTTCACGTGGCGGAACACGAAGCAGGAACTGACCGAGTATCTGCGGGAGTTGTCGGGTGAGACGGCGGCTTTCTTGCGGCCGAACCTGTTCGTGAACACCCCGGATATTTTGCCGGTGTATTTGCAGGATGGGGGGCGGGCGGCGTTCGAGGTGCGGGCGGTGCTGGCGGCGACGTTGTCGCCGTCGTGGGGGATGTACTCGGGCTTCGAGCTGTGTGAGAACGTGCCGCTTGAGCCAGGCGGTGAGGAGTATCTGGACTCGGAGAAGTACCAGCTTCGGCTACGGGACTGGGAGGCCGCCGAACGTGAGGGCCGCAGTATCACCGGGCTGATCACATCTTTGAACCGGATCCGGCGTGAGCACCGGGCCCTGCGGTGGCTGAGGAATCTTGATTTTCATCAGGCGGACAACGACGCGGTGATCGTCTACTCGAAGTGTGCGGGTGGGGATGTGGTCGTGGTGGTGGTGAACCTGGATCCGCACCACACCCAGGAGGCGACGGTTTCGTTGGACATGCCGCGGCTCGGTCTTGGCTGGGATGAGGTGGTGACGGTGCGAGATGAGCTCACCGGTGACACCTACCAGTGGGGCAAAGCCAATTATGTGCGTCTGTGTCCGGGCCGAAGTCCGGCGCACGTGCTGACGGTTGCGCGACCGTCCTGCCCGCCGATCGGAGGGACCTTCCCACGATGATCGTCAACGAGCCCGTCCCGGACACCTTCGAGGACACTCCCGCAGCCGAACGTGATCCGCAGTGGTTCAAGCGGGCGGTCTTCTACGAGGTGCTGGTCCGTTCCTTCCATGACAGCAACGGCGATGGTGTGGGGGACCTGAAGGGGCTGACCGAGCGGCTGGACTATCTGCAGTGGCTGGGCGTCGACTGTCTGTGGCTGCCGCCGTTCTTCACCTCCCCGCTGCGTGATGGCGGCTATGACGTGTCCGACTACACCGCGGTACTGCCCGAGTTCGGGGACCTGGCGGACTTCGTTCAGTTCGTGGACGCAACCCACCAGCGGGGCATGCGGGTGATCATCGACTTCGTGATGAACCACACCAGCGACCAGCACCCGTGGTTTCAGGCCTCCCGCACCGACCCGCAGGGACCCTACGGCGACTATTACGTGTGGGCCGATGACGACAAACGCTACCCGGACGCGCGGATCATCTTCGTCGACACCGAGGCCTCCAACTGGACCTTCGACCCGGTACGGGGGCAGTACTACTGGCACCGGTTCTTCTCCCACCAGCCGGACCTGAACTACGACAACCCGGCGGTGCAGGAGGAGATCCTGGCCGCGCTGCGGTTCTGGCTGGACCTGGGTATCGACGGGTTCCGCCTGGACGCGGTCCCCTACCTCTACCAGCAGGACGCAACGAACTGCGAGAACCTGCCCGCCACGCACGAGTTCCTCAAACGCGTCCGCAAGGAGATCGACGCGCACTATCCCGACACCGTCCTTTTGGCCGAGGCCAACCAGTGGCCCGAGGACGTCGTCGACTACTTCGGTGACTATCCAAGCGGCGGCGACGAGTGCCACATGGCCTTCCACTTCCCCGTCATGCCCCGCATCTTCATGGCCGTACGCCGCGAATCGCGCTACCCCGTCTCGGAGATCCTCGCCAAGACCCCGGCCATCCCGGCCGGCTGCCAGTGGGGCATCTTCCTGCGCAACCACGACGAACTCACCCTGGAAATGGTCACCGACGAAGAACGTGACTACATGTGGGCCGAGTACGCCAAAGACCCCCGGATGCGCGCCAACATCGGTATCCGCCGCCGTCTGGCCCCGCTGCTGGACAACGACCGCAACCAGATCGAACTGTTCACCGCCCTGCTGCTGTCCCTGCCCGGCTCCCCGATCCTGTACTACGGCGACGAGATCGCCATGGGCGACAACATCTGGCTGGGCGACCGCGACGCGGTACGCACCCCGATGCAGTGGACCCCGGACCGCAACGCGGGTTTCTCCTCCTGCGATCCCGGCCGCCTCTACCTGCCCACGATCATGGACCCGGTCTACGGCTACCAGGTCGCCAACGTGGAAGCATCGATGTCCTCACCGTCCTCGCTGCTGCACTGGACCCGGCGGATGATCGAGATCCGTAAACAGAACCCGGCGTTCGGACTGGGCTCCTACACCGAACTGTCCTCCTCCAACCCCGCCGTCCTGGCCTTCCTGCGCGAACACGGAGACGACCTGGTCCTGTGCGTCCACAACTTCTCCCGCTTCGCCCAGCCCACCGAACTCGACCTACGCCGCTTCACCGGCCTGCACCCCGTCGAACTCATCGGCCAGGTCCGCTTCCCCGCCATCGGTGAACTGCCCTACCTCCTCACCCTCGCGGGCCACGGCTTCTACTGGTTCCGCCTCC
>NZ_JBSFLQ010000094.1:0-3039 GCF_053599115.1 Streptomyces sp. NPDC001020 | reverse complement strand
CCGCCCCGAAGCCTGAGGGCCAGCCTCACTCCGTGACCAGCGCTCCTTCTCCAACCTCAACCACGAAACGGACAAGAGCTCACGTTCCGCACTCTAAAGTCTTCGCGTTGGCGTTCGCGCAGCGCGGTCACCTCCTAGCCACCACGAGCGGTGGGAATGAGGCCGCAGTGCAGTTGTGGGATGCGGCCGACGCCGCACACCCACGCCGTCTCGGCGAGCCGACCACCACCGATTCCGCCGTACTCGATGCCGTCCAGTTCAGCCCGGACGGTCACACCCTGGCCGCGGCCGAGGACGGCTCGGTGCATTTGTGGAATGTCAGCGATCCCTCCAGCCCGATGTCCTGGGACAAACCTCTGGCGGTGTCCACCGCTTTCGTGGCGTTCAGCCCCGACGGGCGCAGCCTGGCCACCAGCGGTGACGGCGTTCGTCTCTGGAGCCTGCCGGGGACGGTTCTGCGCGGCTACCCCGGCTCCGTGAAGCAGACAGCGTTCGACTCCACCGGCCGTCTGTTGGCCACCGCCGGCGACAACTATGGTGGAGAAAACTCCGAGATGGACAGTGGTATCTGGTTGTGGGACACCACAAACCCGGCCAGTCCCCGGCGTATGAGTGTCAGCCCGTCCCACTCGGTCAATGCCATGGCACTGAGTCCCGACGGTCACCTTCTGGCCACATTGACCGCCGAGGTGGAAGGCGGCGCGGTCCGGCTGTGGGACACCACCGATCCTGCTCGGCCCAGAGTCGTTGGCCGCCCGCTGGACCACCGTGGTGGCGAGGTCTTGGCGGTGGCGTTCGGCGCCGACGGACATACCCTCGCCACCGCGAGCACCGATGACAACGGTGACCGCGTCTGGCTCTGGGACACCAGCGACCCGGTCCATCCCAGACGACTGAACACGATCCCGTCCCCCGGAATCCTGGCTATGGCACTCAGCCCCGGCGCGCCCCTCCTCGCCGTCGCGACCAGCGACGACCGCCGCAGCCAGGTGCAGTTGTGGGACATCGCCGAACCGGCACACCCCACGCGCTTGGATCGCCTGTCAATCCGACACAGTTCCCCCGGGCACTTCACCCCCGTGCTGGTATTCAGTCCCGACGGTCACCTGCTGGCCACGGCAGGCAGGGGCGGAAACCTCACCGACGTGCAGCTTTGGGATACCAGCCAGCCGGCTCATGCCAAACATGTAGGACACCTGCAGGCCGGCGGCAAAGACGACATGGGGCTCGTGGTGACGTTCAGCGCTGATCAGCGCATCCTGGCCACCGCAGGCGCCGGCGAGGACGGCGCCAGGGTGCAGTTGTGGGACATTGCCGACCCAGCACACCCCACGCGTCTGGGACACCCTCTCGCAGGCCACACTGACACCATCAACGAGATAGCCTTCAGCCGCCACGGACACGCCCTCGCCACAACGGGCAACGACGGCACGGTTCGGCTATGGATAACAGACTCAGACCAAGCCATCGCACAGATCTGCGCCGCCACCGGGAACACACTGACCACCCAGCAGTGGGGTCAGTACGTCGGAGCGCTCCCGTACCGATCGCCCTGCCCGTAGCCGGTCTTTGGAGGAGATACGCCCGAGCCGCATCGCCGTAGTCGCGGGCGTCCTGGAGGGTCTCGCGTTTCAGGGACGCGTGGAAGCATTTCG
Source organism: Streptomyces sp. NPDC001020 (assembly GCF_053599115.1). Taxonomy (NCBI): domain Bacteria; kingdom Bacillati; phylum Actinomycetota; class Actinomycetes; order Kitasatosporales; family Streptomycetaceae; genus Streptomyces; species Streptomyces sp. NPDC001020. The sequence goes on along the minus strand of NZ_JBSFLQ010000094.1, from coordinate 1,384 downwards.
CAGGCCGCGCTCGTCGTGGAGCTCGTCATACGTGCTGCACTGGCGCCGCAGCCATCGCCCGGCGAGGCAATCGTCGAGGTCGATGAAGCCGGAGCCGGGACGGAGAGGCTGACTGTCTGCAGCATTTCGGGCGCGGTGGTAGCTGCGCTGCCATTTCAGGTTCCAGGGCGGGCACCACCAGGGGTCGATGGCGGTGAGGGCCTGGGCGCGGTCGGCGGGCAGGGGGCGGTGGCCGGTGCGCTGGTAGTTGCGCTGGTTGGCGAGCCATTGGCCCAGGCGGAAGCCCTCGTGGACGGTTGCGGAGGTTACGGATGCCAGGCTGCCGTGTTCGGCGGTGTAGGAGCGGGCGTGAGCGAGGGCTTCTTCGGCGCCGGCCCTCATGTTGCGTCGTCTGGGCCGGGCGGCGGCCGCCGCGGCAGCCATTCGCCGAGGTTGTAGCTGGTGGTGGGGAAGCCGCGGGTCGGCTGCAGGGGGCCGTGGGTTTGGGTGTGGGTGCGGGCTTGGTGCCAGGTGCGCTGCCACAGGGTGCTCCACGGCGCGTTTCCACCACGGGTAAAGCGCGTTGAGAGCGGCGGCTTGGTGGGCGGGCAGGCGGGTGTGGCGGGTGCGCAGGTTGGCGAGCCATTGCCCCAGGGGGTAGCCGTCCGGGACGGCTTCTTTGGGGACGGCCAAGTGCCCGTATTGCTGGTGGAAGACACGGGCGTGCGCGAGGCTTCTCTCAAAGGCGCGTTCGGCTTGGAGGCTGTGACCGCGCAGCCCCTTGATCACGAGCGGCCCCTGCTGCTCGCCGTCACCGGTCGGTCCCTGGGGGAGAAGGTCGCTGAGAGGCCGGGGGCGGTATGCCGAGTGCACCCTCCACAGCGCCTTTTGCGCGGTGGCCTCATAAGAGGCGCGGGTTCTCACACAGGAGTGAGCCCAGGTGAACAGTGGTCCGTGGGTGACGGCGGCGAGGTGGTGGACGAGCCACGGCCGCTGGAGCTCATGGGCGGCCTTGGCCGGTAGGGCGGGTAGCTCGCCGAGTCTGTAGGGGAGGTGGCCGCCCGATTCGGCGACAGTGCGTTGCTGCAGGGGGCGGCTGGCCAGCAGGCGTGCGAGGGCGACGGTTTCGGGATAGGTGATCAGGTCGCGGGCGGCGACCTTCCACCAGCTGGGATCGGCGTTGTCCGGTCGCGTGGCCTCGAGGCGGGCCGGCCACGCCCGTTCCTCGACGGGCCAGGGCTGGTCCCACCAGGAGTTGGTGACGGCGCGGGCGACGTCGAAGGCCTGCGCCCCAGCGGGGGAGCGGCGTAGCAGCCGGACATGCCGTTGCTGGGCTTCGATCACCTCCGGGCACCGGCCAAGAGGCACGGGCAGGCCGCTGGTGTGGGGCACCTACAGGAGCCAG
>NZ_JBSFLQ010000093.1:0-3346 GCF_053599115.1 Streptomyces sp. NPDC001020 | reverse complement strand
CGGGAACTGGGCATCGCCTTCGTCTTCATCGCCCACGACCTGGCGATCGTCCGGCACTTCTCGCAGCGCGTCGCCGTGATGTACCTCGGCAAGATCGTGGAGATCGCCGACCGCGAGGACCTGTACGGCAACCCGCGCCACCCGTACACGCGCGCCCTGCTCTCCGCGGTGCCCGAGGCGACGGTGGACGACACGCCGCGCGAGCGGATCCGCCTCGAAGGCGACGTGCCGTCCCCGATCTCGCCCCCGTCGGGCTGCCGCTTCCGTACCCGCTGCTGGAAGGCGACGGAGAAGTGCGCGTCGGAGGCGCCGCCGCTGGTGCAGGTGGAGGGCAACAAGCCGGGCCACCTGACGGCGTGCCACTACCCCGAGACGCAGGAGACGGTTCCGGCTCCGCGTCTGGCCAAGGACCCCGAGGCAGCGGTCTGACACACACCCCTTTCCGTCAGCCGCGGCCGCCGGAGCCCGACCTTCACCGGCCCATTGACCCGAGCCCGAACGTCCGGTTCCCGGGGACGAAGGCCCGTGCCGCTCTGTGGCACGGGCCTTCGCCGTCCCCGGGGGCGGGCGGCGTGAAAGGGTCACGCCCCCAGCTCGCACCACACATACTTCCCTCGGTCCCCGAAGCGGGCCGACGGCTCCCACCCCCACACGTCCGCGCAGGCCCCCACCAGTCCCAAACCCCGCCCCTCCTCCGACTCCGACGCCTGCTCCAACGGCCGTGGCGGCTCTGGTGGCGCCGGGTCGGTGTCCCACGCCCCGATCCACACCACACCCTGCGGAGTACGCCGGACCCTGAGTGCGGCCGGCCCTTTCGTATGCCGTACGGCGTTCGACACCAGCTCCGCAGCGAGCAGCTCCGCCGTGTCCACCATGCCGATCAGGCCGTGCAGGGTCAGGATCAGGCGCAGGGTGCGGCGGCAGACGGTCACTGCTCTCAGGTCATTGGGGATGTAGAGCGTGTAGTCCCAGGTTTCAGGCATGCCTCATCAACTCCGTTGAGGTGAGGGGGGTTTCGCGCGCGGTGGCATTGCCGCAGCCGTCTTGGTGGGGCGGAACGGTGCGCTTCCGCTGTGTGTGCGTTACGTCACCGACCGTAGGGCTTATTGTTAATGCGCCGCAAGCCGGTCGCGTAATCTGACGCCCGAACGAGTTGAGCTCACCGACGCGTTGAGAGGATCAGCCGATGCCATTGAGGTCTGAGCCAACGGCACGTCAGATGCGCCTGGCCATCGAGTTGCGCAGGCTCCGTGACGCGGCAGGGCTCACTGCACGGGAAGCGGCGACACTGCTCGGAGTAAGCCCTCCGCACATCAGCCAGATCGAGTCCGGCCTCACGGGCGTGAGCGAGAACCGGCTGCGCCGCCTCGCCTCCAACTACTCTTGCGCGGATCGAGAGTTCATCGATGCCCTGGCGGTCATGGCCACCGACCGGACACGAGGCTGGTGGGAGGAATACCGGGAGTTACTGCCGACCCCCTTCCTGGACCTTGCGGAGCTTGAACACCACTCGACCTACCGACGTGACGTGGAGTTCCTGTTCATCCCGGGCCTTCTCCAGACAGAGGACTACGCCAGGGCTGCGTTCTCCTCCAGGGTTCCCGAACTCCCAGAAGAGGAGCTGGAGCTACGGGTGCGGCACCGCATGCAACGCAAGGTCTTCCTAGCCAGGACCGACTTCGTCCCCTACGAAGCGGTCGTCCACGAGGCAGCACTCCGCATCAGGGTCGGCGATCGTGCCACCGCACGGGCCCAGCTCACCAGTGTCCTGGAGATCTCGGAAGCGGACCACATCACCGTGCGCGTCATCCCCTTCGACCACGACGGTTTCGGGGCTGCTTGGAGTCCCATGATGCTCGCGGGAGGCGCTGTACCCAGGTTGGACACGGCCGCCCGTGACGTGCTCAACGGCACCGGCTTCATCGACTCCGAAGCTCAACTCTGCGTATTGCGAACGCTCTTCCATAGAGTAGAGGCAGCTTCACTCGACCCCACCCGTTCGCGTGACTTCATCCACCGACTGGCCAAGGAACTGTGAGACCTACCGTGACCACTGCTGACACCTGGCGGAAGTCGTCCTACTCCGGCGGAAATGACGGCAACAACTGCGTCGAGATCGCGCCCCACCCCACCCGCATAGCCATCCGCGACTCCAAGAACCCAGCCCACGGCACCCTCACCTTCCCTTCCACAGGCTTCGCCCTCTTCATCGGGTCACTGAAGGAAGCCCCTCAGGCGAGAGGTTGAAACAAAGGCCCGTGCCCACCAGGGCACGGGCCTTGGGCAAGGCGCGGCTTCAGTTGCCCCGCGTACCGTCGATCAGTTCGCGCAGGATGTCCAGGTGACCGTTGTGGCGGGCCGTCTCCTCGATCAGGTGGTGGAGGATCCAGCGCAGGTCGACATGACGGCCCGAGCCCCCCACGCGCTTCGCCTTGGTGTCCAGGTCGTTGGCCGCGACCAACTCCCGGTAGCGGGCGCTCTGTTCGTCGTACTCGTCCAGAAGCTCGGAGATCGGGCGGTCGACCGCGATCCGCATCTCGCGGTCGGGGTCCTCATCCGTCCACGGTCCCTCGTCCTCCTCTCCGAGGAACACCACCTGGAACCAGAAGTACTCGACCCAGCGGAGGTGGCTGATCAGGCCGCACAGGGTCATCAGCGGGGACCCGGGGAGCGGCGCCGTGACCGCGCCCTCGGCCGAGACGCCCTCGCATTTGGCGCGGGCGGTGGCGCGCGTGTAGTCGAGGAAGGTGGTCAGCTGTGTGCGCTCGTCCCAAGCGGGAGGCGTGTCAGTTCGAGTCATTGCGGGAGATCATCCTGGGTGCCTCGCCGGAAGTCGAACGATTATCGTGGCGCGGGCCATAGGCCGGTCCGTCGGCGGCCCGCGTCGTCACTCCTCGCCCTCCTCCAGCGCCACCAGCGCCGGATCCAGCACGATGTCCTCGTCCCGCGCCTCGATGGTCGGCTCCTCCGGGAAGTGGCAGGCCGTCAGGTGGTCGGGCCGGTTCCCGGAGATCCGCACCAGCGGTGGCTCCTCGGTGGCGCACTTGTCCTGGGCCTTCCAGCAGCGGGTGCGGAAGCGGCAGCCCGACGGGGGCGAGATCGGGGAGGGCACATCGCCGGCGAGGCGGATCCGCTCGCGCTGGGTCTCATCGCCGACGTCCAGGTTCACCTCGGGTACGGCGGACAGCAGCGCGTGCGTGTAGGGGTGGCGTGGGCGCGTGTAGATGGAGTCCCGGTCACCGACCTCGATGATCTTGCCGAGGTACATCACGGCGACGCGCTGCGAGAAGTGCCGCACGACGGCGAGGTCGTGGGCGATGAACAGGAACGCGATGCCCAGTTCCTT
>NZ_JBSFLQ010000092.1:0-3512 GCF_053599115.1 Streptomyces sp. NPDC001020 | reverse complement strand
GAGAGTTTCCACTCCAAGTACGCATGACTGATCGCTATTTCCGTGTTGCGCAGCAGAATCCATGACTGGTCGAACCGGTAGAAGGAGCGCAGGGCCGTGATCACTGAGATGATCACGCCGACGAGGGACAGAACCAGTTCCTTGTCGGTTCGTCACGCCGGGCGCGTGCGCGGGCGGGCCTTCGGGGCGGGCCGTTTCGAGCAGCAGCGCCAGGGGGTCGACATCCTCGGGTACCTCGTAGCGCGGCATGCTTGGCTCTGTCTCGCTCCTCCCTCGCTTCTCCCTCGCTCGTTCGAGCGGTAGCGAAGCACTTGTGCCCGATACGCTGCCGCCTGGGATCAGAATCGCGCCCATGGGAGCAGCCATGACCACCTCCGCCGCCGGGCAACCGCTCATCACCCAGCCCCGTGCCACGGTGGCCGCACTGCGGCGGGCCATCATGCCTCCGTTCGACGCGCTGTAGTGCGCCGCCGACCGCTCCTTCCTCGTAGCCCGGATCACCGCCGCGCACCGAGACGTGAGGGCGCCGCCCCGGCCGTTCGAAAATCATTGGCCGACGGAAATCGATCGGCCTCACCCTGTACGCCATGAAAGAACCGCAACACAGGATCCGCGCGCTCCACACGGCATCCACGATCACCGTCTACCAGGCGTACCTCCCGGAGATCGGGGTGCCTGCGGTGCGCAAGGGCCGTTTCCCCGCTGCATGGAAACGGGATCGAATGACCTGGATCAAGCCGTCGTTCCTGTGGATGATGTACCGCTGCGGCTGGGGCACGAAGCTGGGACAAGAGACCGTTCTCGCTGTCGAGATCACTCGCGACGGCTTCGAGTGGGCGCTACGCCACGCGTGCCTGTCCGGTTACGCACGCGGGCTGCACTCCGACCGCGCCGCCTGGCAACGCCAGTTGAAGCGTGCACCGGCCCGCGTGCAGTGGGACCCCGAGCGCGATCTGCACCTCCAGCCCCTGCCCTACCGCTCCCTGCAACTCGGCCTCTCCGGTGAGGCCGTACGACGCCACGCGGACGAGTGGACGGTCTCCACCAGCGACGTGACGCCGCTCGCCCACGAGATCCGCGCAGCCGTCAGCAACGGCGACCTCGACTCCGCGACCCGACTACTGCCCATGGAACGGCCATACCTCGTCGAAGACGAACTCATGGCCCACCTACGCTCGTGACCAGGCACGCTCATCGAACAGCCAACTACCTTCTCCGAGTCCCATGGCAGCGCACAACCGTAGGGACGGGTGCGACCTGCCCGATCGGCGTGGCTCCCGCCGAAGGCTGATCACGTACTGGCTGACCCAGTGCTCAACGCGACTATGTGCTCGGCCTGTTGACATCGCGGCACTGTGCGGAGTCAAATCCACCAAGTGGTTGGTGGAGAGGAGGCCGACGGTGGCCGAGGAGCGTCCCCGCGGGGCGGAGCGCAAGGCAGCGCTGGTGATCGCGGCATACGAGCAGATCGCGGCAAAGGGACTCGGCGGGCTGCGGCTGCGCGAGGTGGCAAACGCGGTCGGCATCGACCACTCCACGATCCACCACCACTTCCCCACCAAACGGGACCTGGTCAGCGCGGTCGTCGACCACGCGACCCGGCAGTTCTGGAACGTGGCACCTGCGACGGGTACGTCACGGGAGAAGCTGCACGCACACTTGGCCACGCTCGGCCGGATGATCACCGACCGTCCCGACCTGCACGTGGTACTGCGCGAGATCGACCTGGCCGCGTTGCGCGACCCGGAACTCGCCGAGGCCATCGCGGCCAACGAGCGCGGCTGGCAGGCCTCGCTCGTCTCGGTCTTCACCGACGGCGCCGCCGAGCACGCCTGGCCGGACGGCGTCGACCCGATCATCGCGGCAAAGCTGGTGATCGCTTCGGTCAAGGGCGCCAGCCTCGGTCCGGATCACGCCGCAGCCGTTCTCGCCCACCTGGACACGCTGCTCAGCAGAGGATCTTCGACATGACCAGGATCATCGTGATCGGCGGCGGCATCGGCGGGCTCTGTCTCGGTCAAGGATTGCGTCGCGCGGGCATCGACGTCGCTGTGTACGAACGCGACACCACGCCCGACGCCCGGTTGCAGGGCTATCGCCTGAACATCGAACCCGTCGGCAGCAGGGCGTTACAGGCCTGCCTGCCCGAGGATCTGTGGCACACGCTGATAGCCGCGTCCGGCGATCCCGGTCGCGGCATGGGCGTGTTCACCGAGCGCTTGCACGAGTTGATGCGCGAGGACGACGTGATCGCGCCCGATCCGGCGGAGGCTACGCACGCGGTCAGCCGGATCACGCTGCGCCGCCTGCTGCTGCACGGCCTGGATGACATGGTCGAGTTCGACAAGGAATTCGTCGGCTACGAACAACTGCCGGACGGTCGGGTTGTCGCGTCGTTCGCGGACGGCAGCACCGCAACGGGCGATCTGCTGGTCGGCGCGGACGGCAACCGGTCCCGGGTGCGCCGACAGTTCCTGCCGGACGCGCGCACCACCGACGCGCCGGGTGTCGGCATCGGCGGCAAGCTTCCGCTCACCGAGGCGAACCTGGCCTGGCTGCCGCCGGAACTGCTCAGCGGCAAGAGCATGGTCCTGCCGAAGCGGGATTTCCTGTTCACCGCGGTGTTCCGCCGCCGCGAGACCGAGTCCGAACCGGTGGACGAGGACTATCTGATGTGGGCGCACGTGTCGCACCGGGACACGCTGCGCGCCCCGCTGAATTCCGGCTCCGGCCCGGACCTGCGCTCGGCCGTTGCTGGCCGTACGGCCGACTGGCATCCCGACCTGCGCAGGGTGATCACGGACACACCCGCCGCCACCGTGCAGCGGTTCGACTTCGCCGCCGCGCGGAAGCCGAAGCACTGGGACACCACGAATGTCACACTGCTCGGCGACGCCATTCACTTCATGCCGCCGGTCGGCGGGCTCGGCGGCAACGCCGCGCTGCACGACGCGCACCTGCTGCGCGACGCCCTGGTCCGGGTGCGCAGCGGTGAACTCGCCTTGCCCGTCGCGGTGCGCGAGTACGAGAGCCGGATGCTGGCGGACGGATTCGCGTCCGTCGGCACCGCGTTGCGCTACCTCACCCTGGCCACGGCCAGGAGCAGGGCGCTGCGCGGCACAGCTCGCGGCTTCTTCCGCGCCTGCGGCGCGATCGGCCCCCTGCGCAGAGCGGTCTTCGCCGACTAAGGACTGTCCTATGTGGTGAGGCGGACGAGCCGCACCGCTGCCCTCGCTTGAAGGCCTCAGCGTGTACGTGGCGACCCGGACAGGGGGGTGTGTGATGAACAGCCCGGCCCATACCCCGCTGCGCGTGGGCGCCGATCCAATCAGGTGAAAGTCGCCCTCGGCGGAAGCGAAGTACACCCGCTGATCACTGGATCCGCTGCCTCGATACAGCAAGGCATGCGCGGCTCACACTCGGCTCTGGGGAGTCGGCAGGAATCCGGGGCTCCGTCCGTCAGGGACCGGTTGAGGCGTCGGTAGCTCGTTGAAGAACGACTCGGCTTCGTC
>NZ_JBSFLQ010000091.1:0-3768 GCF_053599115.1 Streptomyces sp. NPDC001020 | reverse complement strand
GCTGGATCTGTTCCACGGACTCGCCGTGCGCGCGGCGCCGTAGCGCGGTGTGGAGCATGTCGTCGGTGATGACGGGCGGCCGGCCGCCGTACTTGCCGTTTCGGGCCGCGGTGTCGAGCCCCTCCAGCGTGGATTCGCGGATGTTCTCCCGCTCGGTCTCCGCCATCGCGGCGAAGAACGCGAAGAGCAGCTTTCCGGGCCCGCTGGGGTCGTAGATGCCGGTCAGAGGGCCGTGGAGCATCTCCAGGACCAGGCCGTGCGCGGTCAGGGGTGGTCGGCGAGCGCGGTCAGCTCGGCCGCGTCCCGGCCCAGCCTCTTCATCTCGAACACCGTGAAGAGCACCCGGCAGTGCGGTGCGTGGGCTTTGATTTCCCGGGCGGTCTTGAGGGCTTCCTCGAACTGAGGGCGGACCCGGATGCGGGTGCTGATCTTCTCGCTGAAGATCTTATCTCTCGGGATGCCGTGCCCGGCGAGCGCGTCGATCTGGGTCTGGAGTTCCTGGCTGCGGTGCGAGCATCTCGCGTACCCGCTGCGGATGTCCGCACTCGGCAGGTCGGGGTCGATGGGGGCCGGGGGCGGGGTGCCGGGCCGCCAGGGCTGGCCGGGAGCGCGGTCGGCCAGGGTGGGCACGCGCAGTTTCTTCGCGAGCCGGGGCACCTTGGTGAACCGGCCGGTGTGGTAGGCGGAGGTGACCGCGCCGCCGCGCGAGCGGCACGGCGAGCCGGGCTGTGCGTCACACTTCGGACAGGCATGCCGTTCGACGTCGTCCGCCTCCGACGCGTCGGTGCGGGAAGGCTCGTGAGGGTCCGTCATGGACTCGGATTTTCGCACAATGCAAGTCGCAGAAGGGGGTTGCCCCTCTTTTGAGTGCGAACGGGTTATGAGAACCGATCCGCCTCTTGATGATCTCCGGCCACTCCTATTTGATCTTGCTCGGGCAAAGGGTCGTTTGTGAGAGTGGCCCGCTGTGAGACCCGTGGCCCCGCGTGGACGGTCGTGGATGCCCGCTGCGGCCCGCCGGTCAGGCTCACCGGTCACGGGGTGGCGGCGCGGTGGGCGGAGGGACTGATGCCTCGGGTTCGTTTGAAGGCTGAGCTGAAGGTGAACGCGTCGTTGTATCCGACTTCCTTGGCCACCGCCGCGATCGTCGCACCAGACTGGCGCAGGCGGTCCGCGGCCAAGGTCATCCGCCAGTGGGTGAGGTAGGCCAGTGGTGGGCGGCCCACCATGGACGTGAAGCGGCGAGCGAAGGTGGTGCGTGACAGTCCCGCTTCGGCGGCGAGTGACGCGACGGTCCAGGGGAGGGACGGCTCCTCGTGCAGCCTGCGCAGCACGTGTCCCAGCAGCGGGTCGGACAGTGCCCGATATCCCGGGGGCGGGACGGAGCCGGCCTGGTCGAACCAGGCGCGCAGGGAGCGGACCAGGAGCAGGTCGAGCAGTCGGTCCAGGACGACCTGCTGTCCGGGCTTGTCTTTGGTGGTCTCGTCGGCGATGAGGTCGAGGAGCGGGGCGAGGCTGGGGTCGCGGGGTACGGCAGCTGCCTGCGGCAGGGTGTCGAGAAGGGGCAGGGCGAGGTCGCCGCCGATGCGGTAGCCGGCGGTGACCAGCAGGTCGGAGTCGTCGCCCGACTGTTCCTCCTCCGGGCTGGAGGTGCGGCCGGTGATCCGCCAGTTACGGCGAGGGGACGCGGGGTCGCTGATGGTGGTGCAGTGGTCGTCGCCGTCCACGAGAATCTGTGGGCTGCTGGTGGGGCGGTCGGCGACGGTGTACGGCTGCGTACTGCGGATCAGGACGATCTCCCCCTGCCGCAGTGCGACCGGGTCTGCTTCGGCCGGAACGACCCAGCCGTCCCCGTGCAGCATGACAGCCAGTGCCAGCGGCGCGGGCTCGATGAAGCGCAGGCCCCACGGGGGCGTGCTGACCGTGCGGCAGAAGACGGCTCCATGGGCCCGTACGCCGGCGAGGTAGTCATCAAGAACGTCCATGCTGACACGATCGCACATGCTTCAGGTCGTTTCGACCATGGTTCGTGCCACCGCCTGCGGGTTCACTGGTAGTCATGACAGAGATCCTCGTTATCGGAGCCACCGGCAAGACCGGCGCTCCCCTCGTTCCCCGTCTCCGTGCTCTTGGGCACACCGTCCGCGCCGCCTCCCGCTCGGGCGAGACCCGTTTCGACTGGTCCGACCGTTCCACCTGGGACCCCGCGCTCAGCGGCGTCCATGCCGTGTACCTGGTTCCGACCGAGACCCTGGGCCTGGACGAGCGCGCAGAATTCGTGGCCCGCGCAAAGGCTGCCGGGGTCCGGCGCCTGGTCCAGCTGTCGGTGCGCGGCATCGACGAGGACGGCATGCACCCCACCGAGGCCGCCGTGCGGGGCTCGGGCCTGGAGTGGACGATCCTGCGGCCATCCTGGTTCTCCCAGGACTTCGCCGCGGCGGACTTCTTCCTTCCCGGTGTCCTCGAAGGTGAGGTACGAACCCCGGCCGGGGACGGGCGCGAGCCGTTCATTGACGCCGAGGACATCGCCGAGGTCGCCCTCGCGGTCCTCACCGGCGACGGCCACCACGGGCAGACCTACGATCTGTCGGGCCCGCGGGCACTGTCCATCACCGAGGCCGTCGAGCTGATCAGCAAGGCGACGGGACGCAGCATCGCGCACCGCCATCAGACCGAGGCGGAATACGCCGCCGACCTGGTCGCGGCCGGGCTCACACAGGACGACGCCGATTCCGTCGCGGGCTTCCTTGGTCAGGTCGGCCAGGGCGCGGACGACTACGTCAGCGACGGCGTCGAGCGCGTCCTGGGCCGTGCGCCGCGCACGTTCGAGGAGTACGTGACGACGGCCGCGGAGAATGGCACCTGGACGCTCTGAGACCCCACTCCGGCAGCTGGTACGGACCCGATCGGGCCAGTAGACGGGCTGGATCACCAGGTGCTTCGGTCGACGTTCCGGGCGCCCCTCACCGGGTGCGGCACGTCAGGAAGCGCACTGCGGTCGCCGGGGCGTTCTGCGTGGATACCACCGTGCTGAGCACCTGGTGATCCGCCGGTTCAAGGAGCTCGCCGAGGGCAAGCCCGCCGCGCGGCTTCTCCGACTACGTCGCCCGGACCGGCCTCAGCCCCCCGCTGACCAGGCATTCTCACCGTGCAGATCCACCATCGCGGACAAGGAGGGGCGACCACCCCATGACCACCTACCAGCAGTTGGCCGCTGTCCCTTTCGAACGCACCTCCTCGGAGGGTTCGACCTGGGAGATCGATGCGGATACCGGGGCGGTGCGTATCACCGCCCACCCCCACAGCGACATCTTCGTCGACCCTGCACAGGGCGTCACCGCCAACGCGCAGACGCTGCGCTTCACTCAGGACCGCCTCACCAACGTCAGAGACGGCTCCTGATCTACTGTCCCGGCCGAGAAGACCACCACTCAGCCGCATGCCAGCGGCTCTGCCCCTCCCGCCGTCGTCTCCGGAACGGCTACACCCCGCTCACTTGGAGGGACACCGGGATACGTACGCGGGACAGCGCACAGCACAGCCGAAGGCGCATCCCTCCTGACCGACACGGCCCGGATCACCGCCCCCGTGGGCGGCCTGGAGCTGGTCGCCGTCTACAGCCCGGTTCCTGGCTCGTCCAGCGTTACGGTCCGCAGCGGACGGTGGCCCTTCTGGGGTGACGCCGAGGTGAGCCCAGAAGCCGCCAATAGTTGATCTTGGAGCCTCTGGCGGGCAGCCGCCGAGGCAACCCGGTTCAACCCCGTCTGC
>NZ_JBSFLQ010000090.1:0-4256 GCF_053599115.1 Streptomyces sp. NPDC001020 | reverse complement strand
CCCCACCCGACACCAACCCCCACAACCCCTCCGGAGACACCACACCCCCCGGAAAACGACACCCCACACCCACCACCGCCACCGGCTCATGAGCGCGCTCCTCGATGTCACGCAGACGCCGTTCGGCCTTGTGCAGGTCCAGGGTCACGCGCTTCAGGTATTCGGTGAGCTTGGCTTCGTTCGTCGTCATGACCTGTCCCCCTGGGTGTCGGAACCGGCACCGGAGGGCCGGCCGATTCGGCTGTCGAGGAGTGCGAGGATCTCGTCCGGGGTCGCCGACAAAATGGCGTCCGTGAGATCGTCGCCGGGCGATTCCGCATCGGTCCCGGCGGGACGTTCGACGATCCGCAGCAGCGCCTGGAGGCGTGTCGCGATCGTGTCGCGCGTGTCCGTGTCGGCGGGGTCGAGCGAGTCGACCGCCGCCTCCAGGGAGTGCAGCCGCGCCAGAGGCGAGGCGTCGTCCGCCGGCTGTGCGGCGGGGGCGAGCAGACCGCGCAGGTGCGCGGCGAGAACCGCGGCCGTCGGGTGGTTGAAGACCAGGGTCGCAGGCAGCCGCAGACCGGTCGCAGCGGCGAGCCGGTTGCGCAGCTCGACCGCCGTCAGGGAGTCGAAGCCGAGTTCCTTGAAGGCGCGGTCGGCGTCGAAGGCCCGACGTGCGCCGCCGAGCACCACCGTGGCGTGGGTGCCGACCAGATCGAGCAGCAGGGCATGCTGCTCGGCCGGCGACAGCGGGGCGAGTCGCTCGGCCCAGGACTCCGGCGCGGACGGGGTGGCGACGGAGGACGCCGCCCGCGGCAGCGGGGTGCGCACAAGGGTCCGGAGCACGGCGGGCAGTGGCCCGCCGTGCGGGGCGCGGGCGGGGATCCGCGCGGGCACGGCGAACGGCCGACCGGCGGCGAGGGCCTCGTCCAAGAGGGCGAGCGCCTCGTCCGTCGGTAGCGGCTCGACACCGGTGCGGGCCATGCGGGCCACGTCGGCATGGGACAGATGGCCAGTCATGCCGGAAGCGACCTCCCAGTAACCCCAGGCAAGGCCGGTGGCCGGCAGGCCGGCAGCGTCACGGTGCTGGGCGAGGGCGTCGAGGAAGGCGTTGGCCGCCGCGTAGTTGGCCTGCCCCGGGGTGCCGACGACACCCGTGACCGACGAGAACAGCACGAAGGCGGCGAGGTCCAGGCCGCTGGTGAGCCGATGGAGGTTCCACGCCGCGTCGGCCTTGGGCCGCATGACCCGGCGCAGTTGATCCGTTGTCAGTGCGTGGACGGTGGCGTCGTCCAGCACACCCGCCGCATGGACGACGGCGGTGAGGGGACGGTCGGCGGGGATGTCCTCCAGGACGGCGCGCAGCGCGTCCGGGTCGGCGGCGTCGCAGGCCACGACGGTCGCCTCGGCACCCGCGCCGGCGATTTCGTCGAGGAACGGCCCGAGGTCCGGCGCGCCCGGACCGCTGCGGCTCGTCAGCAGCAGATGGCGCATCCCGTGTGTGCGCACCAGATGGCGGGTGACGATCCGCCCCAGAGTGCCGGTGCCACCGGTGACGAGGACGGTCCCGGCGGGATCCGGGGCGGTCGCCGCCGGCCGGGGGGCGGAACCCTCGCGGCTCAGCCGGGGCACGTGGAGTCTCCCGTCACGCACGGCCGTCTGGGGTTCCCGCGCCGCGAGGACCGCGGGCAGGGCGCGCAGTGAGGCGTCGCTTCCATCGAGGTCGACGAGCAGCAGCCGGCCCGGGTGCTCGGCCTGAGCACTGCGGACCAGCCCCCACACGGCGGCACCGGAGAGGCTGGTGACGTCCTCCCCCGGCCGGGTGGCCACGGCGTCCCGGGTGAGCACGGCCAGCGGGGTGTCGCCCGTGGCCTCCTCGCCGTCCGAGAGCCACGTCCGGAGCAGGCCGAGCACCGCCTCGGTGGCCCGCAGGGCCTCGCCGGCCGGGTCGCACGACGACGTACGGTCGTCGCCTGCCGCGGTGTCCGGGCCCGCGGGCGCGAAGAGCACGGCGGTCGGGGCCGCCTCGCCCGGTCCCTCGTCGGCCGCCGGGCCGAGGACGGCCGGGTCCGGGCAGATCCGCACCGTCACACCGGCGCGTTCGAGGACGGGCCCGAGCTCCGCCGCGCCGTCACCGACGAGGGTCCAGGTCCCGGTCGGGACAGCGGTGTCCGGGGCGGGCCACTCGGGCCAGCCGAGCTGGAACAGACGGCCGGCACCCCGCGGCGCGACGGTCTCCCCGGTGGGGGCGCCCAGGGTGAGGGATCGTGCGGTGAGGACGGGCCGTCCGTCGGGGCCGGCGGCCAGCAGCCGGTAGCGGTCCTCGCTCAGGGGGGTGAGCCGGACGCGCAGCACGGTGGCTCCGGTGGCGCTCAGTCGCAGTCCGGCCCAGCGTGCGACGGCACGCGTCGGTGTGCCGCCGACCACGTGCGCCGAGGCGGTGGCGAGGACCGCGGAGAGCAGGGCGGGATGGACGGCGAACCCGGCGGGATCCTCGGCCGGTTCGCCGTCGAGCGCGACCTCGGCGTACAGGTCGCCGTCGAGCGTCCACGCCGAACGTACACCCCGGGCGACGGCGTCCTCCCAGGCGTCGGCCGCCGCATCCGGTCCGGGGACGTACGGACTCGCCCCGGTAGGCGGCCAGGCAGCCCCGGCCAAGGCGTCGCCGTCGGCTGACGCGCCGTCGGCCGGGTTCACGGTGGCCTCGGCGTGACAGGTCCACTCGGTGTCCTCGGCGTCGTCGGGGCGCGAGTGCACGGTGACCCGCCGGCGGCCGGAGGCGTCGGCGGCCCGCACGGTCACCTGCAGCCGGCGTCCAGCGGCGGTGTCCGGGGCAAGCGGGGTGTGCAGCGTCAGGTCGTCGGTCCACAGGCACCCGGCCCGGTCGGCGGCGTGCAGGACGAGGTCGGTGAGGATGGCGTCCCACCGGCTCTCCGGAGCCTCGGAACCGTCCGGGGCCGCCAGGGCGTCCGGGCCGAGCACCCCGGTGAGGACGAGGCCGCCGCCGTCGGCCAGGGGGACGGCGGCGCCCAGCAGCGGATGCTCCGACGCGGTCAGGCCGGCGGCGGAGACGTCCGCGGTGGCGGACCCGCTGCCCAGCCAGTAGCGGTCGCGCTGGAAGGCGTACGTCGGCAGGTCCACCGTGCCATCGCCGTCGGGCGCACCGGGCACCGCCGACCAGTCCACAACAGTGCCGTGCGTGTGAACGTGGGCCGCGGAGAGGAGGAACCGTCGCAGTCCGCCGTCGTCGCGCCGCAGGGTGCCGGTCACCAGCGGCTCCCGGCCGGGCCCCTC
Organism: Streptomyces sp. NPDC001020; assembly: GCF_053599115.1. Lineage (NCBI taxonomy): Bacteria > Bacillati > Actinomycetota > Actinomycetes > Kitasatosporales > Streptomycetaceae > Streptomyces > Streptomyces sp. NPDC001020. Next base: position 983 of record NZ_JBSFLQ010000090.1, on the reverse strand, counting down.
GCCGGCCGCGGCGGCGGCCGTGTCCTGGACGGCGGCGGTCAGCACCGGGTGGGGGCTGATCTCGACGAAGGTGCGGTGCCCGTCGGCCAACAGGGCCCGGGTGGCCTGGTCGAACAGCACCGTGTGGCGCAGGTTGCGGTACCAGTACGCGGCGTCCAGCGCAGCGGTGTCGAGGACCTCGCCGGTCACCGTGGAATAGAAGGGGACGGCGGAGGCGGTGGGGGTGATCCCGTCGAGGACCTTGAGCAGTTCGTCCTCCAGCGGCTCCACGTGCGGGGAGTGCGAGGCGTAGTCGACCGCGACCCGACGGGCGTCCACGCCCGCGGCGGCGCAGGCCGCCAGCAGCTCCTCCAGTGCGTCGGTGTCGGCGGCGACGGTCGTCGACGACGGGCCGTTGACGGTCGCCACGTACACCTGTCCACGCAGTCCGTCCGCGAGCGAGCGGACCTCGTCGGCGGGGAGCGCGACCGCGGCCATGCCTCCGCCGCCGGCTTGCGCGGCGATGGCACGGGACCGCAGGGCGACGACCCGCGCCGCGTCGTCCAGGCCGAGCGCGCCCGCCACATGGGCGGCGGCGATCTCGCCCTGCGAGTGACCGACCACAGCGTCGGGAACCACACCCAGCGAACGCCACACCGCCGCCAGCGACACCATCACCGCGAACAGAGCGGGCTGGACCACGTCGACACGGTCGAGACCGGGAGCCTTGGGCGCACCGCGCAGTACGTCCGACAGCGACCAGTCGGTGTACGGCGCCAGCGCCCGGGAACAGTCGGCGATCCGCTCCGAGAACACCGGTGAGGTGTCGAGCAGTTCACGTGCCATGCCGGCCCACTGGGAGCCCTGTCCGGGGAAGACGAAGACGGTACCGGAGTCCCGGTCCGCTACGCCCGTGACGAGGTGGTCGGTGGTTTCGTCGCGGGCGAGGGCGTCGAGTCCGGCCAAGAGCTCGGCCCGGTCCTGCCCCACCACGACCGCACGAT
>NZ_JBSFLQ010000089.1:0-4687 GCF_053599115.1 Streptomyces sp. NPDC001020 | reverse complement strand
CACCGACTCCACGCCGTCGCGGATGTTGCGCCAGAACGAGGCGATGTCGGGCGCACCCGGGAACCGTCCCGCCATGCCCACGATCGCCACCGCGTTGTCGAGCCCGGCGTCCGTCATCGTTCGTGATCCTTTCGTCCGTCGGCGGCCTCGGACCCGCCGCCCCCCGTACGTCGTTGCCTGAGCCGTCCTGCCGCCGCCCGGCGGTCCCGGGCCCGGTCGCGGGAGTCCCGGCGGGCCGCGTCCGGCTCCGCCGCCGGCCGCGTGTCCGTGTCCAGGTGAGCACTGAGCGCGGCCACGGTCGGATACCGGAACAGGTCCACGACGGACGGCTCACGGCCCAGCGCCGCCGTCAGCTCCCGCTGCACCTGGAGGACCAGCAGCGAATGCCCGCCCAGATCGAAGAAGTTGTCGCGCAGGCCCACCCGGTCGACGCCGAGAACCCTGCGCCACACCTCGGCCACCGTCTTCGCCGTCGGCGTCGCCGGGTCGGCGTAGGAGTCACCGCCGGGCAGCGCCCGCCCCTCGGTCGACGCCAGCGCGTGCCGGTCGAACTTGCCGTTGGTGTTCAGTGGCAGCGCCTGAAGCGCGGTGAAAGCGGACGGGCACATATAGGCGGGCAGCCGACTGCGCAGCGCCTGCCGCAGGGCCGCGGCCGTCGGCGGAGCCGCCCGGTCCGCCGGTACGACGTAGGCGTGCAGCCGTGCCCCGCCGGGCCCGTCCTCCGCGATGACGGCGGCCTCGGCCACCCCCGGGTGCCGACGCAGAGCGGCCTCCACCTCGCCCGGTTCGACGCGGTAACCCCGCACCTTCACCTGGTGATCCCGGCGGCCGACGTACTCCAGCGTCGCGTCCGCGCGCCAGCGCACCAGGTCGCCGGTGCGGTACAGCCGACCGCCGGGCGGCCCGTAGGGATCGGGCACGAACCGGTCCGCCGTCAGCCCCGGCCGCCCCCGGTAGCCGCGGGTCACCCCGCCGCCGCCCACGAGGAGTTCACCGGTGACGCCCGGTGGCACCAGCGCACCGCGCGTGTCCACCACATAGGCGCGGGCGCTGCCCACGGGCCGCCCGATCGGCACCGGCCCCGGGCCGCCGACGGTGCGCTGCCCGGTGGCCCACACCGTGGTCTCGGTTGGCCCGTAAAGGTTGTGCACCTCGCCGACCCGGTCCCGTAGCTGCTCGTCGAGTTCGGCGGGCAGTGCCTCACCCGTGGACAGGGCGGCGCGCAGCCGGCCGCCGCCCCGCCAGCCCGCCGCGATCAGCATGCGCCAGGTGGCGGGGGTCGCGTCCAACACGGTGACCCCGTACTCGCGCACCAGCGCCGCCAGCCGGGCCCCGTCACGGACCTCCTGCTCGTCGGCGATCACCAGCCGCGCCCCTGAGCACAGCGGCAGGAAGATCTCCGGTACCGAGATGTCGAAGCACACCGTGCTCACCGCACACAGCACGTCGGACGGGCCGAACGACAGCAGCTCCCGGACATGGGCCAGCAGATCCGCGACCGAGCGGTGGGTGACCTGCACCCCCTTGGGCCGCCCCGTCGACCCCGACGTGTGAAGGACGTACGCCAACTGCTCCGGAAGCACCCGCGCCCCGTCGTCCTGCTCGGCGCCGTCCTCCGTGCCGGCGTCCAGGAGCGTGATCTCGTACCCGGAGAACCGCTCGGCGAGCGGCGAGCCGGTGACCACACGCCGTGCGCCGGTGTCCGACAGCAGGTAGGACAGCCGCTCGTCGGGGAACGACGGGTCCAGTGGCACATACGTGCCTCCGGCCCGCAACACGCCGAGCAGCGCGACCACCAGATCGGCCGAGCGCGGCAGGCAGACCCCCACGGGTGTCTCCGGCCCGACCCCACCGGCCCGCAGCCGCGCGGCCAGCTGCTTCACCCGCCGGTCCAGTTCGGCGTACGTCAACCGGGTCGTCCCGCACACCACGGCCACGGCGTCGGGGGTGCGCGCCGCCTGGTCCGCCACCTGCCGGTGGACCGGCGGAGCGGTCCGGACCTCGGCCGTGCCGCTCCACCGCATCAGCAGCGCCGTCTCCGCCTCGTCGCTCAGCGGCAGCCGGGACAGGGGGCGCCCGGGATCCGCGGCCACGCCCTCCAGCACGGTCCGCAGATGGCGCACCAGCCGCTCGGCCGTGTCCCGGTCGAACAGCGAGGTGGCGAACTCCAGCCGCCCGTCCACCGCGCCGTCGCGGTGCAGCAGGCCCAGCTGCAGATCGAACTTGGCAGTGCCGGTGTGCACGGTCACCGGCTCCACGTCCAGGCCGGGCAGCCCGTACTCGGCCATCCCCTCGTTCTGCCAGGTGCACAGGATCTGGAAGATCGGGTGCCGACCGGGATCGCGGTCCATGCGCAGCGCCTCGACGAGCTTCTCGAAGGGCAGCTCCTGGTGCGCGTAGGCGTCGTTGGCGTCGTCCCGCACCCGGCGGACCAGCTCACGGAAGGACGGATCGCCCGACAGGTCACACCGCAGCACCAGCGTGTTGGCGAAGAAGCCGATCAGCCCCTCCAGTTCGGGCCGGGTCCGCCCCGCCACCGGCACGCCGATGAGCTGGTCGTCCCGTCCGCTCCACCGCAGCACCACGGTCTGGAACGCGGCGAGCACCACCGAGAAGAGGCTGGCCCGGCAGTCCCGGGCGACCTCCTCCAGCCGGTCGACCAGGGCGGCGGGCAGGGTGAAGGCGATCTCCTCCCCGGTGAAGTCCTGCGTGTCCGGCCGGGGGCGGTCGGTGGGCAGCCCGTGGTCGAGCGGGGCCCCCGCGAGCCGTGCGCGCCAGTGTTCCACCAGCCGCTCGAGCCGCTCCCCGGCGAACTCCCCGCGCTGCCAGGCGGCGTAGTCGGCGTACTGCATCGGCAGCCGCGGCAGCGGATCGGGGCGGCCGGCGCGGAACGCCTCGTACAGGGCGCCCAGTTCCCGCATGAGGATGCCGCCCGACCAGGCGTCGGACACGATGTGGTGCCACACCAACAGCAGTAGGTGATCGTCCGTGCCGAGGTGCAGCAGCCGTGCCCGGCACAGCGGGGCGGAGGCCAGCTCGAACGGCTCGCGGGCGTCGGTCAGACAGATCCGGCGCATCTCCTCCTCACGGTCGGCGGCGGGCAGCGCGCGCAGGTCCTGCCGCACCAGCGTCACCGGCCGGTGTGGGGCCACCTGTTGGACGGGAGTGCCGTCCGGCTGTTCGGTGACGACCGTGCGCAGCACCTCGTGGCGGCGGATCACGCCGTCCAGCGCCTGCTCCAGAGCCGCTATGTCGAGCGGTCCACGCAGGCGCAGACCGAGCGGCGCGTTGTAGGCGGCGTTGCCGGGTGTGAGCCGCTCCAGGAACCACAGCCGGAGCTGGGTGAAGGACAACGGTGCCGGTCCGCCACCGGGCCGCGCGGCCACCTGCTCCCCGCCCGCCGGGGACACCGAACGGCCGGGCGCGGACAGCCACTTGCTCAGCAGCGCCCGCTTCGCGTCCGACAGGCGGACCTCATTCGCCTCAGTGCCCGTCATGACGGGTCTCCTTCCGCCTTGTGCGGACCGTCCTGGCCCCCCGGTGCGGCGCCGTCGTCCGTCAAACGGGCGACTTCCTCGTCGGACATCTCCGCCAGTGCGGCGAGCATCGACTCCTCGATGGCGGCCGCCTGCTGAGCCACCGTGGACAGCCGGAACACCCGCTCCAGCGGCAACTCGACCGGGAAGGTCTCGCGCAGCCGGGCGGCGAGGCGGGTCATCAGCAGTGAGTCGCCGCCCAGTTGGAGAAAGTCGTCGTGGATGCCGACCCGCTCGTAACCCAGCAGTTCCTCCCACAGCGCGGCCACCGTCCGCTGGAGGTCGTCCACCGGCTCGGCGTAGGGCACGGGCAGATCCGGCCGGCTGTGCGCCGACCCCGCCACCTCCACCGTCCCGGCGCCCGGTGCGGCACTCCGTCGGCCGTCCGTGTCGGGCCCCATGCCCAGCCGGTACGGCTTCCCTTCGAAGGGGTACGTGGGCAGCGGGACCCGGCGGCCCCGGGTGCCGCCCCGCGGCCCCGCCCAGTCCAGCGGCGCGCCCGCCTCCCACAGCCGGGCCGCCGCGTGCAGCAGCGCCACCGGCTCGTCCGGCTCGGGCCGCCCGGCCCTCCCGGTCGTAGGCAGGGAGGCCAACGCCCGGCCGCGCTCTGTGCGGCGACGGGCCAGGGACGTCAGCGTCGCCCCGGGGCCGACCTCCAACAGCAGCCGGTCCTCCGAGTCCAGCAGTGCGCGCAGGCCGTCGTCGAAGCGGACGGTCGCACGGATGTGTTCGGCCCAGTAACCGGGGTCGGTGGCCTGCGAGTCCGTGATCCAGGTGCCTGTCACGTCGGAGCAGAACGGGATCGCGGGAGCGGACAGCCTCACGCCCTCGACCACACGCCGGTAGGTGTCCAGGGCGGGGTCCGTCAGTGCCGAGTGGAACCCGCGGGTGACCGGGAGACGCCGGTGCCGGATTCCGTCCGCGGCGCAGCGCCGCTCCGCCTCCGCCACCGCTCGCGCGGTACCCGACAGCACGCACTGCTCCGGGCCGTTGACTGCCGCGACGGACAGTCCGCACGCCTTGGCCAGTACCGCCGCGCCGTCTTCGTCGGCCGCGACCGCGAGCATGGCGCCTTCGGGGAGTTCCTCGATGAGGCGGCCGCGGGTGACGACGAGGGTGAGGGCGTCCTCGGGGGTGAAGACGCCGGCGAG
>NZ_JBSFLQ010000088.1:1300-2909 GCF_053599115.1 Streptomyces sp. NPDC001020 | reverse complement strand
CACAGTCTGCCGGCTGTGAGACGAGTCAGAAACCGTTGATGTAGACGAAGGACATGCGAAAGGTCCGGCGTAGAGGGTAAGACCCCCGTAGTCGAAATGTCAGCGGCTTGTTTGAGAGACACCCAAGTAGCACGGGGCCCGAGAAATCCCGTGTGAATCTGGCGGGACCACCCGCTAAGCCTAAATATTCCCTGGTGACCGATAGCGGATAGTACCGTGAGGGAATGGTGAAAAGTACCCCGGGAGGGGAGTGAAATAGTACCTGAAACCGTGTGCCTACAAGCCGTGGGAGCGTCGGAATGTGCTTGCACATTCTCGTGACTGCGTGCCTTTTGAAGAATGAGCCTGCGAGTTTGCGGTGTGTTGCGAGGTTAACCCGTGTGGGGAAGCCGTAGCGAAAGCGAGTCCGAATAGGGCGTTTGAGTAGCACGCTCAAGACCCGAAGCGGAGTGATCTAGCCATGGGCAGGTTGAAGCGGAGGTAAGACTTCGTGGAGGACCGAACCCACCAGGGTTGAAAACCTGGGGGATGACCTGTGGTTAGGGGTGAAAGGCCAATCAAACTCCGTGATAGCTGGTTCTCCCCGAAATGCATTTAGGTGCAGCGTCGTGTGTTTCTTGCCGGAGGTAGAGCACTGGATAGGCGATGGGCCCTACCGGGTTACTGACCTTAGCCAAACTCCGAATGCCGGTAAGTGAGAGCGCGGCAGTGAGACTGTGGGGGATAAGCTCCATGGTCGAGAGGGAAACAGCCCAGAGCATCGACTAAGGCCCCTAAGCGTACGCTAAGTGGGAAAGGATGTGGAGTCGCAGAAACAACCAGGAGGTTGGCTTAGAAGCAGCCACCCTTGAAAGAGTGCGTAATAGCTCACTGGTCTAGTGATTCCGCGCCGACAATGTAGCGGGGCTCAAGCGTACCGCCGAAGTCGTGTCATTGCAGCATATAGCCTTAACGGGTGTTGTGATGGGTAGGGGAGCGTCGTCTGCCGGGTGAAGCAGCACCGGAAGGTAGTTGTGGACGGTTGACGAGTGAGAATGCAGGCATGAGTAGCGATTCACACGTGAGAAACGTGTGCGCCGATTGACTAAGGGTTCCTGGGTCAAGCTGATCTGCCCAGGGTAAGTCGGGACCTAAGGCGAGGCCGACAGGCGTAGTCGATGGATAACCGGTTGATATTCCGGTACCCGCTGTGAAGCGTCAAACATCGAGCATCGTGATGCTAAGGCCGTGAAGCCGCCCTGATCTCTTCGGAGTTGAGGGGAGTGGTGGAGCCGCTGAACCAAGCGGTTAGTAGGTGAGTGATGGGGTGACGCAGGAAGGTAGTCCATCCCGGGCGGTGGTTGTCCCGGGGTAAGGGTGTAGGCCGTGTGATAGGTAAATCCGTCGCACGTCAAGGCTGAGACCTGATGCCGAGCCGATTGTGGTGAAGTGGATGATCCTATGCTGTCGAGAAAAGCCTCTAGCGAGTTTCATGGCGGCCCGTACCCTAAACCGACTCAGGTGGTCAGGTAGAGAATACCGAGGCGTTCGGGTGAACTATGGTTAAGGAATTCGGCAAAATGCCCCCGTAACTTCGGGAGAAGGGGGGCCACGTCTGGTGAGGGAACTT
>NZ_JBSFLQ010000088.1:0-1204 GCF_053599115.1 Streptomyces sp. NPDC001020 | reverse complement strand
CTTGCTTCCTGAGCTGGGGGTGGCCGCAGAGACCAGCGAGAAGCGACTGTTTACTAAAAACACAGGTCCGTGCGAAGCCGTAAGGCGATGTATACGGACTGACGCCTGCCCGGTGCTGGAACGTTAAGGGGACCGGTTAGCTTGGATTCGTTCAGGCGAAGCTGAGAACTTAAGCGCCAGTAAACGGCGGTGGTAACTATAACCATCCTAAGGTAGCGAAATTCCTTGTCGGGTAAGTTCCGACCTGCACGAATGGCGTAACGACTTCTCGACTGTCTCAACCATAGGCCCGGTGAAATTGCACTACGAGTAAAGATGCTCGTTTCGCGCAGCAGGACGGAAAGACCCCGGGACCTTTACTACAGTTTGATATTGGTGTTCGGTTCGGCTTGTGTAGGATAGCTGGGAGACTTTGAAGCAGGCACGCCAGTGTTTGTGGAGTCGTCGTTGAAATACCAGTCTGGTCGTGCTGGATGTCTAACCTGGGTCCGTGATCCGGATCAGGGACAGTGTCTGATGGGTAGTTTAACTGGGGCGGTTGCCTCCTAAAGAGTAACGGAGGCGCCCAAAGGTTCCCTCAGCCTGGTTGGCAATCAGGTGTTGAGTGTAAGTGCACAAGGGAGCTTGACTGTGAGACCGACGGGTCGAGCAGGGACGAAAGTCGGGACTAGTGATCCGGCGGTGGCTTGTGGAAGCGCCGTCGCTCAACGGATAAAAGGTACCCCGGGGATAACAGGCTGATCTTCCCCAAGAGTCCATATCGACGGGATGGTTTGGCACCTCGATGTCGGCTCGTCGCATCCTGGGGCTGGAGTCGGTCCCAAGGGTTGGGCTGTTCGCCCATTAAAGCGGTACGCGAGCTGGGTTTAGAACGTCGTGAGACAGTTCGGTCCCTATCCGCTGTGCGCGTAGGAGTCTTGAGAAGGGCTGTCCCTAGTACGAGAGGACCGGGACGGACGAACCTCTGGTGTGCCAGTTGTTCTGCCAAGGGCATGGCTGGTTGGCTACGTTCGGGAGGGATAACCGCTGAAAGCATCTAAGCGGGAAGCCTGCTTCGAGATGAGGACTCCCACCCACTTGATGGGGTAAGGCTCCCAGTAGACGACTGGGTTGATAGGCCAGATCTGGAAGCACGGTAACGTGTGGAGGTGACTGGTACTAATAGGCCGAGGGCTTGTCCTCAGTTGCTCGCGTCCACTGTGTT
>NZ_JBSFLQ010000087.1:0-4910 GCF_053599115.1 Streptomyces sp. NPDC001020 | reverse complement strand
TCGGTGCGCAGCGGGTTGATCTCTGAGACGGCGCCGACGAACGTGGTCTTGCCCACGCCGAAGCCGCCCGCCACCACGATCTTCGCGGAGGTGGTGGAGCGGGAAGGACCGCCGCTAGAGCTTGCGAAGTCCACTGAGCACCCTTTCGAGCAGTGTCACGTCTGGCTGGCCGCCGGCGCTCTCGTCGCCGCCGGGCTGATGGATGGCGACCAGGCCCGCCTCCGCCAAGTCGGCGACGAGGATCCTGGCCACGCCGAGAGGGATCGTCAGGAGTGCCGAGATCTCGGCCACCGACTTGATCTCCCGGCAGAGGTTGCAGATCCGCTGATGCTCGGGCAGTTGGCCCTGCATCTGGTGCGGCTGCGCGGTGGTGTGCACCAGCGCCTCGATGGCGAGCTGGTAGCGAGGCCTGGTGCGGCCGCCCGTCATGGCGTACGGGCGCACCAGAGGATTGTTCGACGACCCCGCGGGGGCCGGCTCGGGGGCGCGGCGCTGCGGCTGCACGGGTTGGATGTGCGGAGCAGCCGGCTGACCGTACGGCGAACCCGGACCCTGCGGGCCCTGAGGCATGTACGGCTGCCGCCGCTGGCTCGGTGCGGAGGTGAAGTCGTACCCGTTCTGCTCATCCTGCCCGGGGCCCTGGCCATAGGACCAGTTCCCCGCGGACGAACCACCTGGGAGTGTTGTCACTTTCTCTCCTCCTCCGACTGTGCCGGGCCACCCGTCGCTGTGGAAGGCGCGTCCCGAAACCTTACGGTCTCAGGACGTCAAAACGCACCGTTCTTCTCCTAGTTGAGAAGGCTCCCCTGGAGCTCCGCACGAAGGTCCGGGGTCAGGACAGTACCGGCACGGTCGACGAGAAGCGCCATCTCGTACCCGATGAGGCCGATGTCCGCCTCGGGATGGGCGAGAACGGCGAGTGACGAACCGTCCGAAATGGACATGATGAAGAGGAATCCCCGCTCCATCTCCACAACCGTCTGGTTCACACTGCCGCCCTCGAAGATGCGGGAGGCGCCCGCGGTCAGCGAGGTCAGACCGGAGGCGACGGCCGCCAACTGGTCCGCACGGTCACGCGGAAAGCCTTCGGACATCGCCAGAAGGAGTCCATCGGCGGAGACCACCACGGTGTGGGACACCCCGGGGGTGTTCTCCACGAAATTGGTGATCAACCAGTTCAGGTTCTGTGCCGCCTGGCTCATCGGGCTCACACTAACGCTCCTGGTTGTAGGTGCTGTCAGGACCACTGTGCTGATTTCTAGTGGCCTGGCCGTTCGTATCACTTCCTGCGCCACGTCCGCGTTGGACGCCTCGACGCAGGTTGCTCAGTCTGCCCCGCACGTCCTCGGGGGCGCGGGAGACCTGTGGGCCTCCCTGCGGGGTGGTTTCGGCGGTGCCCTCGATCAGGTTCGCCTTGGGTACCCGCCGAGGCAGACCGGAAGAGGTGACTCCTCCAGCCTTCGGCTTCTTCATCTGCGTTGCCTGCGACCACCGCTCGTCGTTCGCCGAGCGCTGGTCACCGTCCGTCTCCGGGGACGCCGTCACACCCTGCGCCCGGTCGGCGGTGCCGTTCGGGGCGCTGCCGCGGCGGGGCAGTCCGGCGTTGGTCAGCTCGTGGACGGTGGCGGGAGCCGGTCCCGGACGCTCGAAGCCTACGCGGTCCTGCTCACTCGCGTCAGCGGCCTGTACGGATTCCGGTTCCGGAGCGTACTGGGAGCCGTAGGCGTTCTGGTAGCCGTCCTGCTGCGGCCAGTCGTCCTGATAGGGCTGCTCGTCGAAGGAGGAGAAGGTCTCCGAGGGGGAGGGCAGGGCCGCGGCACCGCCCGGCTGGCCCGGCTCCGCATAGGCAGTCTCCGGGTAGCCGCCGCCGGACGCGAAGCCGTCACCCTGCGGCATGCCGCCGTCGGCCGGGAAGTACGTCTCCCCGTACGCGGGCTGCTGCGGCTGTTCGTACGCCGTCTGCGGCTCCTGGTACACACCCTGCCCGTTGTCGTACGCGGGCTGGGGCGCCTCGAAACCGTTCCCATAGGACGGAGCGGTCTGCGGGGCCTCATATGTCTGGTCCGTGCCGTGCGTCTGGGCCTCCAGGGCCGCACGGCGCTCCTCGCGTATCAGCGAGCGGCCGACCGGGTCCAACCCCCGTACACCATCGGGCGTTTCGATGTAGCGGCTGTCGTCGAAGCCCAGCTCCGCGGCCGTCCGCATCGGCTGTCCCTCGATGCTCTCGCCCGAGAAGGGCTGCTTCTCCGGGATGATCTGCGAGACGGTGAACTCGTTGTTCTCCAGTGAGTGTTCTTCGCCGCCGCCGCCGTGGGTGATGGCGTCGGGGAGCATGACCAGCGAGGTGGTGCCGGCCTGTTCACCCGAGGGCCGCAACTGGACTCGGATGTCGTGCCGGTCAGCCAGTCGGCCGACCACGAACAGGCCCATGCGCTGCGAGATCGCTGCGTCCACGGTCGGCGGGTTGGCCAGCCTGTGGTTGATGTCCGCGAAGTCCTCGGGCGTCAGACCGATGCCCTTGTCGTGGATCTCGATCATGACCCGGCCGTCGGGCAGACGCGTGGCCGTCACCCGGACCTTGGTCTGCGGGGAGGAGAACGTGGTGGCGTTCTCCAGCAGCTCGGCGAGCAGGTGCACGAGGTCGGTCACGGCGCGGCCGTGGATCTCGGCCTCCGGGACGCCGGACAGCTCGATGCGCTCGTACTGCTCCACCTCGGAGGAGGCGGCGCGCAGCACGTCGACGAGGGGGACCGGCTGGTCCCAGCGGCGGCCGGGCTCCTGACCGGCGAGAACGAGGAGGTTCTCGCCGTTGCGGCGCATACGGGTCGCGAGGTGGTCCAGCTTGAAGAGGTTCTCCAGCTGGTCCGGGTCGGCCTCGTTGTTCTCCAGGTCGGTGATCAGGTTCAGCTGGCCCTCGATCAGCGACTGGTTGCGCCGCGAGAGGTTGGTGAAGATCGCGTTGATGTTGCCCCGCAGCAGCGCCTGCTCGGAGGCGAGCCGGACGGCCTCGCGGTGGATCTGGTCGAAGGCGCGGGCGACCTCGCCGATCTCGTCCGTGGTGGAGATCGGGATGGGGGCGACCCGGGTGTCCACACGGCCGGGGTCGGTACGCGAGAGCTGGTCGACCAGCGCCGGTAGACGCTGCTCGGCGACATCGAAGGCGGCGCCGCGCAGTCGCCGCATCGAGCGGCTCATCTGACGGGTCATGAGACTGGCCAGGACGAACGCGGAGAGCAGGGCGAGGACGACGACGGCGCCGTTGATGTACGCGTCACGCTGGGCGTTGGTGGCGATCGTGCCGGCGTCGTCGACGGCCCGGCCGATCAGCTCGCTCTCCAGCTGGCTGTAGCCCTGGAACTTGCGGGTGGCGGCCGCCATCCACGTCTCGGGCGTGATGCCCAGCTGCTTCAGCTCGGCGGGTGACTTGCCGCTGCCGATCTCCTTGATCATCTCGTCCATGGAGGGCGGCGGCACGAAGGTCTGGCCGGAGGCCTCGACCCTGGCCTTCTCCTTGGCGAGCTGTGCCTTGCCTTCCGCGGCCTTCTGCCGCAGGACGTCGGTGAGGTGGAGGGCGTCCTCCTCCGTGGCACCGGAGGCGTACTCACCTACGGCGACGTTCTCCAGATACGCGTACGAATCGAAGGCCGTGACCTGCTGCGCGTGGACCGCCGTGTCGGTGCTGGGCTTGACCAGCAGGTGCATGCCGATGGAGCGCTGCAGCGACTCGGCGCCCTTGGCGAGGGCGAGGGCGTACACCGAGCGGCCGTACGCCGTGATGTTGCCGGTACCGAGACCCAGCTCGTTCGAGAACTCCATCAGCAGGTGCTCGACCCTGACGTAGCCCTCTTCGGTCTTGACCGGGTCCATGGCCCGGGTGAACGCCGTCCGGCGGATCTGCTCCAGCTCCGGTTCGGCCTTCGCCACCAGACTCAGCCTGCGTTCAAGGCCCTGCTTGGTGGGCCGTCCGACGACTTCCTGGTGGAACGCGGCGGCCTTCTTGTCGGTGAGGTCACGGGCTTGTTTGACGGCCGCGTTGTTCCGGTCGCCCTTCAGCAGCGGTTGTGCGGAGAGGTCACGCTCGTTGAGGAGGGCCTCGGCGTAGGCGCCGGCGGCGGCCACGATCTTCGCGACCTTCTCCGCGTCCCGGGCCTGCTGCCAGGTGTCGATCGAGCTCCTCACCTGGAAGCCGCCCATGACCAGGCCCACCAGCACGGGAATGAGCAGGATCGCGTTCAGCCGGGTCCGGACACGCCAGTTACGCGGGGAGAAGCGGCCATGACCGAGCGGGGGAGCCGTTGACTCCGGCCCGGGATCCTCTGCGGATGCCGCTTCGCGCGGCGGCGGGGTGAAGTTACCCCGGGCAGACGGTTCGGGACCGTTCTCGCTTCGCCTCACTCGACCAACAACCTCTCGGCGACGGCACCTACGTCGTGCCGCGGTGTCTCCAGAGCCCTGTCGCCGACCAGTACGTCTTTGACCCATGGGCAGTTCAGGCATTCCAGCACGTCAGCCTTCGCGATTCCAAACACTCGGAACCGAGGCCTCCGTTGGAGAGAAGCGCCAGATAAAACGGTCATAAAGAGCGAGCCCCGCCAAAAGGCGGGGCTTTTGTGAGCGCAGCGACACCGAGTGACCGCGACGCGTTGCCGTACCACTCGATTTCTCTGTCGAAACGTTATGAATGCCGGGGGCGACCGTGTCAAACGCCACAGTCGGCCCCCGGGATCTACGACAACTGCCGTATGAAACTGGCGAATTGCCTACCGCAGGCGCGCCATAAGCGCATGTTCCACCAAAGTAATCAACGCGCTCTTGGCGTCCGCGCGGTGGCGGGCGTCGGTCGTGATGATCGGGGCGTCCGGGCCGATCTGCAGGGCTTCGCGGACTTCTTCGGGTGTGTACGGCTGGTT
>NZ_JBSFLQ010000086.1:0-5920 GCF_053599115.1 Streptomyces sp. NPDC001020 | reverse complement strand
TGCGAGGGCTGCCACGAGATGGTGAACGCGATCCGGTCACCCGGCGCCACGACCCCGACACCGGCCCCGACCGCACGGGTCGGCGGCGGGTCGGCGGGAGGGTGCCCCACCTGGGTGCCGAGCACGGCGAACGCGGTGACGAGCGCCACAAGGACGGCGACCAGTACGGCGGTCGCCGAGCCTTTGCGTCCTCGGGCGGTGCGCGAAGCCTCGTCCATGGGTCAGGGTTCGATGAGGCCCGCGCGGATCGCGTAGCGGGTGAGCTCCAGACGGTCGCGCAGACCGAGCTTGTGCAGCAGGTTCGCCCGGTGCCGCTGGACGGTCTTGATACTGATCACCAGGATCTCGGCGATCTCCTTGGAGGAGTGGCCCTCGGCGACGAGTTTGAGGACCTCCTCCTCGCGGGCCGTCACGATCTGGTCGGGGGCCTCCTCGCCGTGGCGGACGCGGTCGAGGTAGTTGCGGATCAGCGCGGTGACCGCCCCCGGGTAGAGGAAGGGCTCGTCGCGCATCGCGGCCCGGCAGGCGGCGACCAGGTCGCGGTCGGCGACGGACTTCAGGACGTAGCCGCAGGCACCGGCCTTCAACGCCTGGAAGAAGTACTGCTCGTTGTCGTGCATCGTCAGCATCAGGATGCGCAGGTCCGGTTTGAGCGCGGCCAGTTCGCGGGTGGCCTGCAGACCGGTCAGCCTGGGCATGGCGATGTCCAGGACGGCGAGATCGATGTCATGGTCGCGGGCCATCTCGATGGCCTCCGCACCGTCACCGGCCTCGGCCACCACCTCCAGGTCAGGCTCCCGGTCGAGGATGAGCCGCACCCCACGACGCACCAGCGCATGATCGTCGGCCAGCAGGATACGGATTTTGGACGGGGCGGGCATGGTCACGACTGCTTCCTGACGACGGGCACGGTCAGCCGGATCCGGGTACCGGTCCGGGGTGCGGGGGCGACGTCGAGCGTGGCCCCGATGAGCAGGGCCCGTTCCCGCATGCCGCGTATCCCGGCGCCCTCGCACGAGGCCGCCGTACCGCGGCCGTCGTCGCTGACGGCGAGGACCACCGTGCCGTCGGCATGGCTCAGACTCACCTCGACGCGGTCGGCGTCGGCGTGGCGGGCGACGTTGGTCAGGCTCTCCTGCGCGACCCGGTAGAGCACCAGCTCCGCCTCCTCTGCCAGTGCGGGCAGGTCGGTGTCGAAGCGGCGCAGCACGCGCAGTCCGGTGTGGGCGGCGAAGTCGGTGGTGAGCGAGGTCAGCGCGCTGATCAGGCCGAGGTCGTCCAGGACGCCCGGCCGCAGCCGGCGTACCAGTCGGCGGACCTCGTCCAGGCTCTCCCGGGTGATCTCCTGCACCTGCTGGAGCTCGCCGCGCAGCGGCTCGTCCGCCTCGTCCGCCGACCGCTTGAGCGACAGCAGGATCGCGGTCATGCTCTGGCCGACCTCGTCGTGCAGTTCCTGGGCGATACGGCGCCGCTCCGCCTCCTGCGCGAGCAGGACGCGGGCGCTGCTCGCGGCGCGTTCGGTCTCCAGCCGGTCGAGCATGGCGTTGAAGGTACGGATCAGCTCGGCGACCTCGCCGTGCCCGCTGGCCGGCAGCCGCTGGCCGGGACGCAGCAGGTCGACGGTCGTCATGAGCCGGGTCAGCCGGTCCAGCGGGGCCAGGCCGAACCGCAGCAGCGCCGCGTTGGCGACGAGCATGACGACAAGACCGCCCACCAGGATGACCGCCTCGGTCAGCACGACCGGAACGGAGACGGTCACCGGGGCCCACAGCAGCAGCGCGGTGGCCGTGCCGAGCACCACCGCGTTGAGCCCGAAGATCCGCCAGAACAGGGACACCGGGGTACGCCTTCCTTTCCAGTCACACTGCTTCACAGCCGGTCATCGCAGCCGGCCGTCGCGCACCCCAGAGCTGAGCTGCGGCCACTGGTTCCGACCGAGCCTGCAGCCAGCCTGCCTGCCGATCGCCACGGAGTCGATGGGATCTGTCCCCCATTTCCGGGAGCACGCCCGACCCATCCGACCATCGGATGGATCCCTCGGCCCCCGACAGATGGGTGCTGCGACCGATGGGTAACCGGCGCCGCATCGGCCAGGGTGGAGGCGGGGCCGAGCAGCCCGTCCCGCCGCCTCCACGGTAACCGGACCGCTCGGCCCCCGACCTGCCCAAGACCTGGTGCACCAACAGGCAACGTTTGCCCCGTCGCGCAAACGTTGCCTGCCGGAGCACTGGACACCGACCCCTGCGCAGAAAGGGATCCGCCATGTCTCTCGACACGCCCCGGACCGAACCGAGCCCCGAACGTCCGACCGCCCACGAGGCCCGCCAGCGACTCGAACACGCCCGCAACGCACGGCTGACCCAGCTGCAGGCCATCAGCGAGACCGGCCGGTCCGCGGAGGACGACCTCATGTCCGCCCAGCGGGACGCCATCGAGGAGGTGCTCAAGGAGATCGACGAAGCCCTCGCCCGTGTCCAGGACGGCACCTACGGCACCTGTCTGGGCTGCTCCCGGGCCGTCCCGGCCGAGCGCCTGGAGATCCTGCCCTACACGCGCTACTGCGTCTCGTGCCGGCGCCGCGCCGCCTGAGCACGGCCCGTCCATTCCTCGTGTCCCGCCCTGCCCAAGGGGTGATGTGGTGAACCAGCAGATCATCGGCGACCGCACCACGGTCCTGTCCGCCGAGGACCTCGCCGCGCTCCGCGCGAACCTGCACGAGCAGCGCCAGTTCCGCCGGGAGCAGCTCCAGCAGATCACGGCCACGCCCGGCGAGGACGACCCGCCCGCGCGGCAGGACGCGGCGCGGATCGAGGTGACGGTCAAGCTCGCCGCCTCCGCGCGTATGGTCCTCAGCGACGTGGAGGCGGCGCTGGAGCGCATGGAGGAGGGCTGCTACGGCGCCTGCCACCTGTGCCGCCGACCCATATCCCGCGACCGTCTGCTGATCGTGCCGCAGGCCCGCTACTGCGCCCGCTGCCAGCAGGTCAGGGAGGCCGGCCGGTGACCACGGCACCCAGCTCCCGTCCCGCCTCCGGCCGGCACAGGCCATGGCCCCTGTGCCGGCAGTGCAGCGGCGTCGCCCTCGACCTGGGCAGCGCCCGCACCCGCGCGTGGGTGGCCGGCCGGGGACTGATTCTCGACATCCCCACGGTGACGCCCCTGGGCGCCGGCGCCGTCCACCCCGTCCGGCGCGGCGCCATCGTGGACACCCCGGCGACAGCCCTCATGCTCGAAGGCCTGCTCGCGCACCGCCTGCCCCGTTCCGGCCAGCCCCTGGTCATCGTGACCACACCGGTGCTGGACGGCATCGCCTACCGGACCGAGGCGCGCACCGCGCTGGAGGTCCTGCAGCCACGTACCGTGCTGACCGTTCCCACCGCCCGCGCCGTCGCCGCGGCCGCGGGCGCGGACCTCTCGCATCCCCTGCTCGTCGTGGACATCGGCGCGCAGGTCACCGAGGTGGTCCTGCTGGCGGACGGCGCGGTCGCCGATGCCCGCCGTACCGCTCTGGGCACCAGCGACCTCGACGGCACCACCCCGCACACGCAGATCACCGACGCCGTCGTCGGCATGCTGACCACCATGCTGCGGCAGGACCGCACCTCGCTCACACTCGACGCCCTGCAGCGTGGCGTGCTCCTGGCCGGCGGAGGTGCCTTGCGTCCCGAGATCACCTACGGTCTCACCGGCCGTCTGCACGCCCCTGCGAAGCCGGTACCGGCTCCTCACACCGCCGCCGTCCGAGGTGCCGCCACCCTCCTCGAAGCCGCTCACAGTCACCCCTCCACCACCGGCACCGTCCTGCACGTCCGCTAGCCCGTCCCCCCGGCTGCCGGTTGCCGCCGCACCCCCGTCCCCCCGCCCACCCGCTCCGACCGTCTCGGCTCGCGAAAGGAGAGACACACCGTGGTCAGCGAGATCCCCCAGGCCCAGCCTCCCCCCGAGGTAGCCCCGCGCCCCCTGTGGTGGCGATTCAGGCGCAACCCGCTGCGCCGCCCCACCGATCTGCTGCGCGCATGGATCGGCGTTGCCCTGCTGCTGGCCCTGCTGGTGATGACACCCACCGTCATGCTGCTGGTCGGCAACGCCACGTACCGCGATCTGCAACGGACCGCCGAGCACGAGGCCCGGACGCTGCACCGCATCCCCGCGGTCCTCGAACACGAAGCGCCCCGCCACCCGGAACCGGGATCGGACGAGGCGCTGAAGGCCATGTACCCGGTCATGGTCCGCTTCACCGCCCCGGACGGCCGCGCACGTACCGCGAAGACCGACGTCGAACCGGGCCTTCCCGCGGGTACCAGGGTCCACGTCTGGGTCACCGACGACGGCACGCTCACCGAGCCGCCTCTGACGGCACGTCAGGTCCGTGACAACGCCATCGGCTGGGCCCTCCTCGCCGCCATGGCGGCGGCCCTCATCAGCGCCGGAGCGTATGGCGCGGTCCGTCGAAGGCTGGAGAGGCGCAACCTCGCCGACTGGGACGCGGCATGGGCCAAGACGGCCCCGCGCTGGACCAGATCCACGTGATCGCCTTGCCGTGGGGCAACGGCGCGGCGCTACGACCTCAACTCACCTACGTCACAAGGACAGGCGCTGTCCGCAATCGGCACTAGTGTGCGCGCCATGACGAAGACGAGCCCCCGTGTCCGCCGCCCGGACCCCGCCCCCGTCCTCACCACCCGTGCCCTCAACCGTGCCACTCTCGAGCGTCAACTGCTGTTGCATCGGGCACGGTTGTCGGCCAAGGCGGCGGTCGAACACCTCGTCGGGCTCCAGGCGCAGAACGTCAGGCCCCCGTACTACGCGCTCGCAGCCCGGCTGGACGGCTTCGCCCCGGAGCACCTCTCTCAGCTCATGGCCGACCGTGAGGCCGTCCGTATCGTCACCCTGCGCTCCACCATCCACACCCACACCGCCGACGACTGCCTCGCTCTGCGTCCGTGGGTGCAGCCCGCCCGCACCCGCGAACTCACCCTCTTCCGCAAGGGCCTTGGCGGGGTCGATCTGCAACGGCTCGCCGCGCTCGCCCGTGAACTCGTCGAGACCGAGCCACGCACCATGGCGCAACTACGCAAGGAGCTGCTCGTCGAGTGGCCGGACGCCGACCCGCGAGCCCTCGCCGTGGCCGCACGCTGTCTGCTGCCCCTCGTCCAGGTCACCCCGCGCGGTCTGTGGGGCCGTAGCGGTCAGGTCACGCTCACCACGGCCGAGCACTGGCTCGGACGCCCCGTCGCACCGGCCCTCGCCCAGGACGCCGCCGTCCGGCGTTACCTCGGCGCGTTCGGGCCCGCCTCCGTCAAGGACATGCAGACCTGGTCGGGCCTCACACGCCTGCGTGAGGTCTTCGAGCGCCTGCGCCCGCAGCTCGTCACCTTCCGCGACGAGCGCGGCGTCGAACTCTTCGACCTCCCGGACGCGCCCCGGCCCGACCCGGACACCCCGGCGCCGCCGCGCTTCCTGCCCGAGTTCGACAACCTTCTCCTCTCCCACGCCGACCGCTCCCGCGTCATACCCCCGGACCTCAAGGGCCGCGGCTGGGCGGGCAACCAGGCCTACTGCACGTTCCTCGTCGACGGGTTCTTCGCGGGCCTGTGGCGGCTCACGGACCGCACACTGACGATCGAGCCGTTCGGCAGCCTCGGCGCACGGCAGCGCCGGGAGGTCGTCGAGGAGGCGGAGCGGATGCTCGAGATGATGGCCGGTCCGACGTCCTGCGGCATACGGTTCGGCACGGTGGCGGCCTGAGGTGGGACCGGAGCCGGCAGGAGCCTGCGCGGGGCGGGGAACCTGTCGGTCGGGTCCTGGTCCGGTGCGTGACCAGGACGTGGAGAGGGAGCGTTGCGGGCCGCTCGTGGAGGCGTCGGCGACATGGCGCGACCGGCTGCGCACCGTGCTGTGGCTGGAGGCGCGCATGGCG
>NZ_JBSFLQ010000085.1:0-6117 GCF_053599115.1 Streptomyces sp. NPDC001020 | reverse complement strand
GGGGGACCCCCACGCCGCGTTGTCGGGATCGCCCGCGTACGCCCAGTACGCGGGCGACCCTCCGCCTTGCGAGGCACCGCACCAGACGCCGCGGGACCCGCCCTTCGGGCGGACGACGGGACTTTCGAAACACGCCCTAGCAGTCAGCGGACATGCCCAAAGGGCCGCTACATCGATGGACGGCACACTGAACGTTCAGACACCGACGTAGTTCTCGGCGAAGTGGTCCTGGTGTGCGCGGGAGGTGCGCAGGCTCTCAAGGCGGGCGTGCTGGAGGCCGCGGAGGTAGACCACCTCGTCGTCGTCCCCGATCGGCGCGTTCAGCAGGTTGACCATCCAGTGGGAGAACTCCTGTGCTCGCCAGATCCGGGGAAGGCAATCGGCCGAGTAGCGGTCGAGCAGGCCCTCGTCCTTGCTCGTGACGGCGGCGACCAGTGCCCGGGCGAGGATCTCGGCCTCCATCACCGCCAGGTTGGCGCCTTTGGCCGCCGCGGGGCTGATCAGGCTGGCGGCGTCTCCTACCAGGAACATCGGTCCGTACCGGATCGGGTCCAGGACGTCGGACTCCATATCGATGACGCCGCGTTCCAGGATCGGACCCTCGCGCAGCGCACCGTACTGGTCGACCCGCATGCGCAGGTTCAGCTCTTCCCAGATCCGGGAGTCGGTCCAGCCCTGCGGGTCCTCTCCTCTGGGGCACTGGAGGTAGTAGCGGGTGACGGACGGGGTGCGGGCCATGTGGCCGGCGAAGCCGCGTTCATGGACGGCGTACCCGATGGCGGACATGCTCGGCGGCGCCTCGGCCAGCAACGCGAGCCACGAAATCCCGTGGTCACGCCGGTAGTACCGAATCGCCCCTTCAGGCAGCGCACGGCGACTGACACCGTGTCGACCGTCACAGCCGGCCACGTACCGGCCGCTGCGCTGGAGGACGGCGCCGTCGGCGGTCCGCGCGGTGATCCCCGGCCGATCGCTGTCCAGGCCGGTCACCGCGGTCACCTCGGTCTCGAACCACAGCTCGCCCCCGCGCGCCAGGAACTGCGCGACGAGGTCGGTCACCAGGTGCTGCTGCGGGTACACGTTGTGAACCTCGCCGCGGCCGAGGGTGCTGTATCTGAGCTCGAACTGGCCGTATTCCGTGCGGAAGAGGCAGGCGTCGTGGCTCTGCCCCCGGGCGAGCAAGCCGGCCGCGAGACCGTTCTCCGTCAGGATGCGTGCGGTGTTGGCGGCCAGGAACCCCGCGCGCGCCCGCCGCTCGATGTGCTCTCGGCTCTGCCGCTCCACCACCAGGCAGTCGACACCCGCGGCCAGCAGGAGATTACCGAGCACCAGGCCGGCCGGTCCGGCACCGACGATCAGGACCGTTGGCGCGTTCTCCACGGCATGGTTCGCCATGATCGATCCCCCCGATTCCCGTAGAACCTGAGGAAGTCATACCAGATCACTGATGCCGAGAGGGACAGCACTACTTAACTGAACAGCCGCGTGGGTAGGACTTTGACGGCTGATCAGTCAACTGCCGTGTGGGAGTTTTCACCTTGATGGGACGGCAGTGCCAGCCAGTCCTGCCAGGGGATATCACGCCCCAGGTAGCGCGGCCTCCGGAAGGGCCAGTCGGCTGTGATCCACTGCGGCACGAGTGCGTCCAGCGCCTGCTCCACCCCACTGCCGACGAGTTCGTCCACCACCCACCACGAGATCTCGCCGTCAGCTCCGACCCGCTCCGGCGGGTCGATGTAGACACAGCCGAAAATCGCTGTCTCCGCACTGTCGAGCAAGGCGTAGTTGAAGGACTGGTGAGCGGCTATCTCCTTCTCGTGCCGCAGCAGGTCGATCCGATCTTCCTCGAACGTCATCGTCTCCTTGGGCCAGGCCCAGGCCGGGCCGAAGATGTTCCACAGGCGCTCGCGCGAGCCCATCACCGCCGGATAGTCCAGGGCGGTGTCGGCCTCCCTGATCGGCCGCAGGTGATGGGCGCCATCGGGCAGAGGAACGTGGACGGGGTGGACGAAGTCATCTGGCAGCCAGGTCATAGCGCCGAGGCTAACCGAGGGGCGATCCATGGCACTTGGTATTTTCGCTGGCGTGGATCCGGACGAAGGACCCGGATTCGTGGGTCGCGTTCTGTCCGCACCGCCGAGAGACGCACCTCCCCGAGTGAACTCCCCCACCAACACGGCAACTCCTACCACGAGGACGGCCATATGAACCCCCTCCTGTTGCCCGTCGTCGCCGCTCAGGGGATATGGGTGCGCTCGAAGACCGAGAGGATTCCACCGGCCACCGGCCCGATCGAGGGGACCGCGGGCGACGGGTCCGGCGTGCCGGTGCGCATCGGCGTGCTGGGCGAGTCGACCGCGGCCGGCTGTGGGGTCGATACCCAGGCGGAGGGGTTCCCGGCGGTTCTGGCCGGCGAACTCGCCACCCGGACCGGTCGGCCCGTCGAGTGGGAGGTGGTCGGGGAGTACGGCGCCACGGTCCGGCGCATCCGCCACCGACTGATGCCCAGGCTCGGGGAGAATCTGGACGTCGCAGTGCTCCTCGCGGGTGTGAACGACGTCCTGACGCGCCGCAGCCCGCAAGAGTGGAGCGACGACCTCGGCCCGGTCGTCGATCACTTGGCCGGTCGCGCCAAGCACGTCGTGGTGGCCGGCACCCCGACGTTCGAATCCGTGCCGTCCCTGCCGAGGTTCCTGGCCCGTTACCTCGGCGAGCATGCGACAGCGCTGGACGAGGCCTCCCGGCGGGTGTGTGCCGAGCGGCAGCGCGCGACCTGGATCGGCGCCGAGGCTCTGCTGCCGATGCGCCCGGAGTTCTTCGCCCGGGACGGCTTCCATCCGGGGGCGACCGGCTACCGCTTCTGGGCGGAGGCGGTAGCGAACCATCTGGCCGACCGCCGCGGCGATCTCCTCACCGAAGCAGCGTCAACTACCCGGGACTGAAAGTCCCGGGCTTGCACAACGGGCATCACTGGCTGTGGTGCTGCGTTTGCGTTCAGCCCCGCCCCGCTGGTGCGGTGGTGGGGCAGGGGCCGTTGACTGGGCCCCTCGTCGCCACAACTCCCACGCGCGGGCGCGGATGTTGCGGGAGCCGTTGCGGTCCGCGTGCGCAACGACGCCGCAGGACCGGCACACGAAGAGGGCTTGGGAGACCCGGTTCGCTGTGTCGATGTGCCCGCACTCCGCGCAGGTGCGCGAGGTGTACGCCGGATCGACGTACACCACCGGTACCCCCGCCCTGCGGGCCTTGTACGCGATGAACGCCCCCAGCTGGGCGAAAGCCCAGCTGGAGTGGGTGGCCCGTTGGGGCTTGCGAAGCCGTACCCGCTCACGGATGCCCGTCAGATCTTCCAGGGCGACCCCGCGACCGGTGCGTTCTGCCTCGGCCACCACATGCTTCGCGATCTTGTGGTTGATGTCCTTCGCCCGCCGCGCCTCCTTGCGCCGCCGCTTCTTCAGCCGACGCTTGGCGGACGGGGTGTTCTTCTTCTGGAGTTTGGTACGCAGCTTCCGTTCACGCACCCGGATGCGGTTCAGCTCCCGCCCGGCCATGATCTCGCCGTCAGACGTGATGGCGATGTTCACGATGCCCAGGTCGATCCCGAGGAAGTCCACCGGATCCGTATTCAGCGGCGCCTCAGGCACCTCGCAGGTGGCCGTCAAAAACCACATGCCGTCCCGGCACACGAGATCGGACTCGCCCTTGCGAGATCTGCCAGGACAGCATCCGGTCGTCGTACGGCTGCGCGCTCTGTGGCCGAAATGCGATCGGCTTCCCGATGGCCTTGCGGTACCGCTTCGAGCCGGGCTTGCCCAGGGCTTCAGCCCTGGGAGGAATCGCGTCCTCATGGTTGCGGCGCGGAGCGCTGCGGTGTCGCTGTTGGGTGCTCGGCAGTGGAGCGGCCGGGTGCCTCTTCCGGCGGAGCCGGGGATGTGCCGCGCGGTGACGGTTCACTCGTTCGGTGGAGGTGGGGGAACGTGCGGTGGGGGGTCGTATGTGTGAGTACGTTGGGTGATCGTGAAGCTGGTGGTGCAAGTCAGGCTGCTGCCGACGCCCCGTGCAGGCGACGGCGCTTGAGGCGACCCTGACCGCCTGTAACGAGGCGGCCGGCTGGGCCAGCGGCGTGGCTTTCGAGAGAGGTGTGAGGAAGAACTTCGCGCTGCGTGAGCACACCTACGGTGAGATCAAGGCCCGATGGGGGCTGGGTGCTCAGGCTGCCCAGCACGTGATCAAGAAGACCTGTGACGCCTATGCCACGTTGAAGGCGAACCTCAGGGCCGGGAACCTGTGGGTACGGACGGGTGTGCTCCGGTTCGTTCTCACCTCTTCCTCGTCTGGAGGACTGTGTGACACGCGGACAGGGGCGGGCCCTGGGCTCGGTCCTACGCCGGGGCGGAGGGAGGGTCCGTGTGGAGGGTGAGACGGGAGATATGGCCGGACTGGATGATGGGACCGTGCTGCGTTCCCCCACTGACGGTGTTGTTCACGGTGCTCCGCCGTGACTCCGCGTTCACGATGTCCTGGAGAGATGCAAGCAGGTCGCGCAGGTCCGTTCCGGTCGCGGAGTCTGTCTGAAGAAGCTGTCGCAGGTGGGCATGCCACTGACTCCTCGATTGCGCGTCGCCCGCGGCCTCGGCGGCGAGCAGCCGGGTCCGGGCGGTGTCCAAGTCGGCGATCGCGGTGCTGTCCGAACCGGTGCGCGAGAAGAATCGTCCGACGAGTTCGCGAGCGTGTGTCCAGGAGTCGGTGACCATGAGCGAGACCAAGGTGGTCGCTCCTGATGCTGCGAGAGCTGCCAGCTCACTGTCCATCGGTGGTCCCCTCGAACGGTGATGCGGGCGTCTCATCGGTCGCCCCGGGCGCGGAAGCCGGTGGCTCGTCGGCGTCCGGCGCGAAACTCGTCGGCGGGTGGAGCCTGCGCAGCAGGTCCTCAGCGGTCTCGTGCTGGTCCTGGGTCCGCAGGAGGTCGGCGAACTGTTTGGCCATCATCGGCCGCCGGTCGTCTCCGTCCGTCAAACCCATGCTGTTGAGAAAGGCCTCAAAGTGGTCCGCGGGCATCGGCTCTTGTTCGACGGGAGGAGCCGGTTCCTGCAACGGGTCCGGAGCGGGCCCTTCGCCGTGTGGCCGGGGCATGAGATCACGCAGCCGTTCCGGTACGTCGGTGTCGTTGGCTGCAGAGGTGAGTTGGGCGAGCAGACCGAGGTCCGCCACCGTTTTCTCGACGTGGTCGTCGTTCTTGGCGAGCCACCAGACGACAGCGCTGCCGGTGTCCTTCAGTACGTCATCGCTCAGGTACTGACGCTTGCTCTGCTCGTACTTCCGCTGGTGTTCCCACACCGCCTTGTCCTTGCGTACTTCGGCGAGCTGGTTCAGCCGCTCCTGATCGTTTTCGCGCAGGACGAGCGTGATGTCCTCCGCCATGGCCTGAAGGTGCCCGGTCGAGTCCGGGCGCATTCTGCTGAGCGCACCGCTCAGTTGGTGCTGCACCAGAGAGGGACGGCCTGGCTCCCGCTGCTCGGTGATCAGGCGGGCTCGATCCAGAACCGCATCGACCGCGAGGCCCGCTGGATTGAGGACGGGTTCGTTACCCGGCGCTTCGAGGGGGTACCACCGCACCGTCGCCGAGAAAAGGAAGTCGTAGTCGTCCCAGTTGCTGGGCAGTGCCACGTGCCTGACGTGCAGTTCCCTGCGTTCGATCGGAGGATCGGTGCGCTGTTCCTCCACGTCGACGTGCAAGGGTCCACGCCGCACTGCGGCGATCTTGAAGGCCATCGCGGGCACTCCGACGAGAAGTACGGCCAGTACCGGCCAGGCGAACACAGGCCACTCCTGCATCAGGCCGAGGATGGTCAACAGCAGGCCGCACAGGGTGGTGAGGAAGATGGTCGTCGTCTTGGAGCCGGTGGTCACGGTGTGGTCCCCCTGGGTGATGCCGCCCGCGGCGGCGTGGCGTGCGGGCCGAGGCCCTGTGCTGCGGAGATCTTCTGAAGCAGCCGGTCGGTGGTCGCGGTAGCTCGCTCGGGCCTAGCTTCGTACTTCGCGGGTAGCTCGTTCAGGTTTCTGGCCAGCGGGGATGTGTGGGTTCCAGGCCGAGGAGGTCGAGGAGATGGAGCTGGA
>NZ_JBSFLQ010000084.1:0-7362 GCF_053599115.1 Streptomyces sp. NPDC001020 | reverse complement strand
TGCCCGCTGACCGACGGATGCCGGGCCTTCCACGCCGTGATCACGGGTTCAACGAGCTCCCACTGCTCGTCGGTGAGATCGCTCGGGTACGGCTTACGCATGCTCATGCCACAACCCAAGCGACCTCCGAACGCCTGACCGGCAGCAATGCCTCAACGTCACACCATCGAGTGATGACAAGTTGGGCGGAAGGTCACGTACCGCACTCTTACACGCATGCGCATCCGCAAGCAGTTCCTGCTGGCGGCAGCCGCCGCAGCAATCAGCAGCGGGGTAGCCATCGCACCGGCCGCCCAGGCGACGTCATCCGCATCGGTGCCCAGCATCACCACCCCGACGTGCACGGCTGCCCCGACGACACCTCGACTGAGCCCGTCGTGAGCCGGGGCTCAGTCGGCGGGTCCGTCCGAGAACTGCAGTGCCTTCTGAAGTACTGGGGCCTCAACCCTGGCGCCATCGACGGCGTCTTCGGCAGCACCACTGAAATGCAGGTCAGGCGCTTCCAGGCCTGGTGACCGCTACCCATTACCGGCGTCGTCGACCACGCCACCTGGGCAGCCTTGAAGAGCCCCGAACACGATGCCACTGCAGCGGCGTCCGCGACCAAAACACGGTACGGCACCAGCGTGTAACACCTACCAGGGGCGGCGACCAGAACGGGGGTCCGGCCGCCGCCGCTGCGCGGGATGGCCTACGCCGGGACGTACACGTCTCATGCACCCGCTCCACCGACGACCTCGCCCACGAGACTCGCCGCTTCCTCCTCCGCAGACCGCACCAACACCACAGCGTCCGCGACTACTTCCACACCCGACACGTCCGCTACGCGCTCAAGTCCCCTCCATGGCACCGGAGTTACCCCATGTGTGGGATTGATCACTCTTGTGCATGCAGTCCCCTCAAGATCACGAGTGGTTCCTATGTTGATCGAGACCACATCTTCAGGGGGTATCTGTGAGATCTGCGAGATGGGCTTTACCTGTCGTTGTGAGCACCCTTACTGTGCTCTTGTCGCCTGCGACGGCGTTCAGTGCCAGCGCCCCGAATCCTGACGACATCACCTACACGGCAACCTACACGCCGGTGGGAGGGGCGGGCTCTCTCCCGGCCGGCATATCGGGTGAGGCGCCGGCTGCCCGAGCCGGTGGGGGAAGGCCGCCGGGCACGAACTTCAACTACCACGACGTCACCTACAGCGAGTGCGTTAAGCACGGCAACAGTGCCGGCAAGCCCAACTGGGTCAAGAACCGTTTCGCTCTGTGCCGGCGAGGGACCGTGCAGGTCGTCGGCACAGATATCCGCACCGGTAGGCCGGTCGGAACGCTCACCTACGTCGAGACCATCATCGGTTACGCCTTCCAGGGCGAGCGGACTATCGTCTTTGACCAGTATTTCGACAACATCCAGGCCACGGGCACCGTCAAGGAGTCGACGACGTTCCTGATCAACCGCTGGAACCAGTCGAGCAAGAGCGGCCCCATCCTGCACAAGGGGAAAAAGCACGACGGTGTCACACAGGTCTCTGGCGGCTTCCGGGGCGAGGCTGGGGCGGCGAAGACAGACCCCAGCATCAAGAGCTGGAAGAAGGACAAGATGGAGATCCTGGTCTTCGACGAAGACTCTGCCTCTGGTGCCGGTAAGGACAAGGTCCACAAGTTCGACTTCGTGCCGGCCACCTACTTCATCTCGGACGGAAGCAACAATGTTCAGCTCCCCGAGCCCAAGATCACTGTCCGGTTCGACAGCGCCCCGTACCTGAAGTACAAGAAGGGCAGCATCTTCACGGACGTCCGCGAGACCATGAACTACGACCGCGGAAATGCTGCGGTGAAGGAGACCGCGCAGCACATCTGGGACGCCCAGAACCGCCCTCAGATCACCGTCCCGAAGAAGGCGGGCAAAAAGATACCCGGGGCTCCTTCGTCCACCCCCCTGCATCGGATCTACTACGACACCAAGCTGCGGGAAAAGAACCGCGACACTGCACGCGCGGCTTGCCGGGCGCAGTGGCCGAACTACTCCAGTCAGGGCAAGGACTGCGACGAGTACCCCTTCAGCACCACTAAGGAAGGGGCCTACAACGCCAAGGGAAACTTCTCCGCTCGCGCGTTGACCAGCAAGGACAACCAGACGGCGGGCTCCCAGCTCTCAACCTGGTACAACGACGACCGAATCCTGGACGGTGACGCCTTCTACGTCAACGTGAAGTAGTCACCCCGGTGGGGGCGGTTGGCACATCACCGCCCCCACCTCGTCTCAAGTCCACAGTTGGATCACGAAGGACTCGAAGTACCGGTACGCCTCCAGTTCCTCATCAGGGTCCTCCCGCTGCGGCCCCACCCACACGCGCACCTGATAGGGCCCAGCGTGGGCGATTTCATACTCGTCCGACTGAGGCTCTTGCATCAGACTGACAAGCTGGATACTCCCGGACTCGAATGAGACGGTGCTCGGCTCCCCCAAACACCTGAACCCTTCCCCGGCTGGAGCATCAGGCGGCGAGTCCCACAGCTCCACCCTCACCTTGGCCCTCTGGTCTTCCAGGTCGGACGCAACCACCACGGAGCCTTCATGAGCCAAGAACGCAGAACTGTCCGGAATCCGCCCGAACGTCTCTTCTCTTTCCGGGTCGGTGTCAACCAAGGCGAACAGGTGACGTTCCACTCGCACAACCGCTGAAAACGAGCCCTGTAGCCCCACTTCGCCCTCCCGTAGCCAGCTGCCGCACCAGTATGCCAAGGAGCATCACGTCGAAGAATGTGGCAGCGGTCAAGGCCCAGGACGGCGGCCCTGGGGCCCTCGGGACGTTGCACGCAGCGGGCACCGGGCGATGCGACGGCCGGGCGGCGGCTTGAGTGGACAGGATGCGCTGCTGCACCAGTACACAGTCGGCCTCGCCCATCGCTGGCACGCTGGCCCCGTGTCCTGCGGCTCGTTGCGCCTACCGGTGTCGTATCCAAGCACGTACACCGAAACGGCCCCGGAAACGACGCCCGATACGACAGTACGGACGCCGC
The DNA here is from genome assembly GCF_053599115.1 of Streptomyces sp. NPDC001020. NCBI lineage: Bacteria > Bacillati > Actinomycetota > Actinomycetes > Kitasatosporales > Streptomycetaceae > Streptomyces > Streptomyces sp. NPDC001020. Next base: position 4,345 of record NZ_JBSFLQ010000084.1, on the reverse strand, counting down.
CGAGCCACCCCAAGGGCCTGTCTTCGCCGGGTTCTTCAGGCCCCACCGCGCCGGGTTGTTTTGGCTCCGCCGGATGTTCGACCGGCGGGCCGTCGGTGGTCCGCGCACAAGCGCAGCCAGCGAGAAGAGGCCGTCCGGAACCCAGGTGAACGGTCGTCTGACCGTTCGAAGGGGTGGGGCCACTCGGTCCGTTCCCCCGGGGCCAACGAACCCCGTTCAAGACACAACACCGTAGAGAGCAATCCGCAACGCGGAGAGAAACCCGAACTGGGGGTGGTGGGCGGGCCTGCGGAGCGAAGCTGCGGGATGCCTTTGTCCTCAACTCCTGCAACGCGGCGCCCAACGCGTCTACGGCGGGGCCCAAAACCCGCGGTCGGTCGTGGAGCTCGGCGTGATTCCGGTCCGCCTCGGAATCACCGATCCCACCCAGATCGCCGCAGAGGCCGGAGCGTCCTCGGGCGAGACCTCGTTGGTCAACAACGCCGGAGTCCTGACCGACAGCGCCGTGTACCGGCGCGTCGGCCTGGGCCGGAGCCTGGAACGCGGCGGATCACTCTATGGATTCCCACCAGCTGTACAGGGGCGCGGCGCCCGCCCCTTTTGGCAAGTGAACCGTCTGTGTTGCGGTCGGCCATGCCGACGAGCTGCCGCTCGATCGGGCTGAGGGCCGGATCGGTCAGCAGGTCGGTGGCTGGGTCGTCGACGGGATGGAGCCACCGGTAGCCGTACTGGAGCATCAAGGCGATGCGGGGACGGCCTGAGAGGTTGATGCCGCTGGCGTGCCAGGTGCGGTTCTCGAACAGTACGGCGTCGCCATTGCTGAGGTCAGAGGTCTGGGCGCCTACGGGGTCGGCGGCGCCGTTGGGGATGCCGGGTTCGTCGGTGAGGAGATGGCTGCCCGGCAGGAACATGGTGAGCCCGCAGTTGTCCGTGATGGGGGTGAGGTAGTGGGCGACCTTGATGGCCATGCGCGGCGTGTGGGCGAAGCCGAGGTCGGCGGTCACGCCGTACATGTCGCGGTGCCATCCGGGCCGTTCGGGGGTGCGGATGGTGCGCGGGGGGCTGGAGGGCAGGGCGATCAGGTGGGCGGAGAGCAGGTGCAGGTTGGGGCTCAGCAGGCCGACGACGGTCGGGAGGGTGCGGGGGTTGGCCAGCAGGGGCAGGAAGACGCGCGTGAGGTTGAGGCAGCCGCGGAAGCCGTCTTTGCCGTCGCCTCCGCGGTCGCGGCCACGGGTGATGTCGCTGGCGAGGAGACGCTCGGCGGCGGTCAGCAGTGTGGTGTGCAGCGCGGGGTCGATGGCCTGGCGGATGACGGCGTAGCCGTCGCGGTCGAAGGCGTTGAGGATGGCCGGGTCGGGCTGGCGGGGCGGTTGGAGGTGGGTGGTGGTCATGATGCGGTGGCCTCCGTCGGAAGCAGGGCGGTGTGGGCGGCGAGTTGCCACAGGCTGTCGTCGTCGAGGCGGCAGTGGGCCAGGAGTTGTGCCTGGGTGAGGGGGCGGCCAGGGTCGCGGTAGCCGAGCACGGTGAGACGCGTGCCGGGGTGGCGGTTGCCCAGCAGGGTGTGGACGTCGCCCGGGTAGCCGGTGGTGGCGAGGATGACGGGCGCGCGGGCGCCGAAGTGTTCGGTGAAGGCCTTCTCGGTCAGGGCGAGGGGGCGGGTGCCGGCTTCGGCCAGGGCGGTGAGGTCGTGTACGTGGAGGTAGCGCAGCCGCAGGTGCGGGTGTTCGGTGCGCAGGCGGCGGGCGAGGGTGGTGAGCCGTTCGGCGGGTAGGTCGCCGACGGAGGCCAGGACGAGGTCGGGCTCGCCGGGGTGGGGGTGGCTCAGGTGCGGCCAGCGGGCGATGCCGTGGCGTAGTTCCTGATCGAGGGTGTCCAGGGGGTGCTGGGGTGTGGGGTGTTTTCCTGCGATGACGAGGGTGCAGCGGTCGAGCTTGCGCAGGGCGAAGGTGAGGGCTGCGGCTGTGCGGGCGGGGTCGGCGGGGGTGAGGACGTGGACGGTGGGGTCGCCGGTGGCCAGCAGGGCGGAGGTGAGGGCGGGGTTTTGGTGGGTGTAGGTGTTGTGCCAGCCGAGGCTGGTGAGCAGGTGCACGGTGCTGGGCAGCGGGCCGAGTTGGGCATGGCGGCGCAGGGCCCGGTGCTTGAGGTGCTGCTGGATGAGGCTCGTCGTGATGGGGGCGAAGGCCTCGTAGCCGACGATGAGGGCGTGGCGGCCGGTCTCGGTGTAGCCCTGGGCCCAGGCGTGGCAGATCTCCTCGCTGAGGATCTCGACCACCCAGGGCAGGGGTCGGCCGTGTTCGTCGGTCAGGTCGATCCGGTTGGAGGCGAGTTCGTCGGGGCTGAATACGCGGAACGGGCCCTGGTCGGCGCGGGAGCGGAGCACCGCTGGGATGGCCTGCGGGAAGGCGTGGTCCGTCGCTGCTTCGGCGACGTGGGTGCTGGCTGCGATGCAGCCGCACGGCGGTTCGAGCAGCGTCTGCGGGCGGGGGGCGGTGGGCAGGGCGGGCAGCAGCGTGGGATGCGGGCGGCCGTCGGGGCTCAGCAGACGCCCGGGGCGGTAAGAGGTGAGCCACAGCTGCAGAGCGGCGAATTCTTCCTGGCATTGCGCCGGTCGCGACAGCGGCGTCTTGTGGACGGCCGGGGTCCCGGCGATCGGGCGGCCCGCGACGCTGCCGGGAGCGCCGTGCCCCTTGTCGAGAGTCAGGACGAGAACGCTTCCGGGGCCGGGAGTGCCGAGCGGGCTGGCGGCATCGAGGGCGTCGCCGAGGGTGCGGCGCAGGTGGGCGATGCTGTGGCCGTCGCTGTAGAAGGGCCGGTGGCCCAGGCCCGTGAAGTACGCGTCAAGTTGGAGGCGGGTGAGCGTGGACAGCAGGCTCGGGCCGCCCATCTTCTGGCCGTTGAGGAGCACGACGGGCAGGACGGTGCCGTGACGGCCGGTGCCTGCCAGGGCGCGGGCAGCGAGCCAGGCGGCGGCGGTGGTGCCGGTCTCGCATTCGCCGTCGCCGATCAGGGCCACGGCCAGGCGGTGGGGGGCGTCCAGGACACTGCCCTGGGCGATGGCGAGAGCGGGGCCGAGTTGCCCGCCGGTATGCGGCTGGCCGGGGATCAACGGGGTGATTTCCCCGCCGAGGTCGGTGGGGAAGCCGGTCATGAGCCTCTGCAGGCCTTCGGCGCTATGGGCGAGATCAGGGTGGGCCGCACCGAGGCGGCCGGTGAGATAGGCGTGGGCCAGTGCGGACGGCCCGGCGTGGCCGGCCCCGTGCAGAACCAGGACGTCGTGGGTGTCGGGCACCGCCTTCTGCAAAGGGCCCAGGACGGCGAGGACGCGGTTGACGGGCGGGCACACGCCCCAGTGCCCAGCCGGGCGCGGCTTGATGTCGGCACGGGTGAGGGGGCGCTCGAGGAGCGGGTTGTCTTGTAGATAGAGCTGGGCGAGGCACAGATAGTCCAGGGCATCGGCGACGGCGGCCACCGAGGTGTCGGGCACGATTTGCGTGGCGGCACGGGCCAGGTCAGCCCACATCGGATGCTCCCTCGGTCAGGGCCGCGGCAATGGCCCGGGGATGGACGGTTCCTTCGCGGTGCAGGCGGGCGGGCTGGTCGTGGGGGCAGTCGACGATCGTCATGTGCTGGCCCTGCGGGCAGATCCCTGCGTCGATGACGGCGGCGATCCGCGCCCCGGTCTGCGCGTTGAATGCGGCGACGTGGTCGGCGGTGAGCGCGGGGTGGTCGTCGGCCGTCGCGGCCGGGGTGGAGATGCTGCACGCGGCCGCGGACAGCGGCTCGCCGGTCAAGCGGAGCAGTTGTCCGAGGATGCCGTCGGGGCAGCCGACGAGTGCGGGGTCGCCGACGGCGGGCAGCCGGGCCGCGCCGATCTGCCACGGCAGGCGTAGTGCCAGCTCGCCCGGCCACAGGTGCTGGGCGAGGGCGTGCGCGTCTGTGCTGAGCAGGAAGTGCGCCTGGGCGGTGGGCAGGGCATCGAGGAGGAGCAGCAGCGGCTTGTGCTCGGGGCGCTGTTTGATGCGCAGGATGGTCGTGGTCGCTGCCGGATCGGCGGCGCGGGCGGCCAGCATGTACCAGCGTGGTGTGGGCACGGCCACCACGGCGCCGCCGGTGAGGAGTTCGGCTGCCGCATCGAGCTGGGTGGTGGTCAGGATGTCCATCAGGGCTCCCGCTCGGCTCTCGGCGTCAGGAGCCGGAGCGGTTCTCGGTGGCCAGGGCGGCTAGGGCGGCTAGGTCCGTACTTCGCGGGCGACTGAATCGGCTGGTTCGGGGCCTGTGAGAGTGTCTATTGGAGTCCTGGCCGCGTTGGTGGGGTGTGACGAAGTCTTCCCGGTCCCCGCGGCCA
>NZ_JBSFLQ010000083.1:0-9206 GCF_053599115.1 Streptomyces sp. NPDC001020 | reverse complement strand
GGCCTGGCTGCACACCTACAATCACCACCGCGGACACACCGCGCTCAAGGGCCAACCACCCGCCAGCCGCGTCCACAACCTCACGGGTCAGTACAGCTAGAGCGTGCAGCAGGTCGTCGGTGGTGAAGTGGGCGTAGGGGGCGGTGGTCAGTCGAGGGAGGGCGGAGCGGAGCAGAACGGGGAGGAGATGGGGCAGGCCGGGTGGCGTGACCGTGCCGTTCTCAAGGAGATCCACGGTTCTTCTTCGGATCGGTTGGCCGGACCGCGTCCCTGCGGGCCGGGGCTACTTTTGGGGCCGCCCGATCTGGTGCACGGTCCAGCCGGCTGTGCGCCAGCGGGCTGGGTCAAGGGTGGTGCGGCAGTCGACCATCAGCGGCTCGGCCGTACGGTCGGTCAGCGCTGTGGGGTCGACCTGCCGGTATTCGGGCCACTCGGTGGCCAGCACCACCGCGTGGGTACCGTCGACGGACTGTTTCAGGTCGTCGGTGTATTCGAGTTCGGGGTTGCGGTGCATGGCGGTCCGGACGGCCTGCGGGTCGTGCACGGTCACCAGCGCGCCGGCCTGGTGGAGGGCCTGCGCGAGCGCGAGCGCGGGGGACTCGCGGACGTCGTTCGTGCCGGGCTTGAACGCGGCACCCCACACGGTGATCGCCGCGCCTGCGACCGGACGACCGAGCGCCTTGGTCACGATGGCGACCGCTGTGGCGGTGCGCGACTCGTTGACCTCCTCGGCGGCGCGGAGCAGCGTGGCGGCCCTGTCTGCGCCGAGCTGCCTTGCGGACGCGGTGAAGGCGCGGACGTCCTTGGGGAGGCAGCCGCCTCCGTAGCCGATCCCGGGAGACATGCTGCCGCGTCCGATACGGCCGTCGACTCCGAGGATGTCCACGATCTGGGAGATGTCGCCGACGGCGGACTGGCACATGTCCGCGACCGCGTTGATGTACGAGATCTTGAGCGCGAGGAAGGTGTTGGCAGCCCCCTTGGCGAGTTCGGCGGTTGCCGGGTCGGTGATGAACAGGGGGATACCTGTGGCCTCCAGGATCGGGGCGTAGACGTCCCGGATCGCCTTCTCCGCGGCGGCGGTCGTCAGCCCCGCGACGATCCTGTCGGGCCGCAGGCTGTCCTGGACCGCGTGGCCCTCGCGCAGGAACTCGGGGTTCCACACGACGTCGACCAGCTCGCCGGCTGGGGCCAGGCGCTGAACAAGGTGGGTGAGCTGGAGGGTTGTGCCGACGGTGACCGTGGACTTTCCAACGATCGTGCAGGCCCGGGTCAAGTGAGGGGCGAGCTGGCGGACAGCGCCGAAGACCTGCCCGGTGTCGTAGGAGCGGCCGTCGGAGTCGATGGGCGTGCCCACGCCGAGGAAGTGCAGGTCGGCGAAGACGGCGGCTTCCTGTACGTCGGTGGTGAAGCGCAGCCGCCCGCCGGCGGTGTGCTCCGTGAGGAGTTCGGGCAGGCCCGCCTCGTAGATGGGGCACTCACCGGCGTTGAGCCGGTCCACCTTCGTGTGATCGGTGTCCACACCGATCACCTCGTGGCCGATCTCTGCCATAGCCGCGGCGTGGGGGATACCGAGGTGTCCGCAGCCGATCACCGAAACGCGCATAGCTCTCCTTGATGTGGGTGATGGTCATGGAACGCACAAGCGGGCACTCCTGACGCTATCGACAGGGGCCGGGCTGGGATGCTGTATCCCCTCAGACTGAACAGGACGTCGAAGAAGCAGAAGCCGTCGGGGCAGGGTGGTCCGCGCGCTTGCCCTGAGGGTGGATCGGGGATCAGTCGTACAGGCGTCCCAGCAGGGCGCCTTGGCCGGACTGCAGGATGTGGGCGGCCTCCAGCGGGATCCAGAAGCACTCGAAATGCGTGGGCTCCTGTTCCCTGTCGTGGTCCTCCTGGCTCATCCAACGCTCCGGAGTGGGCTCGGTCAGCTTCAGGTGGAAGACGTGCCGGCGCTGGAGCTCGAACCGGTACGGGCTGATGTCGTACTCGGTCTCGCCGAGCTTACGCATGATCGCGAAGCCCTTCAGGCCGGTCTCCTCGCGGGCTTCGCGCAGCGCCGCCGCCTCCGGCGTCTCATCTTCGCGGATGCTGCCGGCCGGAACCTGGATGCCGACCTCCTCGTAGCTGTAGTCGGTGTGCCGGAAGACCAGCAGCTTTCCGTCGCGCACGACGTAGCACAGCACCTTGTCCTCGGTGACCTTTTCGAGCATGAAAGCACCCTTCTTCCTCAGGTGATCGAACCGGTGATCATCTTGGTCGGCCGCCTCCGCCTCCGCCTCCGGCGACGCCGTCGCCGACGCGGCGGGGCGATCCTGGCGAGTCACAGCGCGTGGGACTTGATCTGGCCATCGTCCGGCCCGGCTTCGCGGTCCAAGCAAGGGTCCGCTGGGGCCGTAGCGGGCGGGTTGGCTGCCTGAATGTCAGCGCCCGGTTCCTGTTTGGTCGAAGTTCATGGGAGGGCTTCGTCGTCGGGGATGAGGGTCACGCACCGGCGGCTGGCGCGGGGCAGGCCGAGCCTGACCCGTTCCCGGTGGACCGCTGCGAGTTGGTCGATGGCCGCGGGGCCCCAGTTGAACATCTCGATGACCTGTTCGGGGGTGGCGAGTGCCCGGATATAGGTCTGGCCGGTTGCCGGGTCGGGCCGGGAGGGGCCGATGTTCGTGCGGGTGGCTGCCATGCGGACGCGGGCGTACGGCCCGCTGTCGGGGTCCTCGTTCCAGAGGTGGCCGAGGAAGACTGGCGTGCTGATCTGGACGGCGGCTTCCTCGACGGCTTCGCGGATGAGGGTGGCGGCCGGATCACCTTGGTCCTGGGGCTCGGGTGTACCGCCGGGCAGGCAGGAGGCGCCGTGCGAGGGGTCGAGGAGTACGAGGACGCGGCCGTCGGGGGTGAAGAGCCAGCCCCAGCACTGCCGTACCGGGGTCCCGGCCGGTACGGGTTCCGGGTGCCAGGGCCAGTGATGGGTGGCGCGCTGCCGGCTGAAGGCGTGCACGTGGTCGAGCAGGGTGGGGGCGAGTGGATGTCCGTCCTCCAGTAACACGGTGCCCGCGCCGTTGGTCCGGGCACGTAGCGCGGCCAGAGCGCGGCGGGCGTCGCCGGGTGACATCAGGTCGGGGAGGTCGGCGGGCTCGACGAAGTCGACGCCGATGACTTCGCCTTCGGGGAGGCGGATCGTGTCGATCTGGGCGGTGTCCCAGGTGCCGCCGTCGTAGACGAAGAGCAGTTCGCCGGGGAACCGCAGGGCGGGGGAGAGGCCGGGGGTGGTGGGTGGTACCCAGTCCACGGCCAGGCCGCGGTCAATGGTCATGGTGACGCCGAGTTCCTCCTGAAGCTCCCGGGACGCTGCTCGGGAGGGGGCTTCGCCCGGGTCGACGGCCCCGCCGGGCAGGAGCCGCTGCGGCCGGTAGTCGACCTTCTGGACCAGGACCCGTCCGCAGGTATCAGTGGCGAGCACGGACGTCCCCGCCCACAAGGATGCCGAGGCCCGCAATGCCCCGTACTCCTCATCGGTCAGCGAGCTGCTGGGCAGATTGTCGCGCGATGTGGTCACGTCTGTGCCTCCAGTTGGGGGGTGGGGACGGGCGATGTGGCCTTGCGCGGGTGGTCAGCGGACCCCGTGACGAGGTACTGCGGGCCGTGTCCGGTGCGGGCACGCTCGATGGCCTCGAGGCGGGCGAAGGACTCGTCGCCCATCAGGCGCCGCCACTCGTCGAGATCGTGGATCGCCCACAGGTCGTGCTCAGCCGGGTCGAGGCGGATCCGGCGCAGCTGCTCGGTGGTGAGGTTGCCGCCGTCGAAGATGAATCCGATGTGGCCCATCGGCCAGCGGGGGCCGGGGTGGAGGTAGTGCATCAGCAGCAGGCGGGGCCGACCCTGGCCGAGTTCGAGTCCGGTCTCCTCGGCGGCTTCACGACACGCGGTCCCCAGGGGATCCTCGCCGGCGTCGGTGTTGCCGCCGGGAAGCTGCCAGAGCCGATTGCCGTACACCGAGCGCAGCTGAACGGGCCGATCGTGTTCGTCGCGGACATACAGGCAGCCGTACACCGTGTGGTGGGGCACCGTCTGTACGTACGCGGCCGCACTCATGGGCAGTGGGCGGCCCGGACGTGCCGGCCTGTGATCGAACTCGAACGCCAGGACGCCCAGTTCCTCTTCGGCCGGTGGGTAGATACCGCGGAGCGCGTCGAGTAGCTCCGTGCGCGAGGCATTGGGGTCGATGCGTCGGGGATCGTGCGCGTCAAGCAGCTCGTCGAAGGAGGCGTAGGCCGTGATCCGCCGTGCGACAACGTCGAGTTGCCGGTCGCTGCCCCGGTCGTGGAAGACGATCGTGTCTCCTTCCTCGACTGCCCGTTTCGTGGGAGTGCCCACGCGCACCTCGATCGTCTTGCGCCCTGCCTCCACTTGGCCGTAGTAGCGGGGCAGCAGGTGCATGTGGTGTTCACGCGCGTGACCATCTACCACCGGGCCGGCCATGCGGGCCGACGAAGGCGGTGTGGAAATCGCGGCGTGTTGCGCCGGAACCCTGTCCTCCGCGTGGGGGCCGCGCAGGACGACCACGGCGAGGCCCTCGCTGTCGCGCCGTTCGACCGTGGACCAGCCAACCTGCAGTCGGGCGAGTTCGTCCTCATCGAGGGCGATGTCACATTGCTCAGCCGGGGTGTCGGCGGAGAGCGGGGTGATGACCACAAGTGCCCCGCCGGGGCGCAGACGGCGGCCGAGGGCGCGCAGAGTGCGGTCGCGGTGCGTCAGGTAGGGATACACAAACCGGAGGGTGATGAGGTCATACCCGTCGGCGTGCAGAGGACCCCCGTCATCGTCCTCGATGTCCAGACGCAGCCACCGAGCGGCCCTCGAGTGAGTGGCGGCTGCTTCGGCCAGGGCGTTGTCGGACCAGTCGGCGGCGTCGACGCGGTAACCCAGCGAAGACAGGAACGCGGCGAGTTCACCCACGCCGCACCCGACGTCGAGAGCCCGGCATTCAGCAGGGGCCGGTAGAAGATTGACAAGCAACGACCGTTCGACACCGGTTAGTTGACGGTAGCGGCAGCATTCGGCGTAGCCGTTGTTCCATTCGTCCTGCGTGGTGAACACGAGGGGCACCTCCCTTGTGAGCTGGTACTGCGAGGGGGCGGGCCGGCCGACGTCTGCAGCCCCGGAAGGCTCCGGCGTGGAGTGTGGACGTCAGCTCCTTCCCATGTTGAAGGTCGCGGTGCCCGCCGGGAACTGGGCCACCTCAGCCGGTTTCAGGCCGTATGTCAGGAACAGCGACGGCGGTGATCTGCTGCCGCGCGCCACTCATGTTCACGTTGAAGCAGGCTGCGGCTCGAGCGGATCGGGGGCGAGGGCGATGGTCATCCACGGCACAGCCTCCTCGCGATACGAATGTCCGACGGGATCGGTGCCGCTGCGGTCGTCGAGGCTGAAGCCGGTGACCATGATCATGCCCGAGCCCTCGGCGACCGAGACGAGCTGACTTCCACGAGGGCAAAAGCCGCGGTGCAAGGTCGGCCAGCTCGAGTACCACGTCGGCTCGCCGCCCGGACCGACCCACCTCAGCCTGTCCTTACGGAAACCGACCCACAGGACTGCAGGACTGCCGGAGATGCGCGTCTCGTGCCGGCATGAGCAAAGGTGTGGATCGTCCGGGGCACCGTCCACCTCGTACACGGTGTCGCCGCACAGGCAGCGTCCCGTGCGTGCTTTGGGCTTCGATCCAGCCCTGCCGACGACCAGCGCGGCATTGCTGTCTGAGCGGTCGCTTGCATCGGTGGGATGGGTGGGGTGGTCAGGTCCGGGCCGGTGGGGTGCAGGGGACATGGTCTCCTCGTTCGAAGTCGTCTGCCGGATTGTGCGGCGGTCGTTCAGGGCTCAGATGACGGGGGGCCGTCCGGCCTTGGTCAGTCGCCGCGCGGTGTGCCAGCTCGGTTCACGCACTGGCCCCGGGCGATCGCCGCGTTCCAGCTTCGCGCGCGCCTCCTCGTCCAGCGCCAACTGCACCGCGTGCGTCCGTGCCACCCCGACCGCCCTCCGCCCCTGTGTCCCGCCGACTGGAGTGGATCACGGCGGACGCCGGCGGGAGCAGGCGGGATGGGCATCAAGCTGACGAACCCGACGGAGTCGATGCAGTACCACTTGCGGCATCGCCTGACCTGCCATGTTCGCTCGCTCACGCTGGCCGCAGGTGGCAGGTGTCCACGTGCGCTTTCGTACCAGGTTCGCCTACATCACTGGGGCATTGCCAGGCGGGCAGGCCCTGCCGCTGCACCGTCTGCGCTTCGGAGGACGTCCTGCATACCTGTGGCTTCGTCGTCTACCTCGCAAGCCGCGACAGCTACCAGGACAACATCCTGCCCAGCGGGTCCCGCTCAGTATCACCCGAAGAAGCCCTCGACTGCGCTTGCGGCCTCCGTCTCAACGACCCAGCTCATGCACAAGCATCTTCAACGCTCTGACACGGTGCAGCATTAGAATTCGTCCGGTGCACCGGACGAATCTGACAGCGGCTACCGACAGCGAATCCTGGGTCGGCCTCTACATGGAGCTTCAGCATGCGACCGAGCCGGGGCTGCGGCCGCAGGTGGCCAACGGGAATCAGATAGTCCTGTCGCAGGGGCCGGACGCGGTGCTCTTCGCCAAGATCGACGACGACCGAGGCGGAGGCGAATACTCCCGCACGGACCACTACCGATCACCCATCGCCCCATTGCGGGCCACCGAGGTGCGCGCGGTCACCGAACGAGAGCAACCGTCCTGGTACGCCCGCTGGGCGCATCGCTTTGCCAATGCCCTGCAAACCTCCTCCATCGGTCCGCTCCATGAGGGACGGTGGGTGCTCTCCCAGCGGCTCGCCCGGGAAGGGATGACCCGGACCGGAGACGGGGCGGCCGGTCAATGGCGTTCCCTGTTGCTCGACGATCATCCGGACGGCTACATTGACTGGCTCACCGGCTCATGGAGAGTCATACCCCTGCGGCAGATGCCACCGCCGGACGACGGCAGGGTGAAGGCGTACCGCAAGCAAGCTCGGGAAGGCATCCTGCCGCCCGCACTGCTCTGGTGGTTCAGCGGGCTCAACTGCTACGTGATCCTGGACGGTCACGCCCGCCTCGTCGCCGCCATCGCCGAGAACCGGGAACCGGCGGTACTGGTCCTCTCCCGCTCAGCATCCGAGGAACAGACTAGAACCAGGACGGACAAGGCCCTGTCCACCTACCACTTCACCATGTCCATCCTGGATGGTCCACATCCAGTGACGAACCGCCAAAACTGGGCCCGGGCGGCGAGCCACCTGCTCGCCACTCAACTGCACAATCTCAAGGTCGACTACGCACCCACCCGCGCATGGCCGATGCCTGCGGCTCACCGGTCCGACCTCCGTACGCCTCGGGTGTGAACGCCGACCCCTCCGGATGCCCACCGTGACACGGCTTGGACACATATGGAGGGGCGCAGCAACGCCACTCAACGGGACCACCTCTACCGGCTGCGTCTGCTGTGGCGCGATGACAACGAGCCTGCAATCGGCGGCTTCGAGGCCGAACAACCAGCCCTGGTCGGATCTCCTCCCCGAGTCTCGGGCTACGGTTATCGGCGGGCGATCCCACGTCATGCGACTGACCTCGCGGCCACTGGCCCAGTGCGTGTGCTGTTCGACGCGTAGACGAGCGAGGACGTCGTCGCGATGCTGACCAGCTCGCAGCCGCTGTCGGAGACCGTGGTCGCCACCATCTCCGAGGGTGTGGAGGAGGAGGCGACCCTGCGGGGGCTCTCCACCTTGGTCACCGACACCCACGACGAAGCTGGCCGACGAACTCGGCTACCGGCCCAACCCGCTCGCCACCAGCCTGCGCACCCGGCGCAGCAACTTGGTCGGGGTCCTCTTCCCTTTTGGACGGCGCGCCCTTCGCGCTCGTCAACCGCCGCACCGACGTCGGCCACCCGACGGTCCACCTGCGACGACCACCTCGGCGGGCGACTCGTGGCCGAGCACTCCCTGGCCCTGGGCCACCATCGGGTGGCCGTCATCGCCGGTGAACCCTGCGCCAGTGGCGGCACCGACCGCTACCGTGAGGCCGGCCTGCCCTTGTCCGCCCACGGGGTGCGGCACTGCCACTTCGACACGACCGGCGGGCACCGCGCTACCGTCGAGTTGCTGAACGGACCCGACCGGCCGACCGCAATCTTCACCGTCAACGACCTCGCGGCGATCGGCACCATCGGCGCAGCCCGGGACCTGAGCCCGCGTCTGAGCGAGGACCTCGCGCTGGCAGACTTCAACGACACCCTCCTCGCCGCCGAGCTGCCCGTCCCGCTCACCAGCGTTCACTCGCCGATGGCCGGGCAGAAAAAGCCGACACGCCGCATGTCTGCTCCTGCGCCGTATCGCGGGCGAGACCGTCGTCTCGGAGACGCTCAGGCCGATCTCGTGCAGGCCTCCACCGGCACGGCGCAGGCCGATCCTGGGATAAGCGGGAAGGCGTAACTTCGCCTCGCCATCCACCAATTCCGATCCCGCGAACCCAGGACAGTGTTACCCAAACGATTGGCGCAATCGTTTGGGTAGAGCATACTGGCAACCCGGAACGCGTCCGGCTACGACAACGGGGAGGCTCGATGAGGTGGTTGGGCAGACGGCGCGAAACAACGCCGGTTCCCCATGAGTTCGTCGCGGCGCTACGGGAGGGCGGCCAGATAGCTGAGCTGACCAGGCGTCAGGGCAACGCGGAGCTGGCCGCGGAACGGTACGGGGAACTGGTCGCGGAAGCGGAACGCGTTCTGGGACGGCGAAACACGCACACCTTGGCGCTGCGGCACCAACTGGCCCATTGGACCGGTGAGTCGGGCCGGGCCGAAGCCGCAGTCAAGGTGGCAGCCGTGCAGTGCACCGCGCATGACTACAGCGATCCGGGCAAACCAAGGATCGCCTGGAATGACGAGCAGGCCCGCGCCGCACTCGTTGACGGCCTGGTCGGTGACGCGCTCAGACTCCTCGGGCATCTGCCCGAGCAGGAGCTGGGTGAGAAGGCGGCGAACGCGGTCGGGCTGCTGGCCCTGGTCGCAGGCCAGGACGTGGAGCCGGCCGAGGACTCCGATGGCCGTGACGGGCGGTGGCGCATCACTCGGGGCACCGCCTACGACCGGATGATCTCCACCGTCGATCCGGAATCCCGGCACGTGCACAAGACCCGCTCCCACCGGCAGGA
>NZ_JBSFLQ010000082.1:0-9756 GCF_053599115.1 Streptomyces sp. NPDC001020 | reverse complement strand
CGAACGGATTGAGCAGCAGTGGTACGTGGTAGTGCTCCCCCGCCACGACGGCGAAGGTGATCGCCACCTCCGGGAAGGAAGCGCCGCGGCCGCGCGACCGTGGGACGAGAGCTCACCACGAAACCCACCTCCTCGAGGCTCTCGTTCCATGGTGGCCCCGCCGGGCCTGTCAGGCCCCGCGCAGGCCTCTCGTCATAGGCGGGAGCACGCCGAGCACAAGAGGAGTCCTGGCCCGGGGCACGCGACCCGCGGCAACGGACGTGCCGGTGGTGTGGCGCGTGAGGGGGGGGCTTCTGTGAGATAGCTGAACAGCGTGCATCGTTCCTTACCAAAAGGGAACTCGCCCACATGGGTGTTGTTATTCACTCCACCGGTGTAAGGAGCCGAGAAACACTGGCCTGACGAGCGTTACTGTCGTTTCATCGTGATCAATTCCGAGTGGCAATCGGACTACGGCCGACCGAAACTGAATCGCATGGCTTCATAATCAGATAAACGACACGACCTCGTGGCTTCGGGATCGCTCGGTCCGGCTCATCGCCGAACGCGAGGACGCCGGACCGGCCACCTCTGGCCGATGGTCATCAGAATATGCTCAAGGAGCTTTCATGGTGGAGAAGCCTGCCGAGGTCTTGATGACTGGTCCGGGTCAATCTGCGATGGCTGGGCGCGACAGCGCCGACCCGGCGACGGCAGACATCGAGCGGAAACTCGCCGAAGTACTGGCTGACGTCGTGAGTGTCGAACGCGTCTCGGTCGACAGTCATTTCTTCGAGGATCTCGGCGCCAATTCCCTTGTCATGGCGCAATTCTGCGCACGCGTCAGGAAGCGGTCGGACCTGCCGTCCGTGTCAATGAAGGACATCTACCGGCAGCCCACGATCCGAAGCCTGGCGACGGCACTCGCAGACGCCCCTCCCCCGCCCGCCGATACACAACCGGCATCGCCATCGACGCCGGTGCCGTCCGCAACGCCCACCACCCCGGCAAGCACGTGGAAATACGTCCTGTGCGGAACACTCCAGTTGCTGGCCTTCCTGGCGTATTCCTTCGTGACCGGACTCGTCGCCGCAAAAGGCTACGACTGGGTCTCCGACGGAGAGGGCCTGGCCCACATCTATCTGCGGTCGATCCTGTTCGGCGGCGGCGGCTTCATCGTGGTGTGCATGTTTCCGATCATGGCCAAATGGACCCTCATCGGCCGCTGGAAACCGCGCGAATTCCCGGTCTGGGGCCTGACCTATCTGCGCTTCTGGATCGTCAAGGTGCTGCTCCACGCCAATCCCATGATCCTCCTCGCCGGCAACCCGCTGTACGTGCTGTACCTACGGGCCCTCGGCGCACGGATCGGCAAGGATGTCACGATCCTCTCCCACAGCGTCCCGGTCTGTACCGACCTGCTCACGATCGGCTCCGGCACGGTGATCCGCAAGGACTCGTTCTTCCTCTGCTACCGGGCGCACGCCGGGCATATCCAGACGGGCCGAGTCACACTCGGCCGGGATGTGTTCGTCGGTGAGAAGACGGTGCTCGACATCGACAGCTCGATGGGCGACGGAGCCCAGCTCGGCCATGCGTCCTCCCTGTACCGCGGCCAGACGATCCCGGGCGGCGAACACCGGCACGGATCCCCCGCGCAGCCCACGGACGTCGATTATGTGAGGGTCCCCCCGGCCCGCTGCGGCACCCTGCGGCGGGTGGCCTTCGGCCTCGGCACCCTGTTTCAGCTGTTCTTCCTGTACATCCCGCTGGCCGTCGGCGGTGCGTTCATGCTGTTCTCCGTGCTTCCGGCGGTCGGTGACCATCTGGACCCGGACCCGGACCGGATCATGTCGTCCGAGTTCCTCATCGACACACTGAACGTGTCCAGCGTGCTGTTCTTCGGCCTCTTCATCGTGGGGCTCGCCGCGATGTGCACCCTTCCGCGCCTGTTGAGCCTGGCCGTCAAGCCCGACAAGGTGTATCCGCTCTACGGCTTCCGCTACGCGACGCACCGGGCCATCGTCCTGATGACGAACCTGAAATTCTTCATGTGGTTCTTCGGCGACAGCTCCTACATCGTCCACTATCTGCGCGGCATCGGATACGACTTGTCCCGGGTCGAGCAGACCGGTTCGAACTTCGGCACCGAGGTGCAGCAGGAGACACCCTTTCTGGCGTCTGTCGGCAGCGGAACGATGGTGGCCGACGGGCTTTCCATCATCAATGCGGACTACTCGAGCACATCCTTCCGGGTCAGCCGTGCGTCGATCGGGGCGCGTAACTTCCTGGGCAACAACATCGCCTTCCCCGCGGGGGCCAGGACAGGCGAGAACTGCCTGCTCGCCACGAAGGTCATGGTTCCACTCGATGGTGAGGTCCGCGAAGGGGTCGGGCTGCTCGGCTCGCCGCCCTTTGAGATTCCCCGGTCGGTGGAGCGCGACTCGCGGTTCGACCACCTCAGGACCGGAGGCGAACTGCACCGTCACCTCTCCGCGAAGAACCGCTACAACATCCGCTCGATGACCCTCCATCTGTTCTTGCGGTGGCTCCACACCTTTATCCTCACGGGGTTCGGTCTGGCCTGCGCCGTCCTGTACGGCGTGGTCGGACACGTGGTGATCGGCGCATATCTGGCACTCACTCTCGGGTTCACCACCCTGTACTTCATCCTGGTGGAACGCAGCGTCGCGTCGTTCCGCCGACTGAGCCCCCAGTTGTGCTCCATCTACGACCCGTACTTCTGGTGGCACGAGCGCCTCTGGAAGGTGCCCGACAAATATCTCAACGTCTACAACGGAACCCCCTTCAAGAACGTGGCCTGGCGACTGATGGGCGTTCGCATCGGCCGCAGGGTCTTCGACGACGGCTGCTATATGACGGAGCGGACACTCAGCGCCGTCGGGGACGACTGCACCCTCAATGTCGGCAGCAAGATCCAGTGCCACTCGCAGGAGGACGGCACCTTCAAGTCCGACCACACCACGCTCGGTTCCGGCTGCACCCTCGGGGTCGCCACCCATATCCACTACGGCGTGACGATCGGTGACGGTGCCGTGCTGGCACCCGACTCCTTCCTGATGAAGGGCGAGGAAGTCCCCCCGAACGCACGGTGGGGCGGAAACCCCGCCGTGGAGATCCCCGGTGACTCCGATCAGCCCCGCGGCATCGGCTCGGCAACAGCAGCGGGAACGGCCGCGGCAGACGGCGTCACGGCGCCTGCGAATTGAGGAAGGCCATTCGATGGGAGCGCACGTGGAAGCGGACCGGGAGTTCTGGAGCGGTGTGCTGGCCGCCGGTGGTTTCACTGCGATCCCCCGGTGGGTGCGGAAGCCGGCGGCGGGCATGGCCGAGCACGAGGCGGTGGTGCCGGGCGACGTGCTGACGGCGGTGCACGGGCTGGCGGCGGAGTCGGGGGTGCCGCTGAGCGCGGCGCTGCTGGCCGCACACGCCAAGGTGCTGGCCGCGCTGTCGGGCGAGCAGGACGTGGTGACGGGTTACGCGGCCGGAACAGCAAGCGGTCCACTGCCGTGCCGACTGGCCGTCGCCGCCGGGTCGTGGCGCGCCCTGATGACGGACGTACACCGCACCGAGGCCGAGTTGCTGGCACACCGGGATTTCCCGGTGGATGCGCTGCGACGGGAGTTGGGAGTCGCGGGGCCGTCGTACGAGGTGGTGTACGACCCCACGGGGGCTGGGGGCGGGCTGACCGAGGACGCGGTGCTGGAAGTGGGCTGGTGTGACCGGGATGGGCGGCTGGTGGTGCGGTTGCGGTACCGCACGGAGGTGCTGGATGCCGAGTCCGCGGCCCGGATCGGCGGTTACCACCTGACCGCGCTGGGCTTGATGGCGGCTGACGCGGATGCCGAACATGCCCGGCAGAGCCTGCTGTCGCCCGATGAGGTGCGGTACCAGCTCGAGGGGCTGGCCGGGCCGAACCGGACGCTGCCCGAGAGACTGGTCCATGAGCTGTTCGAGCAGCGGGTCCAGGCGCATCCGGAGGCGGTGGCGGCGGTACAAGGCGACCGCGAGTGGACGTACGCGGAGCTCAATGCGCGCGCGAACCGGCTGGCGCGAGCGCTGCTGGCGCGCGGGCTGGGTCGCGAAGACGTGGTGGGGGTGGTCACCGAACGCAATCTCGACTGGCTGGCTGCCGTGTTGGCGGTGTTCAAGGCCGGGGGCGTGTATCTGCCGATCGAGCCGCATTTCCCGGCCGGCCGTATCAGAGCGACCTTGTCGCGTGCCGAGTGCCGGCTGGTGCTGACCGAGTCCGGCAGCACACACACCCTCGATGGGGCCCTGACCACGCTGCCAGGGATCGAGAGGCTACTGATCGGGGCGGCATACGCGGAACAGCACGCCGACGGTGATGTCGGGGTGAAGGTCACCGCCGATCAGCTGGCCTACATCTACTTCACCTCTGGCTCCACAGGCGAGCCGAAGGGGGCGATGTGCGAGCACGCGGGACTGCTCAACCATCTCTACGCCAAGATCGATGACTTGGGGATCGATCAGGGGCATGTGGTGGCGCAGACGGCCCCGCAGTGTTTCGACATCTCGCTGTGGCAGTTGCTGTCCGCGCTGTTGGTGGGCGGGCGAACGCTCCTGGTCGGCCAGGAGGTGATCGTCGATGTGGAACGGTTCGTCGACACCCTCGTCCGTGGCCGCGTCGGTGTGCTGCAGGTCGTTCCCTCCTATCTGGAGGTGGTGGTGTCGTATCTGGAGCAGTATGCCCACGCGCTGCCGGACCTGAGGTGTGTTTCGGTGACCGGTGAGGCGTTGAAGTGGGAGCTGGTCCAGCGCTGGTTCACGATCCAGCCGGGGATCAGGCTGGTCAACGCCTACGGACTGACCGAGACCTCGGACGACACCAACCACGAGATCATGGACGGGGTTCCGGAAGGCGAGCGCGTCCTGTTGGGGCGCGCGGTCAACAATGTGCGTGTCTACGCCGTCGACGAGCATCTGTCACTGGTACCGCTGGGCGCCCCGGGGTTGATCGCGTTCTCCGGGGTGTGCGTGGGGCGGGGGTACGTCAACGATCCGGAACGGACCCGTGAGGCCTATCTGGACGATCCGTACCGGCCCGGTGAGCGGCTCTATCTGGGCGGTGACTGGGGGCGCTGGCACCCGGGCGGCAAGCTGGAATTCCTCGGCCGCCGCGACAGCCAGGTCAAGATCCGCGGTTTCCGTATCGAAATCGGTGAGATCGAGAACACCCTGCTGCGGGTTGCCGGGGTACGCGACGGCGCGGTGGTGGTCACCGAGCGGGCCGACCGCAGCACGCACCTGATCGCCTTCTACACCGGACAGTGCCTGCAGGGGGACGAGTTGCGCCGCGCGCTGGGCGCCGTGCTGCCCGTCTACATGGTTCCCTCGGCGTTCCACTGGCAGGAGAGCCTGCCGCTGACCGCCAACGGAAAGGTCGACAGGAAAGCCCTGACCGCGCTGGCCCAACAGACCGCCCGGCCCACGGATGGCGGGGTCGCCGAGGAACACCACCAGGCCCCGTGCACGCCGGCCGAGCGGAAACTGGCGGCCGCCTGGGCCGAGTTGCTGGGTATCCCCCAGCACAGCATCCGCCGCGAGGATCATTTCTTCGACTCCGGCGGCACCTCACTGACGGCGGTGAAACTCACCATCGCGCTGGACCGCGCGGTGTCCCTCAAGGACATCACTCGTCACCCGGTACTCGCCGACCTCGCCGCTCTCCTCGACGGCACACCCCAGCAGCGCCAGGAACTGCTTCAGCCCCTCTCCGAAGCGGACGGTGCGGCGGAGTGCGCCTTGGTGTGCTTCCCCTACGCCGGCGGCAACGCGGTGAACTTCATGCCGATGGCCGGTGCCCTGGCAGGCGGAGGGCCCTCGGTCTACGCCGTCGACCTGCCCGGTCACGACCTGGCCGCCCACAACGAGCCGTTCGCGTCGCTGGCGAAGGTGGCGGAGCAGGTCACCGCCGAGATCGCCGGGCGTGGCCTGGCCAAGGTCATGCTGTGGGGCCACTCCTCGGGCGCGGCGCTGGCTGTGGAGACGGCGAGGATGCTGCAGGAGCACGGGGTGGACGTCTTGCGGGTGTTCCTCGGCGCGCAACTGCCCGGCACCGCCGGCGATCGGCGTGCCGCCATCACCGAGCTGACGGGGCGGAGCAACGCCGAGATCGCCGCGCGGCTGGGCGCGGACAGCGGCTACACCGAACTCGGCGAACTGAATGCTCAGCACGCCGAGCATGTAGGTGCCGCCTACCGCCACGACTGTGTGTCCGCACACCGGTACTTCGCCGAGGCCTTGGAGCATCCTCCGGCGGTGAAGCTGTCCGCGCCGGTGACCGTGGTCGTCGCCGCCGACGACCCGAGTACGGCGGATTTCCGCGACCGATACCGCGACTGGCGGCTTCTGGCCGAGCACGTGGACCTGCACGAGGTCGCCGACGGCGGCCACTACTTCCTGCGCACCCGTCCGGCCGAAGCGGCACAGGCCGTCCTGAGCGCCGCCGAACTGATGGCCTCCTCCTGATCTCGCGCCTACCGAGTGGCAATCGAAAGGAATCCGAGATGTCCCTCTCTTCCCCGGCCTCACTTCTCGAGGTGGAGCTGCAGCCGGGCAAACCCGCGATCCTGCAAGTCGAGTCCCCCGGAGATGCGTCGAGTTGGGCGACGCGGCACCGGGAGGCGTTGCGCGCGCGAGTCACCGAGCACGGTGCCGTTCTCGTCCGTGGGCTGCCACTGCGGGAGCCGGATCAGGTCGGTGCCGTCTTCGCGGAGCTGGCCGGCGGGCTGATGACGGAGCGGGAGGCGTTCGCCTCCCGGCAGACCTACGGCCCCGGCCTGTATTCCTCCTCCACCTGGCCGGCCAACCAGCCGATGTGCATGCACCATGAGCTGAGCTACACGCTGGAGGTCCCCGGCCTGATGCTGTTCGCGTGTCTGAGCGCGGCAGACGAGGGCGGGGCGACCGGGGTGGCCGACGCGGAACGCGTACTCCAGGCGCTGCCCGCCGCGCTCAGTGAGCGGTTCGAGCGTGAGGGATGGCTGCTCACCCGTAGCTACAACGACGAGATCGGGGCGTCCCTGGCGGAGTCGTTCGGCACTGACGACCCTGCTGTCATCGAGCGTTACTGCCGCGCCCATGCCATCGACTTCTCCTGGCAGCCCGACGGGTCGCTGCGCACCCGGCAGCGCCGCAGCGCCGTGGTGCGGCACCCGGTCACCGGCCGGCGCTGCTGGTTCAACCAGATCGCCTTCCTCAACGAGTGGACACTGGCCCCGGAGGTGCGCGAATACCTGGTGGACGAATACGGCGAGGACGGGCTGCCGTTCAACACCCGTTTCGGAGACGGCACCCCGATCGGCGAGGACGTCGTCCAACTGCTCAACACCACCTACGAGGACCACACCCGGCGCGAACCCTGGCAGGCCGGTGACCTGATGCTCGTCGACAACATCAGCACCGCGCACAGCAGAGAGGCCTTCAGCGGAGAGCGCCAGGTGCTGGTCGCCATGGCCGAGCCCAGGCGCCTGGCCGACCACCGCCCCACCCTGGAGGAAGACCAGCGATGACAGCAGAGCCGTCCCTCGCCCCGCAGTCCACGACGCCCCCTTCGGCATCGCCGTCCTTCGCGCTGATCTCCGGCGCGCAGGTACAGCAGGCGCTGAGCGGGCGCGAGAGAGAGATCGTGGACCTCGTCGCGGCCACCTACCGGCTGCACGGCGCCGGGGACTCGGTCAATCCGCCGTCGTACTTCCTGCGCTTCCCTGACCGCCCCGCGGACCGGATCATCGCACTGCCGGCCTCCATCGGCGGGTCGGTACGCGTGGACGGCCTGAAATGGATCTCCAGCTTCCCGGCCAACGTGGAGGTCGGCCTGCCTCGGGCCTCCGCCATCCTCATCCTCAACGACCATGACACCGGTTACCCCTTCGCCTGCCTGGAAAGCTCCATCATCAGCGCTTCCCGAACGGCTGCTTCCGCCGCGCTGGCAGCCGACTGGCTCAGCCGCGGCCGATCGCGCCCCACCCGGATCGGATTCTTCGGTACGGGACTGATCGCCCGCTACATCCACACCTTCCTGGCCGGGACCGGCTGGACGTTCGACTCCATCGGCGTGCACGACGTGTCCGCCGACAGCACCGCCGGGTTCTGCGGCTATCTGAGGGAGGCCGGGGCGGCCCCGCAGTCCGGACGGATCACCGTCCACGACAGCCCCGAAGAACTGATCCGCTGCAGCGACCTCGTGGTCTTCGCCACCATCGCCGGCGCACCCCATGTCACCGACCCGGCCTGGTTCGACCACCACCCCCTGGTCCTGCATGTGTCGCTGCGGGATCTCGACCCGCGGATCCTGCTCGCCTCGGCCAATATCGTCGACGATGTCGAGCACTGCCTGAAGGCCGACACCTCCCCTCACCTGGCCGAGCAACTCACCGGCAACCGCGACTTCCTGGACGGCACCCTCGACGACGTCATGGCCGGACGGGTCACCCCGCCGACCGACCGGCCAGTGATCTTCTCGCCCTTCGGGCTCGGCGTCCTCGACCTCGCCGTCGGCAAGTACGTCTACGACGAAGTAGCCCGAAGTGGGCGCCTCCACCTCATCGACGACTTCTTCCACGAACTGCGCCGGTACGGCTGAACGCCGTGTCCTTCGACTCTGGCATCAGGAGGCCATCGTGCCTGTCATTTCCGCCCCCCATGCCTTCAACGAAGGCCGGCTCTTCGTCGACCTCCAGTCGATCTTCGGGCGCTCCCTCTTCTTGAAATGCGAGGGCTTCAATTTCGCAGGCTCGATCAAGTTGAAAGCCGCGGCCGAGATGGTGGAGACGGCCGAGCGGGACGGAGTACTGAAGCCGGATTCGATCCTGGTCGAGTCCTCGTCCGGAAACCTGGGCGTGGCGCTCAGCATGATCGCCGCGAGCAAGGGATACCAGTTCCTGTGTGTGACGGACTCCCGTTGCAATCTGTCGACGCGATTGCTGATGGAGGCGCTGGGCAGCGAGGTGCACATCATCGCCGACCTGGACGCCAATGGTGGCTTCCTCGGCGCACGGATCGACTACGTACGCGGGCTGTGTGCCTCCGACGACCGGTATGTGTGGCTCAGTCAGTACACCAATCCGGGTAACTGGCGGGCGCACTACCGCAAGACGGCGCCGGAGATCGCCCGCGAGTTCCCGCGACTGGACGTGCTGTTCATCGGGGCGGGCACCACCGGGACCCTGATGGGCTGCGCGCGCTACTTCAGGGAGTGGCACCGGCCGGTGCGGATCATCGCGGTGGACGCGGTGGGTTCGGTGGCCTTCGGTGGCAAGCCCGGCCGTCGGATGATCCCCGGATTGGGCATGAGCATGCGCCCGCCGCTGCTCGACGAGTCCTTCGTGGATGAGGTGATACGGGTCGAGGAGACGGACACCATCCGCGCCTGCCACCGTCTGGCCAGACGCGGGTTTCTGTTCGGCGGTTCCACCGGGACGGTGGTCAGCGGGGCGATGGACTGGCTGGCCCACCATGACACGCGTGGCCTCACCGCGGTGGCCATCGCCCCGGACCTCGGCGAGCGCTACCTCGACACCATTTACCAGACCAATTGGCTGCATGATCTGTACGGCGATCACGTCCTCGGCCCAGAAGAGGTGCCTGCCGCTTCCCGGGGGGCCGAACCACGGGCGTCCGACCGACGGCACAAGCGTTAGGGCGTGTTTCGAAAGTCCCGCCTGCCCCGCGACGCCTGGCACGGCACTCCCCCAAGCTCTTCGAGCAGGGGGGACCCCCACGCCGCGTTGT
>NZ_JBSFLQ010000081.1:0-11173 GCF_053599115.1 Streptomyces sp. NPDC001020 | reverse complement strand
AGCTCGACGAAAGGATTCGCGTTACCAGACACGGATATATCCGTAACGCTCCCTTGCATCGGCCATCGACCGGGGAGGAGCCCGGACCACCGGCCTGCTCCCAGTCCCCAACCCCACTCCGATCAGGCAAAACACGCCTGACGGCCCGTCGCACACTGGGTGATCTCGACGTCTCGGCTCCTGCGCCTGCCCCAGGACTTCAGTAACGATGGGGCTCCCCCGACCGAGGGACCGTGAACTTTCACCGCCTTGACGGACACCACCGGCGGAACACATCGTGCCGTGTTCCATCCCAGCGGCGGTGTCGTCACCGGGCGGCTCTCGCGCCCGGTGACGTCGGGTGGGCTACCCCAGCAGGGTCTCGCCGATCCAGCCGCCGGGTGCGCAGCCGGGTGGGACGGCGAAAACGGCGGAGCCGATGGGGGTGGTCCACTGGTTGAGGAGGTCGGAGGCGGCGAGACTGCGCTGGATCGGCAGGAACTGTTCGCCGATGTCGCGCTGGAAGGAAGCGAAGAGCAAACCGGTGTCGGGGCGTCCGTTTGCCGCCGGGGCGTCGTCGTAGTTGTAGGGGCGGCGGAAGATGCGCTTTCGCTCGTCGTTCATATGGGCCCGCCGTATGTGGGCGAACTCGGAGATGACCGGGAAACCGAACTCGTTCTTGGCGTCGAAGTCGGGTTGGTCGGCCTCCGCCGTGCCGGTGAGCGGGGCGCCGGTGCCGAGCCGTCGGCCGACCGTGAATTCCTTGGCCTTGGTGTCGGCGGCGTCCCAGGTCTCCAGCTCCATGCGGATGCGCCGCAAGACGAGGGTCGTGCCGCCGTCGCGCAGCCAGGCGGGGCCTGAGTCGGTCCACACGACCTTGGTGAAGACGTCGCCGCCGGGTGCCGGGTTGGCGGTGCCGTCGAGTTGGCCCATGAGGTTGCGCTGGGTGACGCCGTCGTCCTGGATGCCGCGTCCACGGCGGAACCCGCGCTGTGTCCAGCGGAGTCGGGCGAACGTGCGTGCGTCCTTCGTGAGCATCCGCTGGGCGTGCGCGACGGTGAGAGGGTCGTCGGCGCAGATCTGAACCAGCAGATCGCCGCCGCTCCAGCGGTCCTGGAGCCGGTCGATGGAGAAACGGGGCAGAGGCGCGAGCGAGGCGGGTCGCTGGTCATCCAGTCCGGCGGCCTTGAAGAGCCCGGGGCCGAACCCGAAGGTGACGGTCAGCCGGGCCGGAAGCGCCGCGAGTTCCGCTTCGGTGTCGGCGAGGGCCGCCTCGCCCTGGGTGAGCCGTGCGGCGTCATCGGTGAGCAGGCGCATCATACGGCCCAGGGCTGCGCGGTCCACCCCGTCGGCCAGTTCGAAGCCGAGGAACACGGCGTGGGCCTGGGCCGGGGTGACGATCCCCGCCTGGTGCCGTCCGTGGAAGGGGACCTTCGCTACGCCGTAGGCGGCCTCCTGCGGCCGCGCTTCAGCGAGGTCGCGGACTCCGTCACCGCCGTCGGTGGCTGCGGCGGCGCCGATGCCGGCTCCGGCCAGGGCCCCGCCGACGGTGAGCGCGCCGCCGGCAAGCAGGCGGCGGCGGCTGACCGCGGCGGGGCCCCCGCCCGCGTCGGCGGGCGGGGCGGGGTGGTCGGGGGTGTTGTCCATGGCAGGGAGGTCAGCCCTTCTTCATGCCGGGGTGGTAGTTCTCCTTGCCGCCCGCGAACGCCTTGGCGACGGCGGTGAAGCGCAGCGTTCGGCCGTCCTTGAGCGTCAGGGTCACGGTGACCTCGTCACCCGGCTTCACCGCCTTGGTCAGGCCCAACAGCATCACGTGATCGGAGCCCGGCTGGAGTTTGTGGCTGCCCTTGGCGGGGATGACGAAGCCGCCCTTCTTGGGGCGCATGACCGGCTTGCCGTCCACGTCGGCGACTTCGTGCAGCTCTGTTTTCTTCGACACGGTCGAGGTGCCGGACACGACCGTGAGCTCGGTGCCGGTGTTGTTGACCAGGGTGCCGAAGACGCCCGTCATTCTGGAATCGTCGGCCTTGGCCTTCACCCACGGGTCCTTCATGGTCACCGGTGCCGTCGCGGCCTTGGTGGGAGTCGCGGTGGGAGTGCTCGTACCCGAGGAGGACGAGTCGCTCGTGCCACAGGCGGTGAGGGCGACAAGGGATATCGCCCCGGCTGTCGTGGCAGCGGTGAGGAGACGCAGACGGGCGAAACGACCTGGAGCGGTGTTGGTGGCTGTGGTGCGCATGGCGTTATCGGCTTTCGGTTCGGTTGCGGCATCGGTCCCGCAGTCACAGCAGGAGTCGGACCGCACCGGCGCGAAGTTCCCCGGCGCGGACGGCGAATTCCGGGGAACTTCCCGGAGGTCGGAGCCGACGTACTGTTATGTGAAGCGACGAGACCTCTGCCGTCCGGCCGCCGTACCGGCCCTGACGGCACTGCTGCTGGCCACCATGTGGGTCCTCCTGTCCTCGCCGCCGGCGTGGGCGCACGCGCAACTGCTCGGTTCCAGCCCGGCCGCCGACTCCGTGGTGACCAAGACACCTGCCACGGTCACGCTGCGCTTTGACAGCCCGGTGAGCCAGGGATACACGACGGTCGTGGTCGCCGGCATCGACGGGACCTCCTACAGCGACGGTGCGCCGACGGTGGTGGGTGGCGACGTACGGCAGAAGGTCAGCCCTCTGCCGAGGGGCAGGATCCAGGTGACCTGGCGAACCGTCGCGGCCGACGGGGCGCCGCTCCAGGGCCGGTACGACTTCACCAACGCCGACAAGACCGCGGTCGCTCAGCCCTCGCCCGCGCGGACGGCGCCGTCCGCACACGCGGCACAGACTTCGTCCCCGCCCGAACGACGGGTGACATCCGCGGGTTCGCCCGCTGCGGAGGACTGGCCCTGGTGGGCGGCAGCGGGTGCGCTGGTGGCCCTCACGATCGCACTCATGACCGTCGGGGTCCGCCGGTCCGCCGCCGTTCCCCGGCCAGAACGCCGAGAGGATCCACCGCGACACTGAGTCACGGTGCATGTCCCCGCCCTCACAGCCGAACCAGCCCGGCCGTCTCCAAGGACTGAAGATCAACGCGCGCACGTGGGAGCCTTGTGCACACGGTGGAGGTAGCGGCGGGGGACTTGGCCTGTGATCACCGGGCGGCGCGCACCGATGCATACGCACGTGGGGAGAGCGTCATGACCAAGAGGACCATGCGGACTCCTGCCACCCCAGGCGTCCTGGTGGACCCGCTCCGCAACCGGGGCGTGGCGTTCACTGAGGCAGAGCGGGATGAGCTGGGTCTGACCGGGCGACTGCCGTCCGGGGTGCTGGCTCTGGAACAGCAGGCGCGACGCGCTTATCAGCAGTTGCAGGCGCAGGGCAGCGACCTGGCCAAGAACGTGTACCTGGAGCAGTTGCACGACCGCAACGAGACCTTGTATTACAAGGTGCTCACGGAACACCTGGTGGAACTGTTGCCGGTCGTGTACGACCCCACGGTCGGCGAGGCGATCGAGCAGTACTCGCACGAGTACCGCCGCCCGCGAGGTGTCTTCCTGTCCATCGACAGGATGGATGACATCGAGAAGGCCTTCGCCACGGTCCAGTTCGGGCCTGAGGACGTGGACCTGATCGTGTGCACCGATGCCGAGGAGATCCTGGGTATCGGTGACTGGGGGGTGGGCGGGATCCAGATCTCGGTGGGCAAACTGGCGGTCTACACCGCGGCAGCCGGCATCGACCCGCACCGTGTCATCCCCGTGTCACTGGACGTGGGCACGGACCGTGAGTCGCTGCTGAACGACCCGCTTTACCTGGGCAACCGGCACCCCAGAGTTCGCGGCGCGGACTACGACGCGTTCATCGAGAAGTACCTGGAAACCGTGTCGTCGATGTTCCCGGGTGCGCTGCTGCACTTCGAGGACTTCGGCCCCAGCAACGCCCGGCGGATCCTCGAGACCTACGGTGACGCCTACCGGATCTTCAACGACGACATGCAAGGCACCGGCGCCATCACCCTGGCTGCGGCGCTGTCGGCCGTCAAGGTCAGCGGCGTGCCGATGCGGGATCAGAAGCTGGTCGTCTTCGGCGCCGGCACTGCGGGGGTGGGCATCGCCGACCAGATGCGCGACGCGATGATCCGCGACGGTGCGGATCCCGTGCAGGCCACCGCGCACGTGTGGCTGATCGACAAGCAGGGACTGCTCACCCGGGACATGACCGACCTGCGGGACTATCAGCAGCCCTACGCGCGCGACCCCGCGGACGTCGCGGACTGGGGGAAGGACGACGGCGCCATCTCGCTGTTGGAAACCGTCCGGCGGGCCGAGCCGACCATCCTGCTGGGGACTTCCACGGCGCACGGCGCGTTCACCCGTGAGGTCGTCGAGGCGATGACCGCGGGCACCGAGCGGCCGATCATCTTCCCGATCTCCAACCCCACCTCCCGCATCGAGGCCATGCCCGCCGACGTCATCGCCTGGTCCGGCGGGAAGGCGTTGGTGGCGACGGGCATCCCTGTCCCGCCGGTGAAGTACGACGGCGTGACCTACGAGATCGGGCAGGCCAACAACGCGCTGCTGTACCCGGGGCTGGGCCTGGGCACCATCGTCGCCGGGGCTTCCCGGGTGACCGCGGGCATGCTGCTTGCCGCCGCACAGGCGGTCGCGGGCCAGGTCGATGCGACGGGGCCGGGTGCAGGCCTGCTGCCACCCGTGGAGCACATCCGGCAGTCGTCGGCGATCACCGCGACCGCCGTGGTCCGGGCCGCGGTCGACGAGGGCGTGGCCGCCCGCAAGCCGGCCGATCCCGGCCAGGCCGTACGGGAGGCCATGTGGGAGCCCGTCTACGGAGACGGAGTGACGTCATGACCGCGCAGCACTCCGCCGCAGGCCAGGCTGTTGAGGACCAGGCCGCGAGGATCCTCGACGTACCCATCGGCCTGCACGCGACCGGCACCCGGCGGGAGACCGACTCCATGGGCGCCATCGACGTCCCCGCCGACCGCTACTGGGGCGCGCAGACCCAACGGTCCCTGATCCACTTCTCCATCGGGGACGACCGGATGCCCAAGGTCGTCTACCACGCCTACGGCTACGTCAAGAAGGCCGCCGCGATCGTCAACGGACGTGCCGGACGGCTGCCGGCCTGGAAAGCGGGCCTGATCGAGAAAGTGGCTGACGAAGTCATCGCGGGCAAGCTCGACGACCACTTCCCGCTGTACGTGTGGCAGACCGGGTCCGGGACCCAGTCCAACATGAACACCAACGAGGTGATCAGCAACAGGGCGATCCAGCTGGTCGGCGGCGAGTTGGGCAGCAAGTCCCCGATCCATCCCAACGACCACGTCAACATGGGGCAGTCCTCCAACGACACCTTTCCCACCGCCATGCACATCGCCGCGGTCAAGGTCGTCCACGAGCATCTGCTGCCCAGCGTGCAGGCGTTGCAACGGGCCATCGAGGCCAAGGCCGAGCAGTGGCACGACGTGGTGAAGATCGGCCGCACCCACCTGGAGGACGCGGTCCCGCTCACCGTCGGGCAGGAGTGGTCCGGCTACGCCCACCAGTTGCGACAGGCCATCGACCGCGTCACCGCCTCCGCGCATGGCCTGTACGAGGTCGCCGCAGGCGGCACCGCGGTCGGCACCGGGCTGAACGCCCCACCCGACTTCGCCGAGCAGGTCGCCGACGAGATAGCCTCGGCGACCGGTTATCCGTTCACCACCGCCGCCAACAAGTTCGCCGCCCAGGGCGGCCTGGACGCAATGGCCGGGGCCTCCGCCGGGCTGCGGGCCCTGACGATACCGCTGATGAAGATCGCCAACGACATCCGCTGGCTGGCGTCGGGCCCCCGCTGCGGCCTGGGCGAACTCACCCTCCCCGCCAACGAACCGGGTTCCTCGATCATGCCCGGCAAGGTCAACCCGACCCAGTGCGAGGCGATGGTCATGGTCTGCATCCAGGTGCTGTCCGAGGACGCGGCCATCGCCATCGCAGGCTCACAGGGCAATTTCGAACTCAACGCCATGCGCCCGGTCATCATCAACAACTTCCTGCACGCGGCCACCATCCTCGCCGACGCGTGCACCAAGATGCGCCAGTACTGCATCGAGGGCACCCGGCTCGACCGCGACCAGATCGACCACTATGTCGAGCGGTCACTCATGCTGGTCACCGCCCTCTCCCCGGTCATCGGCTACGACAAGGCCTCCGCGATCGCGCACAAGGCCGACGACGAGGGCACCACCCTGCGCGAGGCCGCACTGGCCTCCGGCTATGTCACCGCCGAAGAATTCGACCGCGTCGTCGATCCAGCCGCCATGGTCGGCTCGGCGAAGCAGCATGGGTGAACGGGGCCGCCCGCGTGAGCCGCTCAGTACCGGCGCAGTAGCGGCCAGAGCACCGCCCACGGCCGGTCCGGTCTTGTGCGGAGCACCACCTCCCGCCACGGGCGGCCGCGCGCTGCCCTGAGCGCACAGCCGCGGCTCGACAACACGGGTCTTCGTCTCGGGCCGGCGACGGTCAGGGGCGGGGTCGTACCGTGATCGCCACCAGCACGGGCCCCGAGGGGCCGTCGGTGCCGCAGCCGGGCCCCCCGTCCCGGGCGGCGGAGGGGCAGCCGCCGCAGCCGCCGGAGGAGCATCCCCGGCCGATGTCGGTGGTGCCGAGGGCGCCGCGCTGGACCCAGTACTCCACCATCGCCTCGGCCTCCTCCCGGCTGACCCCGACCTGCCTGGCCACTTCCGCCAGGCTCACCCCGCCGCCGCGAGCGGCGCGGATCTCGGCGAGCACGGCGCGCAGCGCGCCACCGCCGGCCGGGGAGGGCGCGGGGGCGGGTTCGCTGCGTCTCCAGGGCAGTCTCACCACAGCAGCGCTCCGACCTGGTACACCGCCACCGCCAGCAGCCAGGCGATGGCCAGTTGCATGCCGGTACCCAGCAGGGTGAGCCGGGTGCCGATCTCCGCCCGCTGCGCGGCGAGTGTGGCCATGCAAGGCGTGTAGGCGAGCAGGAAGACCATGAAGGCGAGCACGGCGGGCACGGTGTGGCCGTGCGAGGTGCGGTCGAAGGTGGAGCGCAGAGCGGTGCCCAGCGAACCCGCGTGGTGGTTGTTGCCCGGCTGCTGCACCTGGTACGTCTGCGCCATCGTGGAGACCACGGCCTCCTTGGCGACGAACCCGGTGATCAGGCTGGCCGAGGAGTGCCAGTCGCCGAACCCGGCCGGCTCGAACACCGGGGCAATGGCCCGGGAGGTGCCGCCGAAGGCACTGTGCTCGATCGGCACCTTGCCGAAGCCGCCGTGGCCGCCCCCGAGCGGGATCGCCGACAGCAGCCACACGGCGGTGACGGTGGCGACGATGACTCCGCCCGCAGTCCGCAGGAAGGCGCTGAGCTTCTGCCAGGACTGCATGCCCACCACCCGTACGGTGGGCCTGCGGTACGGCGGCAGCTCCAGCACCAGTGCCTCGTCCTTGAGGTCACGGAACAGGACCCGGCGCAGCAGTCGGCCGATCCCGATGACCAGCAGGATGGAGAGCACGTACATGGCGAAGACCGCGGTGCCCGCCCTGCTTCCGAAGAAGACGCTGGCGAGCAGCACGTAGACCGTCAGCCGGGCGCTGCAGGTGACGTAGGGGATGAGCATGCCGACCAGCAGCCGGTGGCCGCGGTTGGCGAGGATGCGGGTGCCGGCCAGGGCGGGCACATTGCAGCCGAAGCCGACGATGAGAGGCAGGAAGGCACGGCCCGGAAGGCCGATCAGGCGCATCACCCGGTCGACGACGAACGCGGCGCGGGCCATGTAACCGGAGTCCTCCAGCAGGGCCAGCAGCACGAACATGATCGCCATCAGCGGTACGAAGGTCAGTAGCTGGCCGACGCCGCCGACCAGTCCGTCCAGTACCAGCCCGGAGACCCAGCCGGGTGCGTGCACCGCCCCCAGGGTGGCGGTCGCGGCACGGTTCACCGGGCCGTCGAGCAGCGCCTGCAGGCCGTCCTGGAGGGGAACCGCCAGCGTGGTGGTGGCGGTGAAGACGCCCCACATGACAGCGAGGAACACCGGGATGCCCAGCCACCGCGAGGTCAGCACCCGGTCGACCCGGTCGGTCACGGTGGGGCGGTCGGCGGCACGGCGGTCGACGGCGGCCGCGAGCACCTGGTGCGCCCAGGCGTAGCGGGCCTCGGCGACCAGGGTCTCAGGGTCGTCCTCGGGCAGGTCCATGTGGTCGGCCGGGGCGTCCGCGCTGTCCGGGGCGCCGGGGAGCAGACGCAGTCCGGCTTCGCGGGCCTGCTCGCACAGTTCCTCGGAGACGGTGGGCACGGGCTCGCCGCACAGCAATGCGAGTGCCAGCCACCGTGGGGCGTAGCGCTCCCCGGCTCCGGCCGCCACCAGGGCGGTGAGGGCCGCGATCTCCTCCTCCAGGGCGCTACCCAGATCGGCGGGGCGGGGCGGGTACGGATCCGCGAGCATGGCGCACACGGCCACGGCCAAGTCGTCCAGGCCTTGCCCCTGGTGGGGGACGACGGGGACGACGGGGGTGCCCAGGGTGTGGGCCAGTGACTCAGCGGAGACGTTCAGGCCGCGGGAGCGGGCCACGTCGACCATGGTGAGAGCGACCACCACCGGGACGCCGGTGTCCAGGACCTGACTGAGGAAGTAGAGGTTGCGGGCGAGGTTGGCCGCGTCGACGGTCACCACGACCACCTCGGGGCGGCCGTCGAGGCCGTGGTCCACGAGCAGATCGCGGGTGAGCTCCTCGTCAGGGGAGCGGGGCACCAGGCTGTAGGTGCCCGGGAGGTCGATCAGGGTCAGGCCGTCGGCGTACGGAGTGTCGGCCGGGCGCCAGGTGCCGCGCGCGACGTGGACGGTCTTGCCCGGCCAGTTACCGACGTGCTGACGGGCACCGGTGAGCGCGTTGAAGAGGGTCGACTTGCCGACGTTGGGATTGCCCACCAGAGCCACCCGGGGCACCGCGCTGCGGACGGCGACGTCTCCGGCGTCCTCGACCGGGTCGCAGCAGGGCTTCTCCAGCATCGCGGCGCGGGTGGCGCGGCGCAGTCCGGCGGTCCGGTCCTGGAACCCCATCAGCGGGCCACCGCCGGCTCGACCAGCAGCGCGCCCGCGGTGGCCCCGTCGAGCGCGACCCGCGCATCGCCCAGGCCCACCAGCAGCCCACCGGTGGCTCCGCGGGCCACCACGTGCAGTGGCGCGCCCGGCACGAAGCCCAGTTCCAGCAGCCGCAGCCGTTCGTCTGCGCGCACGCGTAGACGGCGCAGGGTGAGTCGGTCTCCCGGGGCGCAGTCGCGCAGGTGCATGCATCCTCCCTACCGTCCACAGAATCGAACGAACCAAGGCTAGGCGTGCCTAACCCAGTAACGAACCAAGGCTAGGCGTGCCTAACTCAGAGATGAACGGCGGGGTGCGCTTCGAGCACGTTCACAAGCCTTCACCCCCGGGATCCGTGAAGCCCATACCGCGGCTCATCCGCGGGAAAGGAAACGGGAAACAGCATCTGTCGCCTTGTCCGTCCAGTCGGGGTTGCCGCACGCTTTCGTGCGGCAACCCCGTTCACCTGGATGGACGGTTATGGAGGTTCTTCGTGCCGCAGCCGTCCACCGACTTCGGTGAGGAGCTGAGGAAACGGCGTTTGGAAGCCGGTCTCAGTCTCACCGGGCTCTCCGCCGCCGTGCACTACAGCAAGGCACAGCTGAGCAAGGTCGAACGAGGCATCAAGGCGCCCAGTCGTGATCTTGCTCGCCTGTGCGACGCGGCCCTGCGAGCTGACGGAGCGCTGATCGCGTTGGTCGGCGCGCCCGCTGCCGGCGCGCCGGAGGCAGTGGCCACCAGCGGGTCCGATGAAGCACCCTCGACTCCGACTTGCAGTTCTACCGGGTCGAGATCAAAAGCCCTGCCCCCGTACACGTCTTCCGACGTCACCTCCGCGTGTACGGCGTGCCGTACGAGCAGTACATGCAGGCCGATTCCGTCCCCACGGCCGAGGAATTCCTGGGCGAGCAGCGGCCGATGCGGGAGATCGCGACCTTCGCCGACCTGGTGCGCCGGGCCCGCGAGGCAGCTCGCCCCGGCACCGGGTTCGCGGATTGGTGCGCGACGGCTCACAGAGCGTGGGACGACCGGCGCAGGGAGATCGCCAAACTCGTCGCCGAGCGCCCCGAAGGGCCGCAGCGGGCCTTGCTGATCACCGTGGCCATGCTGCACGGTGCCCATGCCGACGTCATCCACGAGGCGGCCCAACTCCTGCTCAGGACCGCGATCCGTGCGCACTTCTGGGACCACATGCCCGACCTGCGCCGGCATCTCGGCACCTGGACCGCGCGCAGCGTCGACTTGACCGGACCGCACATCACCCAGGAGCTTCGCCACGACCTGGTGGCGCGGTTGGCCGAAGAGTACTTGCGGACCAGAAACGAGGAAGGCCTGGCCTCCCTTGCCGAGCACTGGAGCACCACGACGTCGAGCCGGGGCCAGTTGGAGGCTGCGGTCCATGCGCTCACCTGCGGCCTCAACGACCCCGAGCACGGCAGGAGTTTTCGTCGACGGATCTACCACTGGTGTGTGACCAAGCGACTCAAGGGGGAGTTCGCGCAGGTCCTCGTCCAGGTCTGCGGGGATGTCATTGCGTCCAGCCACCCGGATCAGGCCATGTTCCGGCTGTACCACCTGGCTCGCCGCGAGCGCGGCAGCACTCGCGCCCTGGACGCACTGTGCGAGTTGGTGTCAACGAGCAGCCGACTGCGCCGACGGTTGCTCGACCGTCTGGCACGCTCTGCCCTCTCGCCCTCTGAACTAAGCATCTTCCTGAGCGCCTGCGGACCGGTGCCGCTGATCGCCTCCTACGACAACTCACTGGCGCTCATAGAGGAGAGGGGGGTGCAGGACTCCCTGATCAGGTGCTGGCAAGCGGTACTGGACGGGGTGCCGCGTACACAGTGGCAACCGTACGCGGAACGCTGGGTGCATGTGGCGACCGGCAACGGACGCCGCGGTGACCTGCTGCTCGACCTCATCGTCGGCGCGGCCGACCGGTGTGAGGGCAAGCGTGGCGCCACCTTCGCCGCGCTGTACGCGAGCGCCCGAGCCGCCGAGCGCACCTCCCTTGCTAGGTCCGTACTTCGCGGGTGACTGAATCGGCTGGTTCGGGGCCTGTGAGAGTGTCTATTGGAGTCCTGGCCGCGTTGGTGGGGTGTGACGA
>NZ_JBSFLQ010000080.1:0-11989 GCF_053599115.1 Streptomyces sp. NPDC001020 | reverse complement strand
GCCGAGCTGATGTCGATCGGCGAGGAGATCTACGACGAGTACATGGCCGAGCGGATCTGGCCGGGCACGCGGGCGCTGGCGCAGGCACACCGCCCGGGAGCAGCTCCCGGGCACACCGCATCACCGTGGAAGCGCGAGCCGCCGGTCGCCGGATCACGAACAGTAGGACGACGCAGGCGTGGCGAAGGTGGACGTAATGGTCAAGGAAAGGCCCGCAAACAATCGTGAGCGCGGTATTGAGGGTGCGGGGGCGGGTGGGCCGGAACCCGAGGGCGCGAAGACGGGGTCACGGGAGAAGGGCGCGCGCTCACCGGTCACGGTGCGGCCGCGCCGGGAGCGGTACCTGGTGACACCGCTGCCGCAGCGGCTGCTCCCGCCAGGAGTACTCGAACTGAGCATGGACGAGGTGTGCGACCTGCTGGACGGGATGCCCGAGGTCAAGGTGAGGCGCAGGCTGCGGCCGTCGGAGAAGCGCAACTCGCTGGGGCTGCCCCCCTCCTGTCCGGAGGTCGCGGTCGTCGAGGTGCCCGAGGCCCAGGTACCGGCGGTGCGAGCGCTGCATGTGCACATCGAACCGGACCTGCCACTGTCCGGCACCGGACCCGCCGCCATGTCGGCTGCGGGGATACTGCCGCTGCGCGATCCGGGGCTGATCGCGCCGCTGGAGCAACCGGCGGAGATCTCGTTGCGCGTCTGCGGCCCGGACGGCGAACCGCTGGCCGGCGCGCGGGTGTTCCTGATCGGTGCCAGTTGGCCGAGCCAGGGCGTCACCGGGGCCGACGGGACGGTCACCGTCACGCTGTCGACGGAGACCGCGCAGTCCGTCCGGTCCCTGTACGTGCGGCCCCCGGGCGGTTACACGGACCGCTGGATCCATCGCCCCGACCTGTCGGCGACCCAGGAGAACGTCGTCACCCTCACCCCGCTGGCCAAGGTGTACCCGGAACTGGAGGAGCGGCAGCAGTACGGCTGGGGCCAGCAGGCCATGCGGCTGGACCGGCTGCCTCCCACGTTCCGTGCCTTCGGCGTCAAGATCGCCCTCATCGGTTCGGGCGTCAGCGTCGACCACCCCGATCTGAAGGGGGTGCGCTCCGGGGTCGACCTCGTGCACGGCACGGACGACGGCTGGGCGCACGACACGATGGGGACCGGTACGCACACGGCGGGCATCGTCGCCGGGGCGGACACCGGCAAGGGGGTCATCGGCATCGCGGTCGACGCCGAGATCGAGGTCTGTCAGGTGATGCCCGACGGGCATTTCAGCGATCTGATCGCCGCCCTGGACCACTGCATCGAGCGAGAGGTCGACATCGCCCACCTCGCGGTAGCGGCCCCGTACCCGTCGTCGCTGGTCGCGTGCAAGCTCGCCGATGCCCACGCGGCAGGCGTCGCCTGCGTCGCACCGGCCGGTGACGTCGGCGGACCGGTCGCCTTCCCGGGCTCGCTGCCCACCGTGTTCACCGTGGGCGCGCTGGGAGTCGTCGGCTCGTGCCCGCAGGACACCTCCCAAGCCACCCACTACGGGCGGCAGTTGACGCCGGAGGGATTGTTCGCCGCGCCGTTCGGTTGTTACGGCCCCGGGATCGACGCCGCCGCTCCCGGCGTGGCGGTCCTGTCGTGCGCACCACAGGGCGGCTACACGCTCCTGGACGGCACCGGCGCGGCCTCGGCCCACGTCGCGGGCCTCGCCGCCCTCGTCCTCGCTCACCACGAGGACTTCCACGGTCAGTCGTTGCCCCGGGGACCCGGTCGGGTGCGGCATCTGTTCGAGATCATCGCGGCCAGTTGCCGTCAGCCGGCCGCCCCGGGCACTCCGGAAGGGGCCCGGGTAGGGCGCGGCCTGCCCGATGCCCTCGTCGCCCTGAACCTGGCCCCCGGAGTGGGGGCCGCTCCGGGTCTGTCGCTCTGTGCGCCGTCCACGGCCGGTTAGGGCCGCATCACCATATGAGCCGGTTCCCGCGCCGAGTGCGGAACGGCACCCGCCCTGAGGAGCGGGTGCCGTTGCCGTTACGCACCCGTCCGATGACGCCGGTCGCCCACCGTCATCGTCCGACGGCCCAATGCCCTTCGGGTCAGCCGCCGGTGGACTGTTCTTTGCTGTGCGCGGCATGCCGAGGGCGATATTTGTACGAAACCTGGCCGACGAGTTCCCGGAAGCACACCAGGGCGGTGATCGGCGGAATTCCGACGATCACCATCGAAAGCGCGGAATGTGACGAGTGGCTGATGCAGAGGGCCACCGCCGTGGCGGAGGCGAGCAGAATGACGCACCAGGAGCGCCGGGCGGTCCGGTGCTGAAGGGCCGCTCGCAGGATGGACAGCGCGGCGACGAGCCACGGTCCGTACACCGTCAACGGCCACCACTGCGCCAGTGGCGCCGGCAGTACGGTAGAGGCGATGGCGCACAGCTGGTTGTACGAATAGGCGATGGACCAACCCAGCATGGCCACCGCGCAAGCGGCGATGGTCGTGATCAGGATCGTGGCAGGTGTGATTTTCTGGCCGGCGTCGAGGATGTGGGATCCGGGCCGGGGGCGCCGCCGGTCGATCCTGTGGCGATGCTGTCCATCCATGGTGACCGGAGCGGGATCCGTGCTGGTGACGCCGGACAACATCTGGGCGAGCTCTTCGTCCGGGTCCCAGTTGTTCGGTGCGAGGTCAGGGCCGTGCGTGCCCCAGACGTGCTGCGTCTCGAAGGGGCCGACGTTGTAAGAAGTTTGCCCGAGTGCGTCGTAGTCGGTTCTCAGGGCGAACTGAAAGTCGTAGAGGCCTGATTCACCTTGATACCTGTCCATTCTCCAGCTCCTCCGCGCCGTTGCTCAGGGCGTTCCGTCCAGAGTGCGCAGGTATTCGCTTTCCATCTCGCTGATCTTCTTGAGGAAGTCGTCAAGAAGGTCCGAACAGCCCTTGAGGCGCGCGTCGCTGTCGATCGAATCGCACCAAAGCGTGCCGCTTCCACCGGGAATCTGATCTTCTGGTTCGTTCCAACTCACGATCACCTAACGAGCGTCACCGGGTGAAGGGTATCCGGCATTCGGGGGAACGGCTCCATGAAGAATCGTTTCTTCGGGCAGAGGGCGGCGGTTTGTTGACGTAATTCTGGCTATGCGTGCAAATCATTTTCAGATGAATAACATCTCACTCTCTGTGGTGGGCGCCGGAGGCGGAGATGTCCGCGGAGGGTGCGGCGCGCCCACGCGACGAGAGCCTCGAGAGTGTCTGCCGTGACGGCGGCCTCGTCTGGTTGGCCCTGACCTTGGGGAATAGTCTGGACATATCGGGTGCACCCCTCGCCTGTACCTCTTCCGCGGTGAGCGGAGCACGGAATCACGGACGCCGGGAGCCGGTGACTGCGGATTGTCGGAGCGGCGAGGTCAGTGGGAGGCGCTATGACCGGGCAGAAGACACAGCAGGTCGGGCTGTGGCCGCGACTGCGGGTGGCGGACTGGACCGAGACCCGGGACACCCTGCACATGTGGACCCAGATCGTCGGCAAGATCCGGCTGGCCCACGCGCCCATGGTCAACCATTGGTGGCAGGTCGCCCTCTACGTCACCCCGCGGGGGTTGACCACTTCCGCGATCCCGTTCCGGACGGGCGTGTTCGATATCGAATTCGACTTCATCGACCACCGGCTGTGCATACGTGTCAGCGACGGAAGCCGACGTGAGTTGGCGCTGGAGTCCAAACCGGTGTCCCAGTTCTACGCCGAGATCATGGGCGCGCTGGGGGAGTTGGGCATCCAGACCCGCGTATACCCCCGACCGAACGAGGTGGACCCGGCCATCCCGTTCGCGGACGACTTCCGGCACGCCTCCTACGACCCGCACGCCGCGCGGCTTTACTGGGGTCAACTGATGCAGGCCGCGCGGGCGTTCGGCGAATTTCGGTCCCGTTTCGTCGGCAAAGTCAGCCCTGTGCACTACTTCTGGGGGGCGATGGACCTGGCCTGCACGCGCTTCTCCGGCCGGCCGGCGCCGCCGCATCCCTCCGGCGGTGTCCCCAACTGCCCGGACCGGGTGACAACGGAGTCCTACTCCGTCGAGCTGTCCAGCTGCGGGTTCTGGCCCGGCGGAGGTGAGGAGGGCGCGTTCTACGCCTACGCCTATCCCGAACCCGCCGGCTTCGCCGACTGCCCGGTCCGTCCCGCGGCGGCGTCATACCGACGGGACCTCGGCGAGTTCGTTCTGCCCTATGAGGCGGTTGCTTCCGCCGCCGACCCGGACCAGGAGCTGAACGAGTTTCTGGACAGCACCTATGAGGCGGCCGCCGAGTCGGGCGGCTGGGACCGGGCGGCCCTGGAGGTCGACCCGCACCGTCGGCAACAGCCATGAGGGCTGTTCTACGGCCGCCTTGACGCGTACCGGAGGCGGGCCCCCGCCCTCGGACCGGACGGGAGCGGTCTCAGTGGAGCAGCGTCGCCGGGCTTCCTCCGTTCGCCTCGTACCCGGCGACCGCGAGCGCCCGGTACACCGCGTAGTCCGCGGCCGGATCGGGGTTCAGGGTCCAGGGGAGCGCGCCCACGTGGCCGTCGATGTGAACCAGCTGGGCCATCGCCTCCGCCCAGCGCTCGCTGCGGACGAGGAAGAACACAAGGAGGTGGCGGACGTGCGCCAGCATCGGGTCGTCGGGGCGGGCCGTCTGGACCGCGAAGAGCGCGCCGTGGATCGCCTTGGTCACGACCTCGCTCTGGTAGAAGCCCTGGACCAGATTCACCTCGGGAAGGTGTTCGAAGACCGCGAAGAGGGGCATCGCGGCCAGGAGCGAGCCCTGCGGAGCGCGGGCCGCGGCGGTCTGCGCGAAGGCGTACGCCAGCTCCCGTGAGCCGTGCCACTTCTCGCACCAGTAGTGCAGCGCCGCCAGGTGTGCCCCCATGTGGGCCGGCGCACGGTCCAGGATCTTCAGCCACAGCTGCTCGAACTCCGGCTGCGGGTAGGCGAGTCCGCGGGCCACCGAGAGCTCGATGATGTACGGGATCGGGTCGCCGGGGGCCAGCAGGGCCGCCTGCGCGCACGCCGCCTTCGCCTCCTCCATGATGATCCGGAAGTCGTCCGTCCCCGGCGTCGACGTGCGCCACGCCTGCTGGACCAGGAACTCCGCCTGTACGGCCGCGCCGCCCGCGTCCTTGGGGGCCTCGGCCCGCCAGACCCGCAGCCACTGGCCGCCCGGCGTCTCGCTCACCCCGCCCGGCCGTTGCTGGAGCTCCAGGGACGCGGCACCGGCGAAGGCCTGCACACGCTGCCAGCGCGCCTCGCCCTCCTTCTCGGTGCCGGCCAGGAGCTGCGAGGCCGCGCGGTAGTCCTGCGTGCGCTGCACCAGGTCCAGGACGTCCAGCAGGTCCTGGTCGGGGCCGGGCATCCGGAGGTCCAGCGCCTCCTGGCGCACGAAGCCGTAGTTCGCCGGGTCCGCGGCGTCCGGGGCGCCCGGCGCGACCTGCTGGATGCCGGCACGCCTGCGCCTGAGGAAGGGGAGCAGGACCATGCTGAACAGGACCAGCGCCATCAGGACCCAGAGAATCTCCATGCCTCAAGCGAACCAGACGGGTCCGGCAATTGGCCAACCTGGTCCGCGAGCCTGTGGAAAACCCGTCGCCGTGCTCCAGCGTCCGGCGCCCGGCACGCGCGCTGCCATCGGCGCCACGAGAGCATTACCCTCGGTGCTCATGAGCGACAGGCAGATCAGTCAGCACTTCGAGACCCTCGCGATTCATGCGGGCAACACCGCCGATCCCCTCACCGGAGCGGTCGTCCCGCCGATCTACCAGGTCTCGACCTACAAGCAGGACGGCGTCGGCGGACTGCGCGGCGGCTATGAGTACAGCCGCAGTGCCAACCCGACCAGGACCGCCCTGGAGGAGAACCTCGCCGCCCTGGAGGGTGGCCGACGAGGCCTCGCGTTCGCGTCCGGGCTGGCGGCCGAGGACTGCCTGTTGCGTACGCTGCTCAGCCCCGGCGACCACGTGGTCATCCCGAACGACGCGTACGGCGGTACGTTCCGTCTCTTCGCCAAGGTCGTCTCGCGGTGGGGCGTGGAATGGTCGGTCGCCGACACCAGCGATCCCTCCGCCGTGCGCGCCGCGCTCACCCCGAAGACCAAGGCCGTGTGGGTGGAGACCCCCTCCAACCCGCTCCTCGGCATCACCGACATCGCCGCCGTCGCCCAGATCGCCCGTGACGCGGGCGCCAGGCTCGTCGTCGACAACACCTTCGCAACCCCCTACCTCCAGCAGCCGCTCGCCCTCGGCGCCGATGTCGTCGTGCACTCCCTGACCAAGTACATGGGCGGTCACTCGGACGTCGTCGGCGGCGCGCTGATCGTGAACGACCAGGAGCTGGGCGAGCAACTGGCCTACCACCAGAACGCCATGGGCGCGGTCGCCGGCCCGTTCGACTCGTGGCTGGTGCTGCGCGGCACCAAAACACTGTCCGTCCGTATGGACCGGCACAGCGAGAACGCCGCCAAGGTCGCCGACATGCTCACCCGGCACGCGCGCGTGACGCGCGTGCTGTACCCGGGCCTGCCGGAGCACCCCGGTCACCAGATCGCCGCGAAGCAGATGAGGGCGTTCGGCGGCATGGTCTCCTTCCAGGTCGAGGGCGGCGAAGAGGCGGCCGTCGAGGTCTGCAACCGTGCCAAGGTGTTCACGCTCGGTGAGTCCCTGGGAGGTGTGGAGTCCCTGATCGAGCACCCGGGGCGCATGACGCACGCGTCCGCTGCCGGGTCGGCCCTGGAGGTCCCCGCCGACCTCGTACGTCTCTCCGTCGGCATCGAGAACGTCGACGACCTCCTGGAGGACCTGCGGCAGGCCCTGGCCTAGGGTTTTTCGGTCACCACTTGCTGATCGGTGGAGTCGTCGTCGACGGCGGCTCCACCCAGGGGTGGGCGATCCACGCCCAGATCGCGAAGGCGAGGGTCGCCGTGACCAGCACCAGCCACATCAGGCGGCGCGCCACCGTGCGGCGGCGCAGCATGCGACCGCCTCGCCGCACCACCTCGGCGCAGAGGTCCGGCGGCACCTGGGGCGGCGTCCGCTCCAGCATCCGGCGTACGGCCGCCTCCCGCTCGGGCGCTTTCACCGGCCGCCTCCGATGCCGTACGGATTGGGGAGAGCAATGGGGCACGGCCGCGTCAGGGCGCCGCTCACACTCGGGCCGGGAGCGGCGGGAGTGCCGCTCGCCCACCCGTACGACCCCCTCATGACGGCACCGTCTTGGCGCCCAGCGCCGTCGGCGTCGCCTCCCGTCGCGGATGCAGCAGCGTCGCGAGCGCCCGCGCGTAGATCGCCTGAATCCGCTCGGTGGGCAGGCCCAGCAGCGCGGCCGTCTGCTCCTCGGCGACGCCCTCGTACAACCTGAGGACCAGGATCAGTCGCTCCTGGGGCGACAGGTCGGCGAGGACGCTGCCCGAGTCCGGGCGGTGCCGGCCGAGTACTCCGTACCGGTGCCATGCCTCGCGCGCGAAGCGGGCGGCCAGATGCTGGCGTGCGCGGTCGTACGGGTCCTCGCCGCGCAGCCTGTCCCAGGACGCGTACGTCTGGGCGAGGGCCAGCGTCAGGAGACGCCGCGCACGCGGGTTTCCGTCGGGGGCCTCCGCGGTGAGCAGCGTGGCGGCGTGCAGCAGCCGCCCGGCCGCTCCCGCGACGAACGCCTCGAACTCCCGGGCCTGACGCACGCCTTGGGACGCCTGCCGTTCTCGCACTGCGCCTCCCGTCTGAGGGCGATCCTGAGAGCACAGGACCCGCCGCGTACGGTGACGAAGGCGTGTGCACGGTGGGACCGCACGGTAGGCCGGACCGCGGACGACAGGGACCCCGTTTCATATGATTCATATGAGACCGGCCGTGCCCTCCCGGTCAAGAGCCGGGCAGCGTCCGCACGCACGCGTGGACACGTGATGACGTACGACGCGCCTCGGGACTCAGGACGTCGGCTGTGACTCCGTCGCCGGAAGCCCCTGTGTGGTCTGCCGGGCGGACAGGGCGACGTTGAACCGCGTGAGCAGCGTGCAGAACGCCTGTCGCTCCTCCGGTGTCCAGTCGTTCGTCAGTTCGTCCATGAACTGCCGCCTGGAGGAGCGCACGTCGTCCAGGCGCGACAGCCCCCGGGGGGAGAGCTGAAGTACCACGGCGCGTCCGTCCGCCGGGTGCGAGGTGCGCTTGACGAGACCGGTGTCGACCAGCGGGGCCACCTGCCGGGTGACCGTCGACGAGTCGATTCCCATGCTCGCGGCGAGCGCCTTGACGCCCATCGGACCCTCCTTGTCGAGGCGGTTGAGCAGCAGGTACGCGGCACGGTCCATGGAGTTGCGCGCCTGCCCGACCCCGCCGAGCCGCGTCTGTTCCGCGCGCCGGGCGAACAGTGCGACCTCGTGCTGCAGCATGTCCAGGAGACCGGTGTCACCGACGGTCGTCATGTCCGTCGACAT
This sequence comes from Streptomyces sp. NPDC001020, assembly GCF_053599115.1. NCBI lineage: Bacteria > Bacillati > Actinomycetota > Actinomycetes > Kitasatosporales > Streptomycetaceae > Streptomyces > Streptomyces sp. NPDC001020. Next base: position 3,565 of record NZ_JBSFLQ010000080.1, on the reverse strand, counting down.
GTCAGGTGGTGTGGGCATGGCCGGGGCTCACTTCATGCGTGGGGAGCTGGATTGGGGGACAGGGTACGCGCCCGGGGCGCAGGTCGTACCGGCGCTGCGCAAACACGTACCAGGCCTTGGGTCATATCTGCTGTGAAGGGATGTGAACTGCGAAACTGGTGGCCATGAGCTACAGCACGGCTGACTTCTTGGCGGCAGTGACACTCGACGACGTTCGGGGCGCCCAGAAGATGTTGTCGGGTGTCGCACGCGTCACGGCCATGGCGGGCAGCAGGCATCTGACCCGGCTGGTCGGCACGCCGGTGCACCTCAAGTGCGAGAACCTCCAGCGGACCGGGTCGTTCAAGCTGCGCGGCGCGTACGTGCGCATCGCGGGGTTGCTGCCCGAGGAGCGCGCCGCGGGCGTCGTCACGGCGAGTGCGGGCAATCACGCGCAGGGCGTGGCTCTCGCCTCGGCGTTGCTCGGGGTGCACTCCACGGTGTTCATGCCGAAGGGCGCTCCCCTTCCGAAGATCAGCGCCACCCGCGAGTACGGCGCCGAGGTGCGGCTGCACGGCCAGGTGGTGGACGAGACGCTGGCCGCCGCGCAGGAGTACGCGACCCGGACGGGTGCGGCGTTCATCCACCCGTTCGACCACCCGGACATCATCGCGGGCCAGGGCACGGTCGGCCTCGAGATCCTGGAGCAGTGCCCCGAGGTACGCACGATCGTCGTCGGTGTCGGCGGCGGCGGGCTGGTCGCGGGTATCGCGACCGCGGTGAAGGCACTGCGCCCGGACGTGCGGGTGGTGGGTGTGCAGGCGGAGGGCGCGGCCGCGTATCCGCCCTCGCTGGCGGCCGGGCGTCCGGTGTCGGTCGGGCATCCGGTCACGATGGCCGACGGGATCAGGGTGGGGCGGCCCGGCGATGTGCCGTTCAAGATCGTGCGCGACCTGGTCGATGAGGTTCGTACGGTCTCGGAGGACAACCTCTCCAGCGCGCTGCTGCTCTGCCTGGAGCGGGCCAAGCTGGTAGTGGAGCCGGCGGGCGCGAGTTCCGTCGCGGCGCTGCTGCGCGAGCCGGACGCCTTCGAGGGTCCGGTCGTGGCGGTGCTGTCCGGTGGCAACGTGGACCCGGTGCTGCTGCAGCGCATCCTGCGACACGGCATGGCCGCCGCCGGCCGCTACCTGGCGGTCCGGCTGCGGCTCACCGACCGTCCGGGCGCGCTCGCGACGCTTCTCGGGGCGCTGTCGGTGGTCGACGTCAACGTCCTCGATGTGAGCCACGTGCGAACGGACCCGCGGCTGGGGCTGACGGAGGCGGAGGTCGAACTGCACCTGGAGACGAAGGGCCCGGAGCACTGCGTCGAGGTCGGTCACGTGCTGCGGGAGGCGGGCTACACGGTCATCGACTGAGGCCGGGGCCAGGGGCGTGACCATCCGGAAAAAAGCATTGAGAGACGCGATACATCGCGTTATAGTGAGCCTCGTCACGACCAGGAACCTGCCCTGACCCGATCCCCAACGACGTGGAGAATTCATATGCCGGGCGCCATCTACGCCGAAGGTCTGGTGAAGCACTTCGGCGACGTAAAAGCCCTGGACGGCGTCGACCTCGATGTCCCGGAAGGCACCGTGCTGGGCCTCCTCGGACCGAACGGCGCGGGCAAGACCACCACGGTCCGCTGTCTGACGACCCTACTGCGCCCCGACCGCGGCACGGCGATCGTTGCGGGGATCGACGTCCTCAAACACCCTGACGCGGTGCGCCGCTCGGTCGGCCTGTCCGGGCAGTTCGCCGCGGTCGACGAGTATCTGACCGGTCGCGAGAACCTCCAGATGGTGGGCCAGCTTTATCAGATGAAGGCGAAAGCGGCGAAGCAGCGGGCGGTCGAGCTGCTGGAGCAGTTCCACCTCACGGACGCCGCCGACCGCCCCACGAAGACGTACTCCGGCGGAATGCGCCGCCGGCTCGACCTCGCGGCCGCTCTGGTGATCCGACCGCCCGTGATGTTCATGGACGAGCCGACGACCGGCCTCGACCCCCGCAACCGGCAGGAGTTGTGGGGTGTCATCAAGCAGCTGGTCTCCGGCGGTACGACGTTGCTGCTGACCACCCAGTACCTCGAAGAGGCCGACCACCTGGCGCATGACATCTGCGTCGTCGACCACGGTCGGGTCATCGCCCGCGGCACCTCCGACCAGCTCAAGGCGCAGACGGGTGGAGAGCGCGTCGAGATCGTGGTGCGCGACCGCGCACACATCACCACCGCCTCCGAGGTGCTGCGCGGCTTCGGCAAGGGCGACACGACGGTCGAGGAGCACACCCGTAAGCTCACCGTCCCGGTCACCGGCGGCGCCAAGCTCCTCGCCGAGGTCATCCGCGAGCTGGACAGCCGCGGCATCGAGATGGACGACGTCGGACTGCGCCGCCCCACTCTGGACGACGTCTTCCTGTCCCTGACCGGTCATGTCGCCGAGGAGAAGCCCGAAGAGAGCGGCGGAACCAAAGATCCCAAGGCCCGCAAGCACACGAAGGAGCCCGCCCAGTGAGTGCTGCCAACGGCGCCGTACCCGTCGCGGCGCACACGAACCCCGTCAGCCAGTCCGTCCGTGACTCGCTGGTCGTCGCCAAGCGCAATTTGATTCGTATGGGCCGGATCCCCGAAATGCTCATTTTCGGGCTGATCCAGCCGATCATGTTCGTGGTGCTGTTCACCTATGTGTTCGGCGGCTCGGTCCAGGTCGGCGCGTCCAGTTCCACGGCGGACTACCGCGAGTTCCTGATGGCCGGCATCTTCGCCCAGACCGTCACGTTCGCCACGGCGGGCGCGGGTGCGGGCATCGCCGACGACATGCACAAGGGTCTGATCGACCGCTTCCGCTCCCTGCCGATGGCACGCGGCGCGGTGCTGACCGGCCGTACCATCGCCGACCTGGTGCAGACGGCGCTCACCGTCATCGTCCTGGCGGTCGTCGCCGTGATCGTCGGCTGGCGCACGCACGAGAACTTCGGCAAGGTGCTCGCCGGATTCGCGCTGCTCCTGTTCCTCGGGTACGCGTTCTCGTGGATCGGCGCGCTCATCGGCCTGTCCGTGCGTACTCCTGAAGCGGCGACCTCGGGCGGTCTGATCTGGCTGTTTCCGCTGACGTTCATCTCGAACGCGTTCGTGGACGCGAACCGGATGCCGTCCTTCCTGCGACACATAGCGGAGTGGAACCCGTTCAGTGCCACCGTGCAGGCGTGCCGCGAGCTGTTCGGCAACCTTCCCCCGGACTTTCGGACGCCCGATGCCTGGCCCATGCAGCACCCCGTGTGGGCCTCGTTGATCTGGTCGGTCGTGATCATCCTGATCTTCCGTACGCTAGCGGTACGCAAGTACCGCCGGGCGGACGGTTGACGGCTCCGCCGGCACCGGCACCAGGTTGCCGGTGGTCTGAGTAGGCCTCTGACCAGGGACAACGGCGTCTGCCGAAGCCCCCTCCAAGCGTGCGAATTCCAGGGGTCGTTGCAACACAGGTGATCAACTGGCTGTGGCCAGGAGCTTAGCGAGGCGCTCGGCTGGGGTTTCCCAGCCGAGCGTTTT
>NZ_JBSFLQ010000079.1:0-12600 GCF_053599115.1 Streptomyces sp. NPDC001020 | reverse complement strand
CCTGGACGATCAGCGCGGCCACCGCATAGACCGAGGGGCCGCCCGGCCTGCGGCCGGACAGCCCCTCAACAAGATCTTCATGAGTCTTCTAGGGCGTGTTTCGAAAGTCCCGTCGTCCGCCCGAAGGGCGGGCCCCGCGGCGTCTGGTGCGGTGCCTCGCAAGGCGGAGGGTCGCCTGCGTACTGGGCGTACGCGGGCGATCCCGACAACGCGGCGAGGGGCCGTGCCAGGCGTCGCGGGGCAGGCGGCACTTTCGAAACACGCCCTAAGCCGACAGACGATGCTCATGGACTGTTCCACTCGGCGCGGTCGCGGAGCAGGTCCCGCAGTCCGCGCAGCTCGTCCGCAGGCCGACCCAGGCCGTTCAGGCGCAGCCGTGCGGCCTCGGTCCGCGCGTCGGCGTGCACCGTGAACGCCAGGTTCATCGCCTGGCGCACCATCCACTGGTCGTAGGCCAGCAGTCGTCCCGCGCGTGCGCGTGCCTCGACGAGATCGGGGTGCGTCATCTGCAGGCTGTGCAACCGCCCGCTGAGCCGGTGGAAGGTCACGCTGTGCCGTCCGCACGCCTGTGCGATCTCCGGGCGTAGAGGGCCGGGCTCGCCGCATGCCGCCACGGCGCGGTCGGCTCCCAGTTGGGCGGTGACGGCCTCGTCCAGCAGCGCGGTCAGGGCCCGGAGCTGGGTCTCGTGGGAGGGGCCGGTTGGCGTCGCACGACGTCGAGCGAACAGGCGACTGAGACGGTTTCGCACGCCTGTGCGTACTGGTGGGCAGGGCGCTGGCATGGCTCCTCCTGGCTGGCCCCGTAGGACCAGGGGCGGTCCCGAACACCGGTCCGCGGTTACGCGTGAGCCCCGTCATCGGCACGCCCGCGGGAACGGAACGGGGTGCCTTTCCAGTGTGCCCCGGCCCCGGCGTCCCGGCAGCCGGACCGGCTCGGGGCCGGGGACCCGCGGACGGTGAGACGGTGGAAGAAGTCGCGCGTACACAGCCAGGCACCCGCGCGCGATGTCACCGGACCGCAGGGGACGCCCACTTCGAGGGCGGGCGGGGAGGAGAGACAGTGCCGCGGATGACCGAGCACGAGGCCCGTCGACGGTTCACCAGGGCCAGGGTCGCACGACTGGCGACGGTCGACTTTCGGGGGCGCCCCCATCTCGTCCCGGTCGTGTTCGCGTGGCGGGACGAGGACACGATCGTCATGGCCGTCGACCGTAAACCGAAGAGCTCCCAGCGACTGAAGCGGCTGCACAATGTCGCCGTCAACCCCGCCGTGTGCCTGCTGGTGGACGCCTACGACGAGGATTGGGACCGCTTGTGGTGGGTGCGGGCGGACGGAGGCGCCCGAACCGTACCTCCCGGCGCGCCCACGGAAGGCGACCGACAGGTGTACGAGCGGGCCATCGGCCTGCTTGAGCAGAAATATCCTCAGTACCAGGACAACCCGCCGGACGGGCCGGTGATCGAGGTCACCGTCCACCGCTGGAGCGGCTGGCGGGCAGGCCCTGACCGTTGAGCAGAAGGCCACGGCCTCGCATGCCGGGTCCCGTCATCACGTTGGTCGCGGAGCTTCGGCGTCTCCCGCGTGGGCGCCTCGCGCGCCCCTGTGCCGACGGCGTCTTCCCTTCAGGATCATGGCCAGGCCCAGCGAGATGAGGAACCCGAGGGCCAGGCCGGTACACAGGAGGGCCAGCGTGTTCATGGAGCCGTGTTGGCCGAGGAAGGACACGGGGTAGCTGGAGCCGCCGGTCAGGTTGCTGAAGACCAGGGCAGCGGCGATGGCGCCCGCGACCACGAGGATGATCAGTCCGATGAGCCTTCTGAACATCGCAGTCATCTCCTCAGAGAGTCCGGATAGCCCTTATCTACCCATACCGTCATAAGAGTCATACCGGCACAAGCCGGGCGCCGCAGCTCGATGGGGAATCGGCCTACGCGGCGTCCGGGCTCACAGTGGTGTGTGGCTGCCTGTCATCAGATACGTCCCGTAGGCCACCGAGAGCGTGACGAGGGAGGCGCCGAGCAGAAAGGCGTGCCGGGGGCGAACCCTCCAGGTCCGTACGAGGCTGCGCGCGAGCGGGAACAGCAAGGGGAAGGCGGGCAGCAGGAAGCGCGGTTTCGACGCGTACGGCCCGGAGCCTGCGACCGTGATCAGGAGGAGTACGCCCGCGTAGACGATCAGCGCCAGAGGGGCGCGGTCGAAGCACAGCAGGCAGAACAGGAGGACGGCCGCCACGACGATCACCAGAGCCAGCGGGTAGACGACCCGGCCGCCGTGCAGGAGCAGCCCCTTGAGGAAGTGCAGCGAGCCGGCGCCGAAGTCGAAGCGGGAGTCCCAGCCGCGTTGGACCCTGAAATAGCCGCCCAGCAGATCACCTGTGTGGTCGCCGACCCACAGCACGAAGCCCACCCAGCCCAGCGGCGCGATCGCGGCGCCGATCCACAGGGAGAGCGGGGCGCGGCCGCGCCGCCTGATGATCTCGTACGCCGCCACGACGCACAGCGCCGCGGCCACGGCGAACCCGGTGGGCCGCGACAGGCCCGCGAGGGCTGCCAGTGCACCGGCCCACAGCCAGCGGCCCTTGAGTACGGCGTACAGGGACCATGCGGCGAGCGCGGTGAGCAGGGGCTCCGTGTAGGCGATGCCGAGTACGACGGAGTGCGGCAGGGCGGCCCACACGCCGACGAGTGCGGTGGCGACCGCTCGCCCGTACAGATGGTGGCCGATCGCGTAGACGCCGTACGCGGCCACCCCCGCCGCGGTCCAGGCGACCAGCAGGGCGGCGGCACCCGGGGTGATCGGGAGGACGGAGTACACGGCACGGGTGAGTCCTGGATAGAGCGGGAAGAACGCCCAGTCCCGCTGCACGACGCCGGTGGTGGCGAGGATGTGGACACGGGTGCCGTAGCCGTACTCGGCGATGTGCAGGTACCAGCGTGAGTCCCAGGAATGAGCCAGGCCCTTGAGGAGTGCGTGGCCGGCGACATGGTTCGCCAGGGCTATCGCGACGACACCCGCGAAGCGGATGGAGGCGAACAGCGCGAGGGCCGACCCGGCGCCGGGCAGTAGCCGTATCCGAAGGGGCAGACGGATGCGGCGGACTGCGCCCCCGGCACGTTCGGGTGTGGGGGCGGGTGAGAGTGCGCTCACATCTTGACCCTGCGGTACCGGCATGCGGTCCGCAACGTGAGGTTTGGCCATGAATGGGTCATATACCACTGCTGTACGTGAATCTGACGTGACGCAGTGCTGAGACTGGTGAATTCTGCCGGGTGGCGGCGCTGTGATCCCGTCAGCCGGGAGCGAGTTGGGGCATGGTGTGCTGGCTGGGGTGTGGCAGACCTGGAAGGTCTGTCACAACTGTCAGGCCCCTACCGGCGAACAGTCGCCATACGGCAGCACCGTGGACCGACCTCCGTGGGCTTCCCCCGTCCGGGTGGTCCGCGGCCGCTTTTCGCCGGCGTGCGCGCCCGCGGGGCGGCCATCTCCGTCGCGCCGAAGGGCGCGGGGCCGCGGGTCCGGACCGACGGCCCTCGGTCAATCGAGGTCGTCCAGGCGGAAGCCCACCTTCAAACCGACCTGATAGTGCGCGATCTGCCCGTTCTCGATGCTGCCCCTGACCTGCGTGACCTCGAACCAGTCCAGGTTGCGCAGGGTCTGCGAGGCGCGGGCGATGCCGTTGCGAACGGCCTGGTCAATGCCGTCGGGCGAGCTGCCGACGATCTCGGTGACCCGATAGGTGTGGTCGGACATACCGGCGCTCCTCTCTGCGCGGCGTGCGTGCCGCGCGTCACTCCACGGTGCCGTACGGCACCGTGGGCCGCGAGACAGCACCTCTTGACCCTCGGCATTGGTCCATACCAAAATCGGGAACACCCGTACGAGCGTTCCGCTCTTCCCCCACGTCGGGCCCCTCCCCCCTTGTCCGCAAGGCTGAACAGGACCCCCCGTGAGACATCGCCTCCTTGCCCTCATATGTGTTTCCGCCTCGCTTCTCACCGCGTGCGCGGTCCTGCCCGGCGACGGGGCCGGTCGGCGCACGGTCACGGTGTGGTTGATGAAGGACAGCGCGTCGGCGGCGTTTCTCGACCGGTTCACGAGGGAGTTCGAGCGAACACACGGCGATCTGCGCCTGGACATCCGCATTCAGCAGTGGACCGGGATCGGCGAGAAGGTCCAGGCGGCGCTGAAGCGGAGCGACGGTGGCGGCCCTGACGTCGTCGAGGTCGGCAACACCCAGGTCGCGCAGTATGTGGACGGCGGCGGACTACTCGACCTGACCCTGGAGTCGATGCGGGACTGGGGCAAGGACGACTGGCTCCCGGGGCTCGCCCAGCCGGGCAGCTTCGGCGGGCACCAGTACGGCATCCCCTGGTACGCCGCCAACCGCGTCGTCATCTACCGCAAGGACCTCTTCGCCCAGGCCGGCATCGCCGAGCCACCGAAGACGCGTGATGAGTGGCTCGCGGACACCGTGAAGCTCAACTCCAGGGGCGACCAGGGAATTTACCTGGCCGGGCAGGACTGGTACACCCTTTCCGGCTTCATCTGGGACGAGGGCGGCGACCTTGCCAAGAAGTCCTCGGCGGGGAGTTGGGAAGGCGCACTGCAGACACCCGCGGCGCTGCGCGGCATGCGGTTCTACAAGCAACTCCACGCACTGGGGAACGCACCCGTCGACGCTGACGAGGAACACCCGCCGCAGGCCGGGGTGTTCGCCCAGGGCCGCGTGGCACAGATCGTGGCCGTGCCCGGACTCGCGCAGGCCATCGTGCAGAAGAACCCCGAACTGAAGGGCAAGCTCGGGTACTTCCCCATCCCCGGCAAGACGGCCGACCGGCCCGGCGCCGTCTTCACCGGCGGCTCCGACCTCGTCATCCCCAAGAACACAGGCGACCGCCGTGGCGCGACCGCCGTCGTCGCCGCACTCGCCGGCACCACCTGGCAGACCGATCTGGCTCGCACGATGGACTACGTGCCCAACAAGACGACTCTGGCGGGAGCGGTCGCGGGCGAGGAGGGCGCCGCGGCCATGGCCGCGGGCGCGGCGCACGGCCGGGCGACCCCCGCCGCGCCCGCGTGGGCGGCGGTCGAGGCGGACAACCCGATCAAGGCGTGGATGACCAGGGTGCTGCAGGGCGCGGACCCGGCGGCCGAGGCGGCCCGCGCCTCACACCGCATCACACGGACACTCGCCGACGGGTGAGCGCACGCCGCGTACCGTCGTCAGCGCACTACGCTCAACGACAGCGCGAACCTGTCCGCCTCGTCCGTCCACCAATGGCTCAACTCCAGCCCTGCGGCGGCCAGTTCCCGGCGTACACCCTCCTCGCGGAACTTCGCCGACACCTCTGTGCGCAGTTCCTCGCCCGCCGCGAAGTCGACTGCCAGGCCGAGCGCGGGGATCTTCACGGTCTGCGCCGTACGCGCCCGCAGCCGCATCTCGATCCACTCGTTCTCGGCGTCCCACAGGGCCACATGCGTGAACGCGGCGAGGTCGAAGTCGGCGCCCAGCTCACGGTTGACGACGGTCAGGACGTTCTTGTTGAACGCGGCGGTCACCCCGGTGGCGTCGTCGTACGCCGCCACCAGTACCGACTCGTCCTTCACCAGGTCGGTGCCGAGCAGCAGAGCGTCTCCGGGCCCCAGCAGGGACCGTACGGACGCGAGGAACGCCGCCCGCTCGACGGGGAACAGATTGCCGATCGTGCCGCCCAGGAACACGATCAGGCGTGGACCGGGCGTCTCCTCGGGCAGGGCGAGGCTTCCGGTGAAGTCGGCGATGAGAGCGTGAACGTCAAGGCCCGGTCGCTCGGCGATCAGCGCCTGCCCCGCCTGGATCAGGGCGCTCTCGCTGACGTCGACCGGCACGTAGGTGCGCAGACCGGTGAGCGCGTCCAGCAGGTGCCGGGTCTTCTCGGAGGAGCCCGAGCCCAGCTCGATCAGCGTCCGTGCGCCGGTGGCGGCGGCTATCTCCCCGGCACGGGTGACCAGAATCTCCCGCTCGGCGCGTGTGGGGTAGTACTCCGGCAGTTCGGTGATCTTTTCGAACAGGTCGCTGCCGTGCGCGTCGTAGAACCATTTCGGCGGCAGCGTCCTGAGGGTGTGGCTCGCCCCTGTCCGTGAGGGTCCCCCTGCTCGAACGGGGGAGGAGTCAAGAGGTTGGGGGAGGGTGAGGCCGTGCAGGACGTCGTCGCGCAGCGCGGCGTCCGTGGCGTCCTCGGGAAGGGTGCGGGTGACAAGGAACGGGCTCACGTGCTGGACTCCTCGGTCAGTGCGGATGCCATGTCGTCGCGGGGGCCGTCGTGGGAGGTGTCGCGAGGGTCGGCGCCGGGGTCCTTGAGGGGGGTCAGCAGGACCTCGGTGCGGCTTGCCATGAGCAGCGTGCGGTCGGGTACCTCCTGCCAGCGCGGGTCGTCGTCGTAGGGCTCCGAGGCCACGACGACGGGGGAGGGGCCTTGGGGAAGGCGGCCGGGTTCGGTGAGGTACCAGAGGGTGTCACCCCACGCGGTCGCCGTGATCGTCTCGCCGTTGGTGAGCAGCAGATTGAGTCGGGAACCGGGGGCCGCCGCGGCGACCTCGAGCACCGTGTCGGCCAGCGCCTGTCCCTCCTCGTCCCCGGCGCGTAGCCGGTGCAGTACCAGCGCCCATACGAACGCCGCGTCGCAGCGTGCCTCCAGCGACAGCAGTTCGGCAGGGGGCAGGGACCGGGCGAGTGCGGCGAGGGAACGGGGCCATCCGGTGACGGCCCCGTTATGGCTGAACAGCCAGGTGCCCGCGGTGAACGGCGCCGCTGCGGCCTCCCCCTCGGCACCGCTCACGGTCGCGTCCCGCACGGCGCCCAGGAAGGCGCCCGCGCGTACGACGCGTGCCAGGTCGGTGAAGGACTGGTCGCTCCAGATGGGCCCGGACCGGCGGTAGCGCGCCGGCACCGGATCCTCCGGCGCGTACCAACCGACGCCGAAGCCGTCGGCGTTGACGGTTCCGTGCCGCTGGCGCCGCGGTTCCCACGACTGCCGGTAGAGGCTGTGCGGTGGTTTGACCAGGCGTCGTCCCAGCGGCTCCTCGGGCCCCAGAAAAGCTAGGTGACGACACATCAGGCGTCCCTGGCGGTGCGGAACCCGGAGAAGATCTGCCGCCGAATCGGATAGTCCCAGTTGCGGAACGTGCCCCGGCAGGCCACCGGATCCACGGCGAACGAACCGCCCCGCAGCACCTTGTACTCCGGCCCGAAGAACACCTCCGAGTACTCCTCGTACGGGTACGCCGTGAATCCGGGATACGGCAGCAGGTCGCTCGATGTCCACTCCCAGACGTCGCCGATCAACTGCCGTACACCCAGCGGTGACGCACCCGCCGGATAACTGCCGGCCGGCGCGGGGCGTAGATGCCGCTGCCCGAGGTTGGCGTGCTCGGGTGCCGGGTCGGCGTCGCCCCACGGATACCGCCGGGAACGGCCGGTCTCCGGGTCGTGGCGGGCCGCCTTCTCCCACTCGGCTTCGTTGGGCAGTCGGCGGCCCGCCCAGCGCGCATAAGCGTCCGCCTCGTACCAGCACACGTGCAGGACCGGTTCGTCGGGCGCTACGACCTCGGTGACACCGAAACGCCGCCGCAGCCACTGCCCGCCCTCGCGGCGCCAGAACAGCGGTGCCCGAAGGTCGTGGGTGCGGATGTGAGCCCAGCCCTCCGGTGCCCACCAGCGCTCGTCGTCGTAGCCTCCGTCCTCGATGAAGGCCTGGTAGGCGGCGTTCGTCACGGGTGTGGTGTCGATATGGAACGACGGGACCAGGCGCTGGTGCGCGGGGCGTTCGTTGTCCAGCGCCCACGGCTCGGCGGAGGTGCCCATAGTGAACGGGCCACCGGGGACGAGGACTTCGGAGGGGCCGGTGTACGGGGGCGCGGGTTCGGGGTCCGGTGCGGTGAGTGCCTGTGGGCCCTTGCGTAGCTGATGGGTGATCAACATGGTTTCGTCGTGCTGCTGTTCATGCTGAGCGATCATGCCGAAGGCGAAGCCCGCCTCTGTCAGGCGTCGGCCCTCGAACGGCGTGCTCTCCAGTACGTCCAAGGCGCGGCCGCGTACCTCGGTGATGTAGCGCCGGGCCTCGTCGGGCGGCAGCAGCGGCAGTGAGGGCCGCTTGGCGCGCGGGTGTTCGAAGGCGTCGTACAGCCCGTCGATCTCGGGCCGCATCGCCTCACGCCCCGCGACCGTACGCAGCAGCCACAGTTCTTCCTGGTTGCCTATGTGCGCGAGGTCCCAGACCAGAGGTGACATCAGAGGGGAGTGCTGGGCCACGAGGTCTGGTTCGTCGACGCAGGTGGTCAGGAGCGCGGTGCGGTCGCGGGCCCTGGTGAGCGCGTTCAGGGCGCGCTCCCGGAGGGCTTCGGGATCGATCGGTGACCTTTCGTCGGTCATGTGCGCATGTCCTTCCCGTAGAACCTGAGCAGCAGATCGTCGGCGGGGCAGCGGCCTCGGGCCACGTAGCGGTCGGTGAACTCCGTGACGACATCCAGGACTTCGGCAGTGGCGCCGAGTCGGGGCAGCGCCTCGGTCGCGGCCGTGAAGCAGGCGGCGGCGACCTCGTGGAGTTCGGGGTCGGCCAGGCCGTCGCGGGCGGCGGTGACCCACAGCGGATTGCCCGGGGCAGGCCGTGAGGCGGCCCGCTCCGCGAGGCGTTTGACGGTCCGGTAAGCGGTCTCGGAGGCCTCGGGGTCGTCGAACAGCGCGGTCGTCACGGCGAGCGGCACGATCCACCCGTCGTCACCCGGCTGGGCGTCGATCATGCGGAGTTCGAGGTGGCCGCGGGGCCGGACGGGAGGGAACAGGGTTGTCAGGTGATAGTCCAGATCGCCGCGGTCCGGGGGGTGGGCGGACCGGGTCCAGGCCCGGAAGGTCATGCCTTCCGGCACCTGCCACGATCCGTTCTCGGCCCGGACGCACATCACCGGCGCGTCCACCACGTGTCGGGCCCAGGCGGTACGCGGGTCGCCGCCGGCGAGTGGAGCGCTGGCGCGCCCCGGCTCCATGGCGGCCCACAGGGACTGCCGCGTCGAGCGCCAGCCCGTCGGCCGGCCCCGGGCCAGGGGGGAGTGGGCGAACGCGGCGACCAGCACCGCGCCCAGATGGTGCGCCAGCCACCAGCGCCGCCCGTAGCCGAGTGGACCGGGCTCCTCGTACCCCGCGTCCAGACAGACCTGGACGGAGGCGGAGGAGCACATCATGCACCGCCCCTCGGGACCGGTGCGGTCGAGGTAGCTCTCCATGGCGTCGTAGCGCGGCTCGCGCAGGTAGCGGCGCGGGGGGTTCCAGGGATCGTGACCGTAGCCGCTGAGGCCGAGGCCCGCCGTGCTCAGCAGGGCACGGACCGCGTCGAGATCGGCCGAGACGGACCCGACGCACTCCATCAGAGAGGCCGCCGGGGCGGAGCTGAGCTCCAGTTGGCCGCCGGGTTCGACGGTGAGCGCCGAATGCAGGGGCAGGGTCCGCAGCGCGGCGTAGGCCTCCTCGAGACGCTCGGGTGGTACTGGGAGCCGCGGGTTGCGCAGCTCGTGGACGAACCACTCCACTTCGACACCGAGCGCGCGGGGCGGTCCGGTCTTGAAGCAGATGCCGCGGACCAACGCCTCCACCTCGGCCTCGGTGACGGCGGAGTGAGACTCCGTACAGTCACTCACCGAATCGGACATGCCGGGATCCTCCTGAGATTCCATTACGCCGCCGACCCGCTGTCGGATGCGTCGGCTCGGCGGGCTCGTCCCACCCAAGACCTTCGCATGGATTCGCACAAGGGTGCACAGTGGTGCTTTCCGGGCGACCTGCTTCCTGTTTCCAGGTCCAGAACGGTTGCTTTTCGGGCTCGGGAAACTCCGTTGCGGCGTGGGACCAGCATCGCTCACCATGCGTTCATGAGCACGACGGGGGAGAGCGGCGGTACGCCGGGTGAGGTCGCGCGCGGCGTCCTCACGGCGCCCACGGGGGTGGCGCCGTGAGCGCACGCCTGCATGGGATCGCGCAGCAGACTCAGGAGGTCGTCGCGGTGGGTGCCTGGCGCACGTTCGGCGGGCGCACGGCGACCCTCGTGGAGGCGGTCGCGGCAGCCCGCGTGGACCAGCCTGGATGCGGCCCGACGCCTCATCGGCCGATCGGGTGATCCGACGCCTGCTCGACATGCCGTCCGAGGTCGGCTTCCTGACCGCCGCGGCGCCGAACGCCGGTGTCGTGGGGAAAGACGGCACCGGAACGCGTGACCGAGTTGCCGCGCGCCCTTGCGGCGCGCGCCGAACGGGTCCTGGAGACGGCTGCCGCCTGCGGCTACCGGCGGCTGGTGTTGGGCGCATGTTCCGGAACGACCCGGCGCAGGCGGCCGGGCCCTTCCGTGAACTGCTGGTCGAGGGGCGGTTCGAGGAGTACGTCGAGGAGGTCGTCTCAGCCGTCCTCGACCGCACGCCGGGGGCGCCGACACGAGCCGCATGCGAGAGCGTCCTGGCTTAGGTGTGTGCCCCCCGACCCCGCCACTCAGTTCCAGCCGTACAGCTCCTGCAGCCGGCGCACCACGAGGTCGAACCGCATCCGGTCAAGGGCACAGGCCTCGCGCCGCATACCGTCGTCGTGCACACGCAGCACGCGGTCCACGTTCACCCAGGAATCGCGCCCAGAGGCATCCCAGGGCCCGCTGCCGATCGGCACCCACTGGGGCAAGCTCCGGCTTCCCGGGTGCGGCTCCTGCGAGCTCCCTGCCGCACTGTCATGCCGTTTGCTGGTCAATTGCACGGCGAGCAGCGTCCCGGCCGCCTCGCGGGCGACCACGAGCACCGGACGGTCCTTGCCACGCCCGTCGTTCTCCTCGAACGGCACCCACGTCCAGACGATCTCGCCGGGGTCGGGATCGCCGTCGTGCGCGGGGGAGTACTCGGTCCGTACCCGGCCCACTTCGCGAGGGTCGACCTCGGTGGTCGCGGACGGGCCGTAGCGGCCGGGAGCGTCTTCATTGGTAAAGGCAGTCACGCGGCTACACGGTAGATCCTTGCCGACGTGGTGCGGCGACCGGGTCCGCGTGCGGTGCGGTGGCGTCAACCCGGCCTGAGCGCACGGACGTTACCGAGCGGACGACCAATGCCCGAGTCTGTGCTGCCCCGGCTCAGGGCTGGGGCGGATCGTCCTGCTGATCCGAACGCAGCCGCTCCTTGAGCACTTCCTGGGCTTGGTCCACCTGGTCCGTGTACTTGCCCTGGGTCTTGTCGTCGACGAAGTCACCGCTCCTGTCGATGCCTCTGCTCTCCTGGTCCTCGTGGCCCTTCAGCAGATGCCTGAGCTTGTCCATCACAGACATCGTGTCCTCCTCACCGGTCTGCCCCCTGCCTCCAGAATCGCGGCCCCACGGCCTGAGTGCATCTGCTACGGTCCGGGGCCAGGACACGGCCGTATCGGCTTCCCGCACCACAGGGGCGGTCGTGCGGCATGGCGTCGCCGGCCGGCGGACACCGCTCCGGCGTCGACGGACCGTCCTGGAAGAAGTCGCGCTAGGGTCGGGCTGTTGAGCGCCCGCTCAGCGACGTGCCACCGCTGCCTTTGACGTGGAGCATGCATGACCACTGCACGGGACCTGTTGATCGTCGCTCTGGACGCCGCTCCCCGCCGTCCCGTGGAACAGGGTGACCTGTCGCTCGCGCTCGCGGGAGCCGAGCTGCTCGACCTCATGGACGTCCGGGCACTCACCCTGGACGGAGACCTCCTCGTGCCGAGCGACCCCCCGGTGACGGACGACCGCCTGCTGCACGAGGCCGCGGCCTCGCTCATCCGGCAGATGCCCTACGAGTCGGTCGAGGACTGGCTGTGGCGCAGGGGGCGCGGCCTGTCCTCCGCGTATCTGGCCGGCTTCGAGGAGGAAGGACAACTCACGCGGCAGCGGCGCCGTTGGCTGCCGTCCTGGACCGGAGAGGCGGCGCTGGCCGATTCACTCGCTCGCCGGCAGGCGGCGGACCGATGGGGCGCGCAGGAGCCCGTGCTTGCCGCCCTCGCGACGGCCGTCGGGATCCGTGACCTGCCGGTCGGAGGACTTCCGGGCGAGGTCGGCGAGGCGACGACGACCGTGCTGACCGCCGTCGATGACGCGGTGACCGAACTGACCGCCGTACGACAGCGGCGCGCCATCGAGAAGGCGGCGTTCGACAACGTCTGGAGAGGGCCGTGACCAGGGGAGCGGCCAGTGCCGCGGGCGATCACCAGGGCGTGCCGGTGCCCCCGAGGGCGATGTCCGCCACTTCACGACGGGGCGAACGCCGCCCGTGGGGGCAGTACAACTAGGGCGTGTTTCGAAAGTCCCGTCGTCCGCCCGAAGGGCGGGCCCCGCGGCGTCTGGTGCGGTGCCTCGCAAGGCGGAGGGTCGCCCGCGTACTGGGCCGCGGGCGATCCCGACAACGCGGCGTGGGGGTCCCCCCTGCTCGAAGAGCTTGGGGGAGTGCCGTGCCAGGCGTCGCGGGGCAGGCGGGACTTTCGAAACACGCCCTAATTGTTCTGCCCCGGGAGGTTGTGGACGGTGACAGGGCTCACCACTGATCGATCTTGAAATAGGTGAGGGCCTTCTGGCCTGGTGTGGATTGCGACA
>NZ_JBSFLQ010000078.1:0-14282 GCF_053599115.1 Streptomyces sp. NPDC001020 | reverse complement strand
GGCCTTCGCCCAGCTCGGAGAGTTCATCGCGTACAAGGCACGCCGCGCAGGCGTGCCCGTGGTTCACGTCGATGCCGCCTACACCTCGCAGACGTGCTGCGAGTGCGGGCACGTCGACAAGAAGAACCGGGTCGACCAGGACCTCTTCATCTGCCGGAAATGCGGGGTCGTTGCCCACGCGGACCGGAATGCTTCCCACAACATCGCCCAACGTGGCACCGTGGTGTGGAATGCGGGGCGTGAGTCACGCGTCCCTGCCACCCCGTAAGGGGTGTCTGGACGGAGGAGTCCACTCGGCAGCCAGCTGGGCACTACCTCCAAGCCCGGTCCTTCAGGACCGGGTCAAGTTGACCGGTAGGTCGAGTTGAGAGATGGGCTGCGACTCCAGCTCCCAGGGCTGGCCCTGCTCCATCCAGCACACTCTCGCGTTGTCCGCCATGTACCGCAGGGCTATGCCGACGTAGAGCAGGCGCCCGGCGTCTAAGTCCGGATGGGGCGCCTGCTCGAGCGGTAGGTTCCACGAAGCCTCCAGGCATGCCGCGGCTGACAGCCGCAGGCTACTGATTGCCACCGGCACAACATCCTTGGCCTGCATAGCTGCGTGGGCCATCAGCTTGGGAAGCTCGGGTGCTCTGGTACTGGTTGCCTCGCTGACCTGCGGCTGGGGAGTGTCGGAGGCTTCGTCGACTGCCGGCTCAGGCGGCCGGGACGCCCTTACAGGGCCAGTCGTCGTGCCAGTTCCTCCGGGAGGACGTCGCGGTTCGCCGGGGTGATGGACACGACGTCGATGTCGCGGCGGCCCTTGAGGGCGTCGGTGAACGGGTCGCGGTGCACATGGACGGTGGCCACGACGTCGACATCCGCCTGGAAGAGGGACCCGACCATGTCCCGGAGCGCGGCACAGGCCAGTTCCATCCGCCCCAGCTCGTCGATGAGGACGAGCGGCCAGGGCGCCGGACCCGTCGCCGCCGGCCTCAGCTCCGGCAGCGCCAGCCGTTCCATGACGCCCAAATCGACGCCGTACCGCCCGACCCGCTGTCGCACCTGGACGTTCTGGAGTCCGAGGCGGTGCACATCTTGCGTTTCGACATACGTGGTGCCCGCCGCGTCATGGCGCATGCGCACCGCCTCGGGGGCCCTGGGAAGTCGACGTGGGCGAGCACGTCGCGGCGGCCCGTCAGTGTCTCCAGTGCGAAGCCGACGCGTGTGCCGCCGTGCCGGATCTCCTCCGTGGTGAAGCCGACGACCTCACGGGTGCGCACCAGCGTGGCCAGGCGGCGGATGGCCGTCGTCTTGCCCACGCCGGGGCGTCCTTCGAGCAGGATCCTTGTGGGTATCTGGAGCTCCGAGCCGGGGTCGCTGTGGTCCTCGCCGGTCGGCGGGCTTCCTCGGGAGCCTTCGGCCGACCGTGCCGACGTCCCGGAGACCTTCTACCACGTTCCCGGCGCTGCACGGCCTCGCCCGACGCGCCGCCGCGACGGACCCGGCCTCGTGCTCCGAGGACGACATCTGCACGATCTTCGCCGTACATTGAAGCCCCGCACCGTCCACCGGCGACCTCAGCCGGCACCGTCCAAGGTGAGCTGTGCGCGGTGGAAGTGGAAATGCTGCGTCGGGAAGCGGTAGCTGTCCGCGACCGTCAATAGGAGTGCCGCCACTCGTGCAGGTCCCAGTCGATCCCGGGGCCGCGTTCGTCCGCTGGACGGTGTCCGACAGGGGAGGCCACTTCGCCGCGGTGGAGGAGCCCGACCTGCTCACCGGCGACTTCCGTGCCTTCTTCAGGATGCGGCGCGACACGCCCCGCTCCTGTCGTACCTTCGGGTCAGTACGGCATCGCGAGGTCGCCGGGGCGTACCCGGACCGTCACCGGGAGCGTGGCATCCACTTCGCCGTCGGCACCGTACGGGACGGGACGCGAGGCCTCGATGCGCAGTTCCCGGCCGCGCAGGACCCGGACCTCGGGGCGGTGCACATGAGCGCCGGTCTTGAGGTCGTTCATGATGCTGAAGAAGAGGTGGCGGGGTGCCTCGCGGAGCATCACGATGTCGAGCAGGCCGTCGTCGACCCGGGCGTCGGGGGCGATGAGGCGGCTGGACCCGTAGTAGGGGGAGTTGGCGGCGACGACCGTGTAGCCGCGGTGTGTGTGCTCCTCGCCGTCAAGGGTGATGCGGTAGTCCGCCGGGCGCCAGGAGGTCACCGCGCGCAGGCCGCCCGCGTAGTAGGAAGCGGAACCGCGCAGCAGGCGGGCGTCGTTGGCGTGCCGGTTGGCCAGGGCGTCGACGCCTGCGTAGACGCTGCCCAGGACGACCGTGCGCTGGTGGACGGCCGATTCCACCTCGATGGTGTCGACGCGTCGGGGTTCGGCGTGCAGCAGGATGCGGGCGAGTGCCTCGGGGTCGTGCGGCAGATTCAGCGCACGCGCGAAGTCGTTGCCGCGTCCGGCGGGAACCAGGCCGAGGAGGGTGTCGGTGCCGCTGAGCGCGCCGCCTATGCCGCCCGCGATGCCGTCGCCGCCGACCGCCAGCACCACGCGGCCACGTTCCCCGGCCCTGCGGGCGAGTTCCTGGGCGTGGGCGAGGCTCTGGCTGTACTCGGTGTCCAGCGTGGCGCCGGCCTCACGCAGCAGCCGGGCCACGTGGAGCAGTGTCGCCGCCCGGTCGAGCCGCCCGCGGTCGGGTTGACGACGGCGGTGAACTGTCGCATCGGTGTGCCTCCGGGGCGGTGACGGGTGGGGCGGATGGAAGAAATCAGCGGGAACCTGGCGGGGTGGGACAGCCGGCGGGCTACTGCTGCTCGGTGGGCAGCAGGACTCCGGGGTTGAGCAGACCGTCGGGGTCGAGCCGGTGCTTTACGGCGCGCAGTGCCTCGATGCCGAGCGGTCCGGCCTCGCGGACGTACCAGTCCCGGTCCCGCCTCTGGTGATGTGCCACATCTCCCACGTCTACGAGAACGGCGCCTCGCTGTACTTCACCGTCGTCAGCGCCCAGGGCGAGGACCCGGTGGCACATTGGACGCCCGCCAAGCACGCGGCCAACGAAGCCATACTCGCCGCCGGCGGCACCATCTCCCACCACCACGGAGTCGGCCTTACGCGGGTGCTGCCGCGCCTGGAGCGCGTCCGGCCGATCATGCGTGACGACAACCGGGTCCGCGCGCTCGTCCAGGGTCTGGCCGTGTCGCGGAGCGGCCGGACATAGTCGCGCAGGGTGCTGTAGCTGCAGTGGGCCCCGCGTAACCGTCGTCGACACCCAGCAGGCGGGCCGGCTCGTCGCCGAGGACGGCCACCTGGCGGTGCCGCGCGATGTCACCGGCGTCCGCCGCTGGCATCCGTGACGCCCGGTTCAGAAATCCAGGTCCAGGTAGTCGATGTCGTTAATGGCGACGTCCGAGAGTCCCATAGCGCGTCCACCGCCGTCCTGTGCGCGGCCTCGACGACACCAAGAGCGGCTTGCGCATCACCCTCATCGGGATGTGTCGATATGCGGATGAAAGGGACTCTGCCTCGCCTCCGGCAATTCGCCGTGCGAATCGACGAAAGGCGCCGCACGGGAGTTCCCGTGCGGCGCCCCCCATGGTGGGCAGGTCGCGTTACTTCAGCGCATACGCCCGGGTGACGGTCTGGACCGTGCGGTTGCCCGCCTCGTCCCAGACCTCGGCCTTGATGCTGACGTATCCGTTCGAGCCGGACAGTTTCGCGTTGGTGAACCGGACCTTGAAGGAATTCTCGTCGGTCCGGTCGACATCGGCGCTCTTCCAGGTGGCTCCGTCGTCGTAGCTGACGGAGAACTTCGCCCCGGCCATCCGGCTGTCGCCGGTGAAGCCATTGGCGCGGGAGGCGTCCACGGTGATCGTGGAGTGGCTGCCCGCTGCCACCTGGTTGAGCAGGGAGGTCTTCATCCCGTAGTGGAGCTGGATGACGGGCAGCCTCTCGGAGGCGGTCGACTTCGGTGCCGTGGAGGTGAAGCCGTACTCGGTGACGACCTTGCCGCCGAGCTTCACTGTGCTGTCGGTATGGGTGTCGGTGGAGACAAAGGTGTAGTCGGCCTGCTCCGGCACGAAGATCCTGGAGGTGTCGGTGATCTGATCGCCGTTGCGGTAGTACGCCCAGGTCCGGCGCACACCGTAGCGCGTCCAGTGTGTCGGGTCGCTGTCACCGCCGAGACTCGGAGAGAAGGTGGTGCCCACGTTGGAACGGCAGAACGAGCAGGAGGAGCTGGGAGCGACGGACGGATGCTGCACGGGCGCCCACCAGTGCGCGGCGACCGAGGTCCCGGGCCGGTAGCTGCGCGCCGACTCGAGCATGTCCACTGGTCCGTAGCGGGAGGATGAAACCGTGGTCTGGTATGCGACGTCCGGACGGGCCAGCATGTAGTCGTCGCGTTCAGTGCCCAGCTGGAGAGTCCGCTGTACCCGGAAGGAGGTAAAGGGGCCCGGACCCCAGGAGTCCACGCGGTAACTGGTCGTCTGTTCGGTACCGTTGCTGTGGAACGAGCTGCGGACCTTGGCGTAGTCGTCCTTCGTGCTCGGGGTCGACAGGTTCGCCGGGATACCGGTGTTCCAGTCGTACTGGCCCGTGTACTGGTAGCGCGACTCCTTGATGCTCCGGACGTCGATCGTGGTCCGGCCGGCCGCGACATCGGCGGTGAGCCTCACGCCTTCTTCATAGTTGACGGCGAAGTACGGCACGTTCACTCCGTCGACGTTCACCCTGAGGGTCTCGTCGGCGGTGGGGGCGAGGACGATCGCGGCGGCGCCGGCCGCCTCCACGCGCTGGATCACCGCGTTGTTGTAGGCGAGCTTCTCCAGGTGCAGAAGGGCCGCCCTGCCCCTGAGGTCGAGTCCCGCCAGGTCCTCCTCGGTTCCGGCACCGACGTCCACGACGTCATAGCGGCGGTTGCCGTCGAACCGCTTGATGTAGTCGGTGGTGATGGGCGTCAGTGCATACGAGTCCGGCCGGGTCACCGAGGCCCGGATCAGCGGCTCGTGGCGTGACTGGTAGAACGAGGCCCACAGCTTGCCGTCCCCCTTCTTCGGTGCCTCGGCCGGGATGGCGCCCACGTGCTGCTCGCTGTGGACCACGTCCATCAGGCCGGTGGTCTGCATCAAGCTCCCGTTCTCCCTCACGCGGGCGAGGGTGTACGAGTAGTCCGTGGTCTCCAAGGGCCGCTTCTCGTCGCGCACGTCCAGCTTGAAGTCGGTGGCTTTGGTGCCGTCGACGGTCAGCTCGGCGTCACGGGAGGTGAGGTCGATCGTCGGAAGAGCGTAGAGATCGAGGGCGTAGGCCGCCGTGGAGTCCCTGCTGACCTGGGTGGCCACCCGACCCATCATGCTGTAGCGGTCGGCGGGCAGGCGCAGTTCGAGATCCGCTGTGTAGCCGTACCCCCTCTTGAAGGTGTCAGTGCTCGTCCCCGTGAGGGTGTAGGTGAAATTGCTCGGCATCTGGCCGTTGCGGTCCTTGAAGTGGACGGTGAGCTTGTGCTTTTCGCGCTCCTTGTCCAGGCCGATGGCGGTGTGCGCGGTGGCGCCCGAGGAGCTGGTCAGGGTGAGGGTGCCGCTGGTCGGACCGGTCGCGACGAGGTTCGGGTCGAGGGTGACGGTGATCTCGGCGCTGGCGCCCGCAGCCACCTGGACCGGTCCCGGGACGGTGACCGCGCCCTGCGGGATGTTCCCGCTGACCGCGGGGGTCACGGTGGTGGCGCTGTCCGTGCTGTTGGTGACGGTGACGGTACGGGTCTGCTTGTCGTACGTTCCCGGATGCCACATGACCAGCCCGAAGTCGGCCATGCCGGACAGTTCCAGCGCCGGGTCGAGCGCGGCGGGGACATCCACCCGGCCGTTGCCCTGCTGGTAGACGGAAGAGGCGCTGCTGGGCTTGGCGTGCGTCATGAGTGCTGCCTTCATGCGCTGGCCGGTCCAGTCCGGGTGGCGCTGGGCCAGCAGGGCGGCGGCGCCCGCGACATGCGGAGTCGCCATCGACGTGCCGTCGGCCGAGGTGTAGTTCGCGTCGACGGGCGTGCCCATGGAGGTGCCGGAGGCGCGGGCCGCGACGATGCCGACACCGGGCGCGGTGATCTCGGGCTTGATCGCGCTGTCGCCGACGCGCGGGCCACGGCTGGAGAATCCGGCGAGCACATCGGACTTGTCGACCGCGCCCACGGTGAGCGCCGAGTCGGCCGTGCCAGGGCTGCCGATGGTGGACGCGCCGGAGCCGTTGTTGCCGGCCGCGACGACGAACAGGGTGTGGGTGGTCGCCGACAGCCGGTCCACCACCTGCGTCATCGGGTCACTGGGGGAGCTCGCGGAGCCGCTGAGGCTCATGCTCACCACGTCGGCGCCCTGGGCCGCGGCCCACTCCATGCCGTCAATGATCCACGAGTTCAGGCCGCCGCCGCCGTCGTTGAGCACCTTGCCCACCAGGAGGTCGGCGCCGGGGGCCACGCCCTTGTACTTGCCGCCCGAGTTGGCGCCGCTGCCCGCGATGGTGGAGGCGACATGGGTGCCGTGGCCCTTCCGGTCCTGAACCGTGGCGGCGCCCGGCACAAAGCTCCGCGTGGCTGTCAGCCGGTCCTTGACGTCGGCGTTGCCCAGGTCCACGCCGGTGTCGAGGACGGCGACCTTGACGCCCTTGCCGTCCACGCCCTTCGCCCAGGCCTCGGGGGCGCCGATCTGCGGCACGCTCTTGTCGAGGGACGCCTGGACCTTCCCGTCGTACCAGAGACGGGAGACCTTCGACGCGTTCGGGGCGGTGACCGTCCTGCCGTGCCGGGACGGCTCGGAGGCCGGCTTGACGGACCGCCAGAAACGGTCGGCGCCCTTCTTGTCGACCTTCACGCCCGCCATGTCGACGCTCTCCAGCAGCGCACCGCGGTCGGCAGCGGCTAACTTGTCGACACGCGCCTTGAGCGTGGCGTCCGACGGCTTGTCCGCATAGCCGACGATCACCGGCAGGCTGTCGCTGCGGGAGTCGGCGTAGCCGTCCCTGATGAGCCGGGTGACATTGAACAGCTCGCGGTCGACGGCGTTGGAGGCGATGGCGTCCAACGCGCCCTCGGGGAGCACATACATGTCCCCGTTCGGACCGGACATCGTCTGGAAGCCCGTGCTCTTGCTCGCGCCTTCGGCGCCGAAGTGCACCGACTGCCTGCCCTGTGCGTCCTTGACGACCTCGATGGTGTCGCCGGTGACCAGGGTGACCCGGGTCGTGACGGCCCGGTCGGCAGAGGCCGCGGGCGACACCAGGCCTGTGTTCTGCTCCGAAGCCCCGGCGGCACCTGCCAGGCCGGGCAGCGCGGCGACGGCGGCCAGCACCACGCCGGTCGCCGCAAGTCGTCTGTACCGGGTTGCTCTTGGGTTGTCCACGTGCTCCCCTTAGCTCCTTTTGCGGGCCGGAGTCCGACGTGTCTGTTGCCCTTGTGAGGCGTGAGTAACGGTCGGCTGTGCCGGGCCAGAGTCCAGGAAGATCACTTGCCGGGGAAAGACGTCGGCACTGTCGGAATCCGGCATGGCAGGAACCTGATAGAACGCCAGATGTCCACGCATTCTTGCGAAGGCTGGACGTGACCGTCTCTCACCAAATGAGACGTCACTCCGGGCAGGCGGATCAGCCGTCTCGATGCGGCGGCGACGCTCTCGGCGAGACGCTTTGGGCTGCCGGTGAGGTTGCCGCCGACTGAAAGCCTGTCGGGTGGCTGATGTACGCGCGCGCCGCAGCGGCGGCGATCCGGGCGCGGGTCGCCGCCGTGGTCGACGTCGCACTGGCGGCCGTCGACGTCGCCGCGGCGGTGTTCGTGATGAACGGCGGCGGCTGGTTCCACCGCCGGCACTTGCTCACCGAAGCCCGTCTTGCTCTCGTCTTGCGCGGCCGTCGCCGCGAGCCGGGCCTGGACGACGCGATCGTGGACGCCGTGCTCGCCACGTACTGCCTGGACATCGGCGAGCCGAAGACGCTGCGCGGCCGGATGCCGGTGGCCGTGGACAGGTGCAGGCTGGACTGGTAGACAACCGTCTCAGTGGCCCTGGCGGGGCTGGTTTTGTTTGACATGCACTATCAACTGCCGCCGGGGGCACGGACGTTACGGCCTGAACCCGTTCGCCCCGACAAAACAAGGCGGCCGTCTCCCTCGACCAGACCCCGCGCCGGATCGTCGCCGCCGAGTACGCAGCATTCAGGGCAGTGTCACGCTGGAAAGCGGGCTCATCAGGATGCGGTACTTCCAGCGAGAGGCGGCAGTCATTCCCCGGCCTGGATCTGCGCGAGGTGCGTGTGCAGGGCCCCGGCGCAGGCCGCCGGGGGCAGCAGGTCCGGGTGGAGTACGGAGTTCAGGCATAGGCCGTCGACCAGGGCCCACAGGCGCAGGGACTCGGTGTCCGCGTCGAGTTCCGGCGCGAGGTCGCCGGAGTCGGCGAGGCGGAGCACGATGCGTGCGATGAGGTCCCGCGTGCCCTGGGCGGCCTCCCGGGCCAGGTCCCGCAGGGCGGGATCGGTCCTTGCGGCCGTCATGAACTCGACGAAGACGGTGACCTCGGCCCGGCGCTTGTCGTCGAGTGGCAGCAGTTCCTCCAGGAGGTCCTGCACGATGGCTCGGCGCTCGGACCTGCTCGCCCCCGCGAGGTCGGGTGCCGCCTTGATGCGGCCGGTCAGGCGGGCCGACACCCGGTCGAGCATCGAGCGCATCGCGAACAGCATCAGCTCCTGGTGGCCGGCGAAGTAGTGCCGTACGGAGCCGATGTTGAGGCCTGCCTCGTCGGCGACGTTACGGAGGGAGGCCTGGGCCAGGCCGTCCCGGATGGCCACGCGGAAGACGGCGTCGACGACTTCGAGACGGCGGGCGGCGGGGTCCACGAGCTTCGGCATACCTCTTTTTATCACGGTCGTGATACATTGGGTTTTATCTCGACCGTGACATAAAAACGTGCGCCACCCGGCCCGGCGCACGCGCGCCGTACGCACGCAAGGAGTTCTGCCATGGAGACAGCCCTCACCTACCTGCTGATCCGCTTCGCCGTGATCGCGGGCGGACTGGTGATCCTCGCCCTCGTCGTGTTCGCCGTCGCGCTCGCGCTCAAGCGCCGGGGCAAGTTCGACGACGCCAAGCGCCGGGTCGCCCCTCTCGTCCGCGAAGGGGTGCGTCTTTGGGCGCAACGGGCCGAACGAAAGGGGGAGTTGCGCCGATGATCCCCCTCGCCGGGGGCGACGGTGACGCCCTCCTCCACCATTTGCTCGTCGACTATCTGATCAAGGCGGCCATCGTCGTGGCGGCCCTGCTGGTGCTCGGCACGGGGATGGTGATCATCTGGCGTCGGGCCGGGAGGCGCTGAGTAGTCACCCCGGGCTCACCCTGTCGAAAACACCCCGGGCGTCGGAGTGCGCTCACAGCGTGGTGGTGAACTTCCCGTCTGACAGCTTGCGCAGCCAGTCCCGCTCGGCCAGCTGCTGCAACAGACCGCCCTCGCCGGTCAGTTGCAGTCCCTGGCTCCGGGCCCGGTCAACCAGCATCGCGACGAGCTGCTCGTCCGACGCGACCGACGGCATCGCACCACCGGCCGGCTCCTCCACGGACTCATGCGCAATCGTCACCGTCGGTCCGGTTTTTCCTGTGCCGCGGGAGGCGGTGCGCCGCGACCGGTCGGCCGCGGATGAGGTGGTCGGACAGGATCGTGGCGGCCGCCGCCGGGTCCACGTGCCCGTACCAGACGTCGTCGGGCTGCACGCTGACCACAGGCGCATGGTTGCACGGGAACTGGCACCCCGTTTGCGTCACGAGGACATCGTCGTCGCCCAGCCCGTGCTCCGCCAGCTGCCGCACGAGCGTGGCCACGCTCTCGTCCGCGCCCTTGGCTGTACAGCGCGGCCCGCGGCACACCAGGACCTGGTGCCGGTGGCTGGGGACCTCGTTCCAGGCCGCAGAGATCAGGCCGGGCTCCTCGCCGGTGATCGGCTTGACGGACGCCGTGGCCACGGCCACGGCGTCCGCGCCGTCGGCGAGCCGGGTGGCGACGAGCAGGCCGGGGCGGTGGCCGACGCGCTCCCGCCACCAGTACGCCGCGATCCGCCGCAGCCATGAGTGGCCCGGACCCGAGGCTCCCAGGCGGACCCCGATCAGGACGACGGTCTCCGTCCCCGCGTCGGCCAGCCTGGTCGGCTCGGCCGACAGGGACGGGTCGCCCTGCTGCAGGAACGCCGTCGTGGCGCCCAACGGCGCGGCCAGCCTGGTCAGCTCGGCCCGACGGTCGGCCTCCGTGAGGGACATGCCGACCAGGACCGTGGCACGGTCCGCGACGGGCGCTGAGGGGGCGCCCGTACGGTCACGGCTCATGACGCGGTCCCGTCGGGGAGTAGCCCGTTCCACCGGATGTGCGGCCTGTCGTGCCGGGGGTGCCGCTCCACGGTCGCGTCGACGCGGTAGACGCGGCCGATCGTGGCCGAGGTGAGCACCTCGCGCGCGGGCCCGTGGGCGACCAGGCGGCCGTCGAGCAGCACGGCGATTTCGTCGCAGTACGCGGCGGCGAGTTCGAGGTCGTGCAGGGCCGCGACGGTGGTGATGCCGAGCCCGCGCACGGTTTCCAGGAAGCCGATCTGGTGGCGCAGGTCCAGGTGGTTGGTGGGCTCGTCCAGCAGGAGCACCCTGGGTTCCTGCACCAGGGCCCGCGCGAGCTGGACCCGCTGGCGCTCCCCGCCGGACAGAGACGACCAGGTCCTGTCGAGCAGCCCGCCGACATCGGCAGCGGTGACGGCGTCGGCGATCACGGACCGCTCGCGGGCGGCGGCGGAGCCCGCCGGAACGGGCCACCGGCCGCGGTGCGGCGTGCGCCCCAGCTCGACGACCTGACGGGCCGTCAGCGGCAGTGCGGTGTCGGCCTGTTGTTCCATGAACGCCACCCGCCGCGCCCGCTGGCGGGCCGTGAGGGCGTACAGATCGCCGCCGTCGAGGAGGACCCGGCCCGTCTGCGGTCGACGCAGTCCGGCGAGAGCCCGCAGCAGCGTCGTCTTGCCGGCACCGTTCGGCCCGAGCAGGCCCGTCGTCTTGCCAGGGGCGAAGCCGAGCGTCACACCGGTCAGCAACGTGACGGCGTCGACACGAACGCCGATGTCTTCGGCCCGCAGCGCCACCGGGTCCGCGGTGGTCATGGCCGACTCCCTGCGGTGGACCCGTTGCGTGCCTGGCGCCACAGCAGCCACGCGAAGAACGGGGCGCCGAGTCCGGCGGTGACGATGCCGACCGGGATCTCCTGGTCGGTGAGCACCGAGCGCGCCACGATGTCACTGCCCACCAGCAGCGACGCGCCGAGCAGTGCCGACATGGGCAGCAGGAGGGCGTGGCGCGGGCCGCAGACCAGACGGACGACGTGCGGCACGACCAGGCCGACGAATCCGATGACGCCGGTGTGGGCGACCAGGCACGCGGTCACCAGTGCGGCCGTGGCGACCAGGGCCCAGCGGACGCGTTCGACGTGGACGCCGAAGGAGCGGGCCGCGGTCTCGCCGAACGCGAACGCGTCCAGGTCGCGGGCGGCCGCGACCATGACCACTGTGCCGACGACGGCCACCGCGGTCAGGAAGAGCGCCGTGTGCCACCGCACGCCGGCCACCGAGCCCAGCGTCCACTCCATGACGCCGCGGGCGGCGTTGCGGTCGCCGAGGACGAGCACGACGAACGAGGTGTACGCGGCGCACATCTGTCCCACCGCGATGCCTGCCAGCACGGTCCGCGTGGCCGGCAGGGACCAGGTGCGCGCGCCGGCCAGGGCCAGCACCACGACGACGGCGAGCAGTGCGCCGATGAAGGCAGCCGCCGAGAGCGCGCCGGTGGCCGCAGCGCCGGTGGCTCCGACGCCGAGGACGATCACGGTGACCGCGCCGACCGCGGCTCCGTCGGAGATCCCGAGCAGGTAGGGGTCGGCCAGGTCGTTCCCCGTCAGGGTCTGCAGCACCGCGCCGCAGACCGCGAGTCCCGCGCCTGTTGCTGCGGCTCCCAGGACCCGGGGCAGCCGCAGCTGCCAGACGATCTGGTCGTCCAGCAGCGTCACGTGGGAGCTGCTCAGGCCGAGTCGGCGCAGGACGACGCCCGCCACGACGTGCGGCGGCTCGTGGACGGATCCCACGGCGAGGCCGACCAGGACGGTGGCCAGCAGCAGGACTGCGGCGACGGCCAGGGCCACCGCCGCACGACTCGGGCCTGCCGGACGTGCGGCGGCGCGGTCTGCCGCAGTCATGAACGCGGGTGCAGCTTGCTCAGGCCGGCTGAGACCCGGGCGGCGCCGTCGGCGAGCAGCACGCCGGGCGTCGACTCGGAGAACGGCACGACCACGAAGGCACGGTGCCGGACAGCGGTGAGCTTGCTCAGCACAGGGTCGTGCTCCAGGTAGTCGATCTTGGATTGTGCGGAGTCCCAACTGGCGTCCGCGAGCACGATGGCGTCCGGATCCGCGGCGGCCACCTGCTCCCAACTCGCGTTCTGCCAGCCGCCGGGCAGGGTGCGGAAGATGTTGTGGGCGCCGACGGCGTCGAGCAGGAGCTGGGGGCCGCCGTGGCCGGCGCCGACGTAAGGGGTCTTGGTACCCGAGTCGTACCAGAACACCTTCAGACCCTTGCCCGCCGCCTTGTCCGCGAGCGCGGAAAGCTCCTGCTTCTGCTCCTTCTGGATGGCGGCCGCCCGCGGCGCGACACCGAAGACCTTCGCGATGTCGGCCAGTTCGTCCCACACCGCCTGGAAGGACGGCGACGGCACCTGCTTGCTGTCGGCGCAGCCGAACCGCGACAGGTACGACGCGATGCCCTCGGAGTTCAGATCCGCCCGCGTGCCCGCCACCTTGGCGGTGAACGCGCTGGAGTAGGAGGCGTAGAGGAAATCCGGATGCGCCGCCAGGAGCTTCTCCTTGGCCGGGTACTCCTTGGCAAGCACCGGGACGGTGTCGTAGGCCGCCTTCCACTTCGCCGGGACCGTGTCGTCGAGGTAGGCCGTTCCGGCCATCCGGGACTGCAGACCGAGGGCCAAGGCCACTTCGGTGGCGCCCTGGTTGAGGGTGACCAGCCGGCTGGGCGGTGCCGCGACGGTCGTGGTGACGCCGCAGCTGCTCACGCTCACCGGCGCGGGCCGGCCGCTCCCGGCCGTCGCGGCGGACTTGTCGGCCGCGGGTGCGCCCGTGCAGGCGCTGAGCGCACCGACGAGCAGGAGTGCCGCGGCGGCGAGGCCGGAGCGCACGGAACGCGCGGGAGGTATGGACTGTCGAGATCGAAACGGACGCAGGGGACCGCAGGGCACGTGTTCTCCAAAACCCTCGTGGAACATGTCGCGCCGTGGCCGGTCTCCTGGCTTCTGCATCGACATTCCGCGGTCGGCCTTCCCGGACGGCTCGTTCCCGATCCATCCAGTGACCCTGACCGCTCCGGGAGCCGGTCAGCGAGGGCCGCGGGACTCCGCAGCTACAGTGGCGAGGGCCGCACCGGCTTCCGACCGGTTTCCCGTGCACCACGGCGGCCACACGGTATCAAATCGCTGGTAGCACGGCCGGGGGAGCTACGACGACGACCGGGCAGGCCCGGCGTCGGCCGGCACATGGTGGGAGCAGGCTGGTTCGGTGAGGTGACCAGCGGGTTGAGGAACACCACGCGTTCGTGGGCGGGCAGCGGGTGCACGGTGGTCGGGTCTGGGGACAAGGTCGGGGTGCTTTGCGTGGTTGCGGGTTGTCGCACACGGTCTTGGGGGGCGTTGCCGGGCCAGGGCCGGATCACCCTGGTGTGGTGGGGCTTCGGGTGTTCTTGGGGCTGGGCGGGGTGCCCCACTCGATGAACTGGGCGATCACGCCGCTGGGGTCGGTGACGTGGAAGTAGCGTTCGCCCAAGGGGCCTCGGCAGCGGCATGGTGATGCCGACGCCCTCGGCGCGCAGCCGCTTCTCCTGGCTAAGAGCGCCCGGCAGTAGGCGCGCTGGGTGGCCGATACGGCGCCCCGGAGACAGAGCAGGCACGAGCCCACGTGATCATGGAGTTGTCTACGCTCAGTGATCACCGGAGGGCTCGTGCCTGTCCTGCCATCATGCCTGCTCGAACCCCTGTGGGACCAGTTCGCGGCGCTGCTGCCTGAGCACGTCGACACGCACCCGCTCGGCTGCCACAACCCGCGCATCCCGGACCGGGTCGTCTTCGATCACGTCATCGCCGCCCTGGTGCACGGGTCCGGCTAATACGATCGGGGCCCCTCCGTCCCGCCTGCGGATGGTCAGCCGCCGCATTTCGGCAGTGATGCCGCCGTGCAGCGCCGGTCCTCGCGGGACTCACCGCGAG
>NZ_JBSFLQ010000077.1:0-16690 GCF_053599115.1 Streptomyces sp. NPDC001020 | reverse complement strand
TCAGATCTTTTCTCGACCCGATTTCCTCGGTGCTTTCCAGGTTCCCGCTCTCGCGTTTCCCTTTCCGGCGGTTCTGACTCTATCAGATCCTTTCGACCCTGATTCCCTGTCAGTGGGTTTCGCCTTGAGCCCGAGAGACATTCGCCTCGCGGCCTTTCGACATTCACTACGTTAGTCGATTCCCAGTGCAACTCATAATCGAGTTCCACGAGCGCGAATTCGAGCATTCAGGCACGCCGAATTTGCCCTCGGTAAGGGATGTCGTAGGTAGTGGGGTGGCCGCTTCCGGCTGCTGGCGAAACGCCGTACCCGGTTCAAGCGGCTCGGGATACATTACGCACTCGTCAGGGGGTCGTCAACTTCGACGCCGCCGGGGCGTGTGGGCCCGGTAGGGGCTCACGGTGGGGTCGTTGTCGACCCAGAAGCGCCAGGGGTGGACGCCCCCGTCACCGGCCACGCCGGTACGAGGACCGTTGCGTACCTGCTCGGAGGGCACCGGCGCACCGGACAGGATGCGCAACGGGGTCTCTCCCGGGGCGCACGCGTCCGTGCCGTCGAGGGTGCGGTCCACATCCAGGGTCGTGGCCAGACGTGCCGGGCCTTTGGCCAGTTCCTTGTCGTTCCGGGCCGAGACCCGACGTTTGCGGGCGAGCTCGGCGCCTTCCACGATCTCGCCGGCGCGGAGCAATACGCCACTCGCCCTGCCTTCCGGACCACATACGAGATTCATGCAGTGCCACATCCCGTAGGTGAAGTAGACGTACACATGACCGGGCGGGCCGAACATCACCTCGTTGCGGGCCGTGCGGCCGCGAAAGGCGTGGGAGCCGGGATCGTTCGGACCGTCGTATGCCTCGACCTCTGTGAGGCGCAGTGCGATCGGACCGTCGGGGGTGGTACGGACGAGCAAGCGCCCCAGGAGGTCCGGTGCAACCTCCAGTACGGGGCGGTCGAAGAAAGTTCTGGGGAGGGGCGTACGGTCAGGCATCGCGGTCACGGCGTCCGAGCGTAGTCCAGATGGATGTGTCCCAGAGGTGTTCGAGTCTCCTCACCCTTGTAAAGGTGTGGGCGCGGAACCAACCCGGGGTCGGGACGCGTTTCCAGTGGCCAGGAAGCCACGTACGACAGCGCGCGCAAGCGGCAGGGCGACGGAACAGGCGTCGCCGGGGAGGGATGATTCATGGGGTTCAAGCGACTGCTCGCGAGCCTTGGAGCCGGCGGAGCTTCGGTCGAGACGGTGCTGACCGAGGCCAATGTCGTGCCGGGCGGTGTCGTCCAGGGTGAGGTGCGGATCCAGGGCGGATCCGTGAACCAGTCCATCGAGGGGCTGAACGTCGGCCTGCAGGCCAAGGTCGAGGTCGAGGGGCACGACGACACGGAGTACAAGCAGGACATCGAGTTCACGAAGGCGCGACTCGGTGGTGCCTTCGAGCTCCAGGCGGGGGCCGTGCACGCCGTACCGTTCGGGCTCGAGATCCCCTGGGAGACTCCCGTCACCATGATCGACGGGCAGTCGCTGCGCGGGATGCATATCGGAGTCACGACGGAACTGGAGATCGCGCGTGCCGTGGACTCAGGTGACCTGGACCCGATCAACGTGCACCCGCTGCCGGCGCAGAAGGCGATCCTGGACGCGTTCGTCCAGCTGGGCTTTCGCTTCAAGAGCGCGGACATGGAGCGCGGTCACATCCGGGGGACCCGGCAGCGGCTGCCTTTCTACCAGGAGATCGAGTTCTTCCCGCCGTCGCAGTATCACGGCCTGAACCAGGTCGAGTTGAGCTTCGTCGCGGACGAGCACGGGATGGACGTCGTCCTGGAGATGGACAAGAAGGCCGGCCTGTTCAGCGAGGGCAGCGACTCCTACCGCTGTTTCCAGGTCGGTATGCACGACTTCCACGGCACGGACTGGGCCGCGTATCTCCATCAGTGGCTGTCGGAGGTCGGCGGGAGGCGCAGTTGGTTCTAGGCTCTGGAACGACTGGAACCGGTTGATCCACCGACTTGGAGGTGCCGAGGTGACCGAGCTCAAGCGGCGGCCGCTGCCCCACGATTTCCATCCGCCCGTGCCGTCGTTCACCCTGACGAGCGAGGACGTCGAGCCGGATGCCAGGCTCAAGGACGCACAGGTCCACGCGGCCGGGAACGTCTCGCCTCAGCTGCGCTGGGAGGGCTTTCCGCCTGAGACCAAGAGCTTCGCCGTGACCTGCTACGACCCGGACGCCCCGACGGGCAGCGGGTTCTGGCACTGGGTCCTGTTCGACATCCCGGCCTCGGTCACCGAGCTGCCCGCGGGTGCCGGCAGCGGGAAGTTCGAAGGGCTGCCCAAGGGCGCCGTCCACGCGCGCAACGACTACGGGTCGAAGGACTTCGGGGGTGCCGCGCCGCCGCCCGGAGACGGGCCGCACCGGTATGTGTTCACGGTGTACGCGGTGGACCAGGAGAAGCTCGGCCCGGACTCGGACGCCTCCCCGGCGGTGGTCGGCTTCCATCTGCGATTCCACGCGCTGGCGCGTGCCCAGCTGATCGGTGAGTACGAGAATCCGGCCGCCGGCTGACGGACGCCCTCCGGCCACCGACGTTCACGGAACGTTTGCCCGCCTCTGGTCTTGGAAGTGATCGGAGGCGGGCATCTTTATTACGTTGTCCATCTCGGCGTGCCCGTCCAGAGTTGATCCAAGCCCGCCAGGGGGTGGGCAGAGGTGCACACGGGAGGTGGGCTGGATGCGTGACACGCTGGTTCTGAACGCGAGCTTCGAGCCGCTGTCGACGGTGACGTTGAACCGAGCCGTCGTTCTGGTGCTGCAGGACAAGGCCGTCGTCGAGCAGTCCCACCCCGAGCTCCGTATGCGGGGCGTCGAGGTGGACATACCGGCGCCCCGGGTGATCAGGCTCTGCAGGTATGTGCGGGTGCCCTTCCGAAGAAGGGCACCCTGGTCGAGGCGGGGTGTTCTGGTACGGGACCAGCACAGGTGTGCCTACTGCGGGCGGCGGGCGACGACCGTGGACCACGTGGTGCCGCGGTCGCAGGGAGGTGGCGACACCTGGCTGAACACGGTGGCCTCGTGCGCGGAGGACAACCACCGCAAGGCGAACCGTACGCCGGAGCAGGCGAACATGCCGATGCTGCGGCAGCCGTTCGAGCCGACGCCCGCGGACGCGATGCTGCTGGCGCTCGGGCACGACAGCGCCGGAGCGCTGCCGGAGTGGCTGACACAGTCCGCCGCCTAGGCCGACCAATACAACAAGGCTGGGGCCCTCCTCCGTCAGGAGGCGGGCCCCAGCGCCGTACCACTGCTTTCCGTCAGTCGATCGACGGCCTTTCGCGCCGCTCCGTGCCCCCGCCGCCCTTGTCGGAGGATCCGCTGGCGCCGCCGCCCGAACCGCCGCCGAGCGGGCCGAAGTTACCGATGGCGCCGGATAGGCCCTTGAGGGCGTCGCCGATCTCGCTGGGGACGATCCAGAGCTTGTTGGCATCGCCTTCGGCGATCTTCGGGAGCATCTGGAGGTACTGGTAGGAGAGCAGCTTCTGATCCGGGTCGCCGGCGTGGATGGACTCGAAGACCGTACGGATCGCCTGGGCCTCACCCTCTGCGCGCAGCGCGGCGGCCTTGGCCTCACCCTCGGCGCGCAGGATCTGGGACTGCTTCTCGCCCTCGGCGGTGAGGATGGCCGCCTGGCGCGTACCTTCGGCGGTGAGGATCGCCGCGCGCTTGTCACGGTCGGCGCGCATCTGCTTCTCCATCGAGTCCTGGATGGAGGTCGGGGGCTCGATGGCCTTCAGTTCGACTCGATTGACGCGGATGCCCCACTTGCCGGTGGCCTCGTCGAGGACGCCGCGCAGGGCCGCGTTGATCTCCTCGCGGGACGTGAGGGTGCGCTCCAGGTCCATGCCGCCGATGATGTTGCGCAGCGTGGTGACGGTGAGCTGCTCGATGGCCTGGATGTAGCTGGCGACCTCATAGGTCGCGGCCCGGGCGTCGGTCACCTGGTAGTAGATGACGGTGTCGATGTTGACGACCAGGTTGTCCTGGGTGATCACCGGCTGCGGCGGGAACGGCACGACCTGTTCACGCAGGTCGATGCGGTTGCGGATGGAGTCTATGAAGGGGACCACGATGTTCAGGCCCGCGTTCAGCGTCCGTGTGTAGCGGCCGAATCGCTCGACGATGGCCGCACTCGCCTGTGGGATGACCTGGATCGTCTTGATCAGGGCGATGAAGACCAACACCACCAGAATGATCAGGACGATGATGATGGGTGCCATCGTTCCCCGTACCCCTTCTCCGCCTCGGCGCCTGTGGAAGATCTTATGCTTGTTGAAGATCTTGCTGGTCGAGTCTGACAGACCGTCGCGTGCCCCGTGGGCTGTTCGGTTCAGTTGAGTCCTACGAGGTCACATGACGAGCGCGGTGGCCCCCTCGATGTCCACGACGTCCACCTCTTCACCGACTTCGTAGGCGCGCTCGGTGTTGAGGGCGCGTGCCGACCAGACTTCCCCGGCGAGTTTGATCCGGCCGCCGGTGCCATCGACACGTTCCAGGACCACTGCCTGTTTACCTCTCAACGCGTCGATGCCCGTGGGGAGTTGGGGAAGCTGGGTGCGATGCCGGGCCGCGACGGGCCGGACCACCGCGATGAGCGCGACGGAGACGACGGCGAAGACGACCACCTGGAGGACGGCACCGCCTCCGAGACCATCGACCACGGCGGCCGCCACGGCACCCACCGCGAGCATGCCCAGTTCCGGCAGCGCGGTGATCACTAGTCCTACGCCCAGCCCCGCCGCTCCGATCAGCCACCACACCCACGCATCGATGCTCACATCGTCATGGTAGGGCCGCGGTGGGATCGCGGACAGGGCACCGAAAGGGTCGGACGAGGGCGACCAGGTTTGCCGACGGGGATGTCAGCGGTGTGCCGACGGGTTCCCCGACGGCTCGTCCCATGGGTCTCGGGCCGTCTCGGGGCGCCCCTTCCGGTGCGTGTCAGGAAAGCGGCAGGCCCTGAGCCGTCCAGCGGTCGCCGACCTGTTCGACGACGAGCGGGAGGCCGAAGCAGAGGGAGAGGTTGCGGGAGGTGAGTTCGAGTTCCAGCGGGCCCGCCGCGAGCACCTTGCCCTGGCGGATCATCAGGACGTGAGTGAAGCCGGGGGCGATCTCCTCGACGTGGTGCGTGACCATGATCATGGAGGGGGCGATCGGGTCGCGGGCGAGACGGCCCAGGCGGCGAACGAGGTCCTCACGGCCACCGAGATCGAGGCCGGCGGCGGGCTCGTCGAGGAGCAGCAGCTCGGGGTCGGACATCAGCGCGCGGGCGATGAGAGTGCGCTTGCGCTCGCCCTCGGAGAGGGTGCCGAACATCCGGTCCAGGTACTCACTCATGCCGAGGCGGTCGAGGAAGGCGCGGGCGCGCTGCTCGTCGACGTCCTCGTACTCCTCCTGCCAGCCGGCCGTCATGCCGTACGCGGCGGTCAGCACGGTCTGCAGGACGGTCTGGCGCTTGGGGAGCTTCTCGGTCATGGCGATGCCGGCCACACCGATGCGCGGGCGCAGCTCGAAGACGTCGGTGCCGGGCTTGCCGAGGGTCTCGCCGAGGATGGTGGCGGTGCCCTTGGTGGGGAAGAGGTAGCTCGAGGCAACGTTCAGGAGAGTCGTCTTCCCGGCGCCGTTGGGACCGAGGATGACCCAGCGCTCACCCTCCTTCACCGACCAGGAGACCTGGTCCACCAGAGCGCGGCCCTCGCGGACCACGGATACGTCCTCCAGTTCCAGAACATCGCTCATGAGCGCGTCGTCTCCCCTTGCAGTGTGGCCAGTGTCGGCTCTCGCGTACGCCTGCGGGCGCGGTCCGCCACGCCGATGGGCGCAGCCCCCATGAAATCTACGCCACCGGCCGCCCTCTCCATTCCCTAGGTCAGGTCCTTAGGGTGGAGGCATGCTCTCGGAACCACGCTCAGGACGGCTGACCGCATGGGGAAATGCCCTTTTGGCCGGACTTGTCTCACCGGACGACGCCGCGTCGGCCATCGTGGGGGAAGACGCGGTGCACCGGGTCGAGGGGCTGCCGGATGAGTCGGCGCCCGTCGGTCTCACGCTGGCGCTGGGCCGGCTGCGCAGGCTGGGTGTGAGGGGCCTGCGCCTCGCGCTGCCCGCGCCGGGGCACCCCCTGGGACTGAGCGGACCGGCGGAGTTCAACGCGCGGGCGATCGATGCCGAGGAGGCGGTGGTCTGTCACGGGGCCGCGTTCGGGCTGGTGCCGCAGGTGCGCACGGCGGGGCCGGGGGGTGACGTACACGTCGAGGTCGTCTGGCACTGTCTGCCCGTGCGGGAGGCGCCACCCGCCGACGTGCCGTCGCTCGGAGAGGCCGAGCGGGAGCTCGCGGAGGCGCTGCGCGACGCGACGGAGCTGCTGTCACGGCTGGATGTGGCGGCGTCGGGACCGGCGGCGGAGGCCGCGATCGACGCGTACCGGGCACGGGCCGAAAAGGGGCGGGAGGTACTGGCTCCGGGGTACCCACCGCGGGCGGCACGGGTCTTGGAGCTGGCCCAGCGGGTCGGTCTGCTGATTTCGGTGGCGCATGAGAACGGGCACGGGGGTGCGGTGAGCGCCTCCGAGATGGTGGCGCGGAACCAGGCGCTGCGGCCGGTGGAACGGACGGCCCGGCGGGCTCAGGTCGCGGCGTACAACTCCGTCGTGGAGGCGCGGGAGATGCGGTGACCCGGGGCCCGGTGCGGCCGGACCCACTGTGGCACGCCCTCGAGAACGGCGGAGGCCTTCCGGGGACGCGCCGTACGCGGCCCGTATGCCGTATCCGCGGCGGTCAGCCGTTGACCCCATGACGCACGGCCCAGAGCGCGGCCTGCGTGCGGTCCGCGAGGTCGAGCTTCATCAGGATGTTCGAGACATGGGTCTTGACCGTCTTCTCCGACAGCACCAGCGCGCGGGCGATCTCCCGGTTCGACCGGCCGTCCGCGATCAGTCCCAGCACCTCGCGTTCCCGCTCGGTGAGCGAACCGCCCCTGCCCTGGCCTGAGTTGGTCTCCTCCTGGGACAACAGCGCGCTGGCGACCTCCGGTTGCAGGAGGACGTGCCCCGCGTGCACCGAACGGATGGCTCCGGCGAGCGCGTCGGGGTCCACGTCCTTGTAGACGTAACCGGCGGCGCCCGCGCGCAGGGCCGGGACCACTGTGCGCTGCTCGGTGAAGCTGGTGACGATCAGCACGCGCGCGGGGTGGTCGAGTTCGCGCAGCCTGCGCAGCGCGTCGACCCCGTCCATGCCAGGCATCTTGATGTCCATGAGGACGACGTCGGGATTCAGCTCCTGCGCGCGGGCGACCCCTTCGGCGCCGTCGGCGGCCTCTCCGACGACCTCGATGTCGTCCTGCACTTCGAGAAACGTACGCAGACCGCGGCGCACCACCTGGTGGTCGTCGACGAGCAGCACCTTGATTGGGTCAGCCACCGGGGACCTCCATCTCGATCGTGGTGCCCTTCCCGGGCGCCGATGTCACGGTCAGCGTGCCGCCGACCCCGCTCGCCCGGTCGCGCATGGAGACGAGCCCCAGATGGCGCCCCGCACTGCGTACCGCCATGGGTTCGAACCCGCCGCCGTCGTCCGTGACCCACAGGACGGCGCCCGGACCGCGCTTCGCCAGGGTCACGTCGACCCGCCCGGCTCCGGAGTGCCGCAGGGCGTTGTGCAGGGCCTCCTGGGCGACGCGCAGCAGTGCCTCCTCCTGGGCTGCGGGCAGTGCGCGGACGCCGCGGCTGGTGAAGGTCACCGCTGCGGTGTGGGCGCGGTCGAGGACCTGGACCTGAGTGCGCAGGGTGGCCACCAGTCCGTCCTCGTCGAGCGCCGCGGGGCGCAACTCGACGACAGCGGTGCGCAGTTCGTCGGCGGCCTCCGCAGCGAGCGCGGCCACCTGCTGCAACTCGCCCTTGGCACGGCTCGGGTCACGGTCCACCAGGGCGGCCGCCGCCTGGGCGGTGAGGCGCAGGGAGAAGAGCTTCTGGTTGACCGCGTCGTGCAGCTCGTGCGCCAGCCGGGAGCGCTCCTCGGCGATGGTCAGCTCGCGGCTGCGCTCGTACAGCCGGGCGTTGGTGAGGGCGATCGCGGCGTGCTGGGCGAGGATCGACAGCAGTTCCTCGTCCTCCTCCGTGAAACCACAGCTGCCCTCGGGTTTCGGACAGCGCTTGTTCGCCAGGAACAGCGTGCCGATGACCTCGTCGCCGTCGCGGACGGGCAGGCCGAGGAAGTCCGACATCTCGGGGTGCGTACTCGGCCAGCCCCCGAAGCGGTGGTCCTTGCGGACATCGGCGAGCCGCTCCGGCTTCGCCTCGCGCAGCATCGCGGCCAGGATGCCGTGCTGGCGCGGCAGCGGGCCGATGGCCTTCCACTGCTCGTCGGTGACACCGTCCACCACGAACTGGGCGAAGCCCCCGTGGTCGTCCGGGACGCCCAGCGCCGCGTACTCCGCGTCGAGCAGCTCTCGGGCGGAGGCGACGATCGTCTTGAGGACGTCGCGCACCTCCAGGTGTCTGCTCATGGCCAGCAGCGCGGAGCTCACCGCGTACAGGCCCGACCGGGGTCCATGGCTCATGACCTCACCGTACCGGTGAGGTGTGACAGTGCGTATCCGACCCGTGGCGGCCTCCGCTGGGCCCTTGGCCCTAGGACGAAGGACCCTTGCTTCCCGCGGCCTGTGCCCGAGGCGGCCGACGGGGTCCCGCTCCTACGTTGAGGCCACCGCCGATCCGGCGGCGCCGAACAAGGGACGAGGGACGTAGTCATGCCGGTTGCGATCATCACGGGGGCCTCGAAAGGTCTGGGGCGGGTACTGGGGGCGGCCCTGGCGGAGCGCGGCTGGGATCTGGTGCTGGACGCCAGGACCGCGCCGGTCCTCGCCGGGACAGCGGAGTTCCTGTCCGCCTACGGAACGCGCGTGGAGGCCCTGCCCGGGGACGTCACGGACGCCGGGCACCGGGCCGCACTGGTGGCGACGGCCCGGAAGCTGGGCGGGCTCGACCTGCTGGTGAACAACGCGGGTGTGCTGAGCGCCGAGCCGCTGGTGCGGCTGGAAGGCCAGACGCTGGATGGTCTGCGCAGGGCACTGGAGGTGAACGTGGTGGCCGCGCTGGGCCTCACCCAGGAGGCGCTGCCGCTGCTGCGCTCCTCGGACGCGGGCACGGTGATCATGATCAGCTCGGAAGCGGCGGCCGAGGCGTACAAGACGTGGGGCGGGTACGGAGCATCGAAGGCGGCTCTCGATCATCTGGCGGCGGTGCTCGGCGAGGAGGAGCCCGGTCTGCGGGTGTGGGCGGTCGACCCGGGGGACATGGACACGGATCTGTACGCGGCGGCCGTGCCCGTCGACGACGGATCGCGGCCGGCGCCGGAGAGCGTGGTGCCCGCGTTCCTGAGGCTGCTGGACGAGCGCCCGGCGAGCGGCCGCTACGGCGCTCCCTCGCTCATCATGCTGCCCTGAAAAGCCCATCACACAGAGAATTGCTCTCGCAACTCCACGTAAGACCTCGACTCTGCGGATGTGAGCCCGCGCATAGGGTGCACGTCACGTACGAAGCCACATAGGAGACACAAAGGGCCTTTCCAGCGGGACAGATGCTCCTATCTGTCCCGTTTTGCCCATACCGCCTCCACTACCCGGGATCGTACGTCACACCTTTGCATGGCGATTTTGCGGTCGCTAAGAATGGCTCACGTCGCTCGGCGCAGTGGTGAACATCCGCGGCGCTTGTGCTGGAACATCCAATGTCCCCGCCGGTACGAGAGCGGCCTCCGCGCAAACGAAGAGGTCTATCCCGTAATGCTGAAGAACATCAACCTCCGTGGTCGTAGTCGTACGCTGACCAAGGCCCAGAAGCTGACCGCCACCGGTGTGGCCGCCCTGAGCGTCGCCGGCGTCGCGTTCACCGCAGTTCCGAGCCAGGCCCAGACCCCCCAGACCACGCAGGCTGCCGCCGCGGAGGCCCCGGCGACGTTC
Organism: Streptomyces sp. NPDC001020; assembly: GCF_053599115.1. Lineage (NCBI taxonomy): Bacteria > Bacillati > Actinomycetota > Actinomycetes > Kitasatosporales > Streptomycetaceae > Streptomyces > Streptomyces sp. NPDC001020. Next base: position 6,689 of record NZ_JBSFLQ010000077.1, on the reverse strand, counting down.
AGCAACCAGCCGATCAAGGGTGTCAAGGCCAGCGTCACCGACCAGAACGCCGGCGCCAGCCTGAAGGCCGAGGCCATCGCGGCCAAGCAGAAGGCCGCCGCGAAGGAGCGCACCGCTCAGAAGACCGCGAGCCGTTCCACGCAGCGCGTCGAGCTCCAGCCGGTCGCCGCCAAGACCTACTCCAACAACCTCGACGGCTGGATCCGCCAGTCCCTCGACATCATGAAGGAGAGGGGCATCCCGGGCTCGTACCACGGCCTGCACAAGAACATCATTCGGGAGTCCTCGGGCAACCCGATGGCCATCAACAACTGGGACATCAACGCCCGCAACGGCATCCCGTCCAAGGGCCTGCTCCAGGTCATCCAGCCGACCTTCAACGCCTACCACGTGGCCGGCACCTCGAAGAACATCTACGACCCGGTCGCGAACATCACCGCCGCCGCCAACTACGCGGCGCACCGGTACGGTTCCATCGACAACGTCAACAGCGCGTACTGAGGCAGGCGCGGGCCTCTGGTCGTACACGCCGAAAGGGCGGCACCCCATGCGGGGTGCCGCCCTTCGCGCATGTACCGAACCGGCTACTTCCGCATGACCTCGGGTTCGTGGCGCCGCAGGAAGCGCGCCACCAGGAAGCCGCAGACCACGCCGAGGGCGATCAGGGCGACCATGTCCAGGCCCCAGGCCGATGCCGTGTGGTCCCACAGCGGATCCGTGTTGGTGGGGTCGTCCGTGTTCGGGGCGATGTTGTTGAAGTCCAGCGTCGCACCGGCGGCGGCGACCGCCCAGCGGGACGGCATCAGATACGAGAACTCGTTGACGCCGACCGTGCCGTGCAGAGTGAAGAGACAGCCGGTGAAGACCACCTGGATGATCGCGAACATGACCAGCAGCGGCATGGTCTTCTCGGCGGTCTTCACCAGCGCGGAGATGACCAGGCCGAACATCATCGAGGTGAAGCCGAGTGCCATGACCGGCAGACACAGCTCGAAGAGGGTGGCGTTGCCCAGGACGACGCCTTCCTGAGGGATCTCACGGCTGGAGAAGCCGATCAGGCCGACCATGAGGCCCTGCAGCACGGTGACGGCGCCGAGGACGATCACCTTCGACATCAGGTAGGCGGAACGGGACAGGCCGGTGGCGCGCTCCCGCTCGTAGATGACCCGTTCCTTGATCAGCTCGCGGACGGAGTTGGCGGCACCCGCGAAGCAGGCGCCGACCGCGAGGATGAGCAGGACCGTGGTGGCCGTGCCGTTCGGGACGTGTATGCCGGTCTTCGGGTTGATCGGGTTGACCAGCAGGCCTCGGTTGTGGTCGATGAGCAGGCTCACCGCGCCGAGCACCGCCGGCAGGATCACCGTCAGCGCCAGGAAGCCCTTGTCGGAGCCGATGACCGAGACGTACCGCCGGATCAGGGTGCCGAGCTGGGAGAACCAGCCCTGTGGTTTGGGCGGCTTGATCGCCTGCTGCGGCGCCATGTCGATGGACTGCGGGGCGACCGCGTCGATGTCCGCGGCGTACATCTGGTAGTGCTGCGAGCCCTTCCAGCGGCCCGCCCAGTCGTAGTCGCGGTAGTTCTCGAAGGCGGAGAAGACATCGGCCCAGGTCTCGTAGCCGAAGAAGTTCAGCGCCTCCTCCGGCGGTCCGAAGTAGGCGACGGCCCCGCCGGGCGCCATCACCAGCAGCTTGTCGCACAGCGCAAGCTCCGCCACGGAGTGAGTGACGACGAGGACCGTACGACCGTCGTCGGCGAGGCCGCGCAGCAGCTGCATGACGTCGCGGTCCATGCCCGGGTCGAGACCGGAGGTCGGCTCGTCCAGGAAGATCAGCGACGGCTTGGTGAGCAGCTCCAGAGCCACCGAGACGCGCTTGCGCTGACCACCGGAGAGGGAGGTGACCTTCTTCTCCCTGTGGATGTCCAGCTTCAGCTCGCGCAGCACCTCGTCGATACGGGCATCGCGCTCGGCGGCCGTGGTGTCGGCGGGGAAGCGCAGCTTGGCCGCGTACTTGAGGGCCTTCTTGACCGTCAGTTCCTTGTGCAGGATGTCGTCCTGCGGGACCAGGCCGATGCGCTGGCGCAGTTCGGCGAACTGCTTGTAGAGGTTCCGGTTGTCGTAGAGGACGTCGCCCTGGTTGGCGGGGCGGTATCCCGTGAGCGCCTTCAGCAGGGTCGACTTGCCGGAGCCGGACGGGCCGATCACCGCGATCAGCGACTTCTCGGGAACGCCGAAGGAGACGTCCTTGAGGATCTGCTTGCCGCCGTCGACCGTGACGGTGAGATGGCGGGCGGAGAAGGAGACCTCACCGGTGTCGACGAACTCCTCGAGCCGGTCGCCGACCAGACGGAACGTCGAGTGACCCACACCGACGATGTCGTTCGGGCCGAGCAGCGCCGAGCCGCCCTTGCCGATCGGCATACCGTTGACGAACGTGCCGTTGTGCGAGCCCAGGTCACGGATCTCGAAACGACCGTCGGGCGTGGCATGGAACTCGGCGTGGTGGCGGGAGACCTGGAGGTCGGAGACGACCAGTTCGTTCTCCAGCGCACGGCCGATGCGCATCACTCGGCCGAGGGCGAGCTGGTGGAACGTGGTCGGGCTGCGGTCACCGTAGACCGGCGACGCTCCCGCGCCACCGCCGGCGCCCTGCTGCTGCGGAATCTTCCCAGCGGCCTGCTGCGGCTGCTGCCAGCTCTGCTGAGGAGCCTGCTGCTGCGGCGCCTGCTGCGGCCATCCGGCGTTCGCGCCCTGGGCCGCGTACGGCTGCTGCTGAGGCTGGGCCTGTGGGGCGGCGGCGGACACGGTGCCGGACACGTTCAGGCGCGGCCCGTCGGTCGCGTTGCCCAGATGCACGGCCGAGCCGGGCCCGATCTCCAACTGGTTGACCCGCTGGCCCTGTACGAACGTGCCGTTGGTACTGCCGTGATCCTCGATCACCCAACTACGGCCGTTCCAGCTGATCGTGGCGTGACGCCAGGACACCCTGGCGTCGTCGAGCACAATGTCCCCCTGCGGATCACGTCCGAGGGTGTGTGGCCTGGACGCATCGAGCGTCCAGGTACGTCCGTTCAATTCCAGTACGAGTTCCGGCACTCCATGCCCCACTGAGTTGTCCCCCGAGTTACCCCCGTCACAGGGAGTCTAGGGATGTCGAACATCGTGGGGAACTATTTCAGGCTCAGCCCTCTGACCGAAAGTCGGGCCTTGTGAAGAGTGGGCCCTACGCGCTGGGCAGCGTCCCGTTGACGGAGGTGAAACCGGCCCGGAGAGTGGTAATTCCCCGCGAGGGGGACACCCACGGTGGAACGCCGCGGCGCGGATCGGGGGACTGACGATGGGCATCGGGACCGCGGAAGACGGCAGGAGGCTGCCATGGACGGATGTGCTGCTGTCCGCCATCACCTCCGTGAGCTGGGCGTTGGTCGGAATGGCGGGGACGGCCGCGCTCGGGCTGCATCTGCTCCAGGCTGATGCGGCGGGCTCGCTCGGGCCGATGATCGCGGCGGTGGTGGCACTTGGGGCGGGTGGGTCGGTCACTCCGTCCGGGGACGTGTCGGCGTTCGGTCTGAAAGGGGCCGAGGCGACGACCGCCATACAGATCACGCCACTGGGCGTGAGTCTGGTGGGCGCGCTCCTGCTTGGCTGGTTCTTCCTGCGATCCGTCCGTGCGGCGGGAGTTGCCGTCACGCCCGCCGAACTCCTCGCGCGCGCGGGCGCGGTGGTCGCGCTGTTCGTGGCGGTGCTGGGCTCTCTCGCCTGGGCCGGCCACGACATCGTCACCATCGACGGGGGCTCGCTGGGGCTCAGCAGGCTGCCGGGCGGGGGCGGCAGCGGGGGCGTCGACATCCCCGGGCTCGGGAACCTCGGCGGGCTGCTGCCGAGCCGTATCGGCGACCTCATCCACGCGAAGGCCGCGGTCGGCTTCACCGTCGACACGGTGCCCACCCTGCTGGGCGGCGCCACGTGGGCGGCCGGCGTCCTGGTGATCGCGCTGCTCGCGTCCCGGCGCACGCCCCTGCCGCGTGGCTGGGAAGCGGTACACCGGGTGGTGCGTCCGGCCGTGTCCGCGCTGGTGACCGTGTTGCTGGTGGCGGTGGTCGCGGGGCTCGCGGCGGCGGCGTACGCGGCGATCGGCGACGACCATCCGGCGCGGATCGCGGGAGCGGCACTGGTCGGCGCGCCCAACGGGGTGTGGCTGGGTGTCCCGCTCGGCCTGTTCGTACCGTGGGACGGCAAGGCCACGGGTGAGCTGGCGAAGGTGCTGCCGGACCCGCTGCAGCGGCTGCTGGGTGGGGGGACCGACCAGTCGGTCACGCTGAGGCGTCTGGCGGAGCTGGACGGCAAGGTGTGGCTGCTGGCGGTCGCCGCGGCCCTCATGATGCTCTTGGCGGGAGTCCTGACCGCGGCGCGTACGCCTCTTGTACGAGCGCGGGATGCCGCGAGTGTCCCGGGCGCGATTCCTTCGGTCGTACGGGGCCCGGGTCCTCTGGGCTTCGCGGGGCGCTGTGCGCTGCGGCTCGCAATCGTGACGGCGGCGGCACTGCCGCTGCTGGCCTGGCTGACGGACGTGTCGGCGGACGCCTCGCTGTCCGTGTTCGGCTTCGACGCGTTCGGCGCGGGAATCGGACTGCACGGGCACCTCGCCGTGGCGCTGCTCCTGGGTGCGGCGTGGGGCGCGGGAGCCGGGGCGGCGGGGGCGTTGCTGGCGTATGCCACGGGGGCTGCGGGGAGTCGCGCGGCACCGCTCGCCCGGAGCGGCGCGGGGTTGTCGGCGTCCGCGGCACCGGCGTACGAGCCGACGCCCCGGGACGGGGGGCCCTACGTGCCGAGCAGTCCGTACCGCCCGCCGAACCCGGACACGAACCCGTACCTACGGCTGCCGAAGGAGCTGCGCGAGCCGGACACCCGGCCGCGAGAGCGCCCCGGGGAGGTGCCACCCAGGGCGCCCTCGGACCCGGGGGCGCCGCCCACGCCCGGTGGTGTGTACGACGCCCCCACGATGACCGGGCGGATCGAGCCGCCCGCCCGGCCGCCGAAGCGACCCCGAGGGACTTCTTCGTTCCCGGACCAGGGCAGGCCCCCGCCTCCTCCCCCGCCCAAGCGGCCGCGACGCGACTGACAGGGCCGGTCCCCCACGCCGTCGCGCCCGTACCTCACACCGTCGTCGGTGGCGCAGGCGCGTGTCATCTGTTCTTCGTGCACTGTTTCCTGTCCGCTGTACGGACCGGACACGCGGAAGGCACTCGGTGCCGGATACGGTGGGAGCACCATGAGTGCTTCGCAGACCACCGACGCCCCCACTCTCCTTGTCAAGATCTTCGGCAAGGACCGGCCCGGCCTGACCGCCGGCCTGTTCGAGACCCTGGCCGGCTACGGCGTCGACGTGGTCGACATCGAGCAGGTCGTCACCCGGGGCCGGATGGTCCTCTGCGCCCTCGTGACCGTGCCCCCGTCCGGGCTGGAGGGTGATCTGCGGGCCACCGTCCACAGCTGGGCGGAATCCGTGAACATGCAGGCGGAGATCATCTCCGGCCTCGGCGACAACCGTCCGCGCGGTCTGGGACGGTCACTGGTCACCGTCCTCGGCCACCCGCTCACCGCCGAGTCGACGGCCGCGATAGCCGCCCGCATCACCGCGACCGGCGGCAACATCGACCGTATCTTCCGGCTCGCCAAGTACCCCGTGACGGCCGTCGAGTTCGCCGTGTCCGGCGTGGAGACCGAGCCTCTGCGCACGGCGCTGGTCACCGACGCCGCGGCACTCGGTGTCGACATCGCCGTCGTCGCGGCCGGACTGCACCGGCGAGCCCAGCGCCTCGTCGTCATGGATGTGGACTCGACACTCATCCAGGACGAGGTCATCGAACTGTTCGCCGCGCACGCCGGCTGCGAGGCGGAGGTCGCCGAGGTGACGGCGGCCGCCATGCGTGGCGAGCTGGACTTCGAACAGTCGCTGCACGCGCGCGTGGGGCTGCTCGAGGGGCTCGACGCGTCGGTGGTGGACAAGGTGCGCGCCGAGGTCCGGCTCACTCCGGGCGCGCGCACCCTGATCCGTACGCTCAAGCGGCTCGGCTACCAAGTCGGTGTCGTCTCCGGCGGGTTCACCCAGGTGACGGACGATCTGAAGGAACGGCTCGGGCTCGACTTCGCCCAGGCCAACACCCTGGAGATAGTCGACGGGAAGCTGACCGGCAAGGTCGTCGGCGAGATCGTGGACCGTGCGGGCAAGGCGCGGCTGCTGCGCCGGTTCGCAGCCGAGGCGGGGGTGCCGCTGGCGCAGACCGTGGCGATCGGAGACGGCGCCAATGATCTGGACATGCTGAACGCGGCCGGCCTGGGCGTCGCCTTCAACGCCAAGCCGGTCGTACGCGAGGCCGCGCACACCGCGGTGAACTTCCCCTTCCTGGACACCGTCCTCTATCTGCTCGGCGTCACCCGCGAAGAGGTCGAGGCGGCGGACATGCACGAAGAAACCCCCTGAGGGGCACTCCCCTGCGCCGGCGGGTGTGTCCGTACGGGCGTGTCGACGGGGCCCGGCACCATGGTGGTGTCGGACCCCGTCCCGTTCCGCGCGGGTTACGACCTGGGGGGCAATAGGGAGCGGGTGAAGGAGCGGCGTCCGGTGCGGTCGATCGCAAGGCGCCGGAAGGTCCTCGTAGCGGAGCTACTAGGACATTTCGGCAACGC
>NZ_JBSFLQ010000076.1:0-17119 GCF_053599115.1 Streptomyces sp. NPDC001020 | reverse complement strand
ACGATCACGCCGATCTGGTCGTACGCGATCACGATGCTGCCGCCCGCGTCGGCGATGGCCTTCTTCACGGACGCCGACGGGCCCTGTCCGGTGGCGAGGTTGACGATGTAGCTGAGGGAGGTCGCGTCGGCCGTCGTGGTCGTCGCGGCCGTCGGGGCACCCTCGGCCGCCGACGCGGTGACGCCCGGCAGGAAGGCGAAGGCGGTCGCCATGGCCATCCCCAGCGGAAGGGCGACGAGGCGACGGGAGCGCTTGCTCAGCGCTGTCATAGAGGTCTCCAGTTGGTTCGCGGTAGCAGTGGTACGAGTCGTGCGGAAGCTCGACAAGTGAGCGGACGGGCTACTTGACCGCCCGCAGGGCGTTGACGATGCCGAAGCCGTAGAAACCGTTCACGCGCTTGTTGCCCGCGCAGGTCGCGTCCACGACGCCGTCGCCGTTGTAGTCGTAGGGGTCCGTCGGGCAGCCCGGGTTGTCCGCCTGCGCCTTCAGAAGCGCCAGGAGCTGCTCCGGAGTCGCGTTCGGGTGGGCGGACTTCAGCAGCGCGGCCACGCCCGCGACGTGCGGCGACGCCATGGAGGTGCCCTGCAGGAAGGCGTACTGGTTGTTCGGCATCGTGGAGAGGATGCGGCCGTCCTTGGACGGCGTGTTCGCGCTCACGAGCTTGTCGCCGCCCGGTCCCGCGACGTCGACGACGTGGTTCCCGTAGCTGGAGTAGTACGACTTGGCGTTGGTGGGCCCGGTCGCGCTGACCGTGACGACACCGTCCAACTGAGTCGGGATGTCAAGGCAGTTGTGCGGGTCGACCGTGCGGTTCCCCGGGGTGGTGTCGTTGGGGCTCGAGGGGTCGAGGATCGCGTGGGAGGCGAGGTCGTCCTTGGAATTACCCGCCGAGGCGACGCTGAGGGTGCCCTTGCGCTGGGCGTACTTCTGGGCGCGGTCGACCGCGTCGACGATGGCCTTCTGGTCCGGGTCGTCCATGCAGTTGTAGCGCCACGGGTCCACGTAGTAGCTGTTGTTGGTGATCTCGACGCCGTGGTCGGCGGCGAACACGAACGCGCAGACGACACTCTCGGCATAGAAGAGCTCACCGACCGGGTCGGCCACCCTGATGCCGGAGACCTTGACGTTCGGGGCGACACCGGCGACGCCGACGCCGTTGCGGGCCGCGGCGATCTCACCGGCGACGTGGGTGCCGTGGTAGTGGCTGGATTCCGCGGGCCGCCAGGCGCCGTAGGAGGTGTCGGCCTTGCCGCTCACGCAGCTCGCGGACTGGGAGGCGGAGAAGTTCGGGGCGAGGTCGGGGTGGGTGTCGTCGACGCCCGTGTCGATGACGGCGACCGTCACGTTGCGGCTGCCCGGGTTGATCCCGGCGGCCTTGTCGGCGCCTATCGCGCGCAGGTCCCACTGGTCGGCCTCGAGCGGTTCCTGGCCCGGCGCGGTGCTCCGAGCGGCGATCTTCGCCGCCTCCGCCTTCGTCAGGTACTGCGCGTCGCCCTCGTCCGTCGTGCCCGCGGCCGTCAGCGGCGCGGTCCGGGTCGCGCCGGCGGACTCCACCCCGCGGACCGTACGGAGGGACTTGGCGAAGCCCGGGTTCGCGGAGCGGACGACGAACACACCGATCTTGTCGTACGTCGCCACGACGGTGCCGTCGGCCGCGGATATCGCTTCTCGCACCGCGGTGAGCGTGTGACTGTCCGTCTTCGTGTTGACCACATAGGTCAGTTCGGTGCCGGAGGCGGTCTCCGCGGTGGCCGTACGCGGGGCGGCCGACGCCGCACCCGGCAGGAAGCCCAGGGAGGCGGTGAGCGACAGCACGACCGGTACGGCGAGGGCGAGTCGGCGTCTGGTGCGCGAATGAGCCATGGGGTCTCCACATCATCCGGAATCGAACATGCCGGAACACATGTGCGCCCGGCAGGTGCATGACGGTGGTGCAGGGCGAAGCTATCCGGCATCCAGACAGGTCAGCAATGATTTCTCGCGAGGATGTGCGAAAGAGGCCGGGGGAGTTGAACCGGTCCATGCGTGGCGCCGTGACCTTGGGCAGGGAGCACCGGGACGATCGGTGCCCCTGCCGATTCACGCAGAGAAGCGCTACCGTCGCACTCTGTCACGTGATCCATGTCACTCAGAAGTCAACCGCCGTATGCCCGTACCCGATCCGTCCCCGACGGCGAACCACTCGCCGCCGACCGCCGTCGTCACCGCACCCGCAACGCGAGGAGACACCGTGGCCACCGACGCACCACCACCCTCCAAGGCAGGGCGGAGCCTTCCGCCCGCCGAGGAGTTCGTCGCGGTCCAGGAGAGCGCAGAATTCGGTGAACTGCGCAGCTCCCACCGCTCGTTCGCCTTTCCGCTGACCGTGGCGTTCATCGCCTGGTACCTCGTCTACGTCCTGCTGTCGAACTACGCGGGCGACTTCATGGGCACCAAGCTCTTCGGCAACCTCAACGTCGCCATGGTGCTCGGCCTCGCCCAGTTCCTCAGCACGTTCCTGATCGCCTGGTGGTACTCGCGGCACGCCGCCGCCAAGCTCGACCCCAAGGCCGAGGCCATCAAGTCCCGTATGGAGGGCGGCGCATGAGCCCCGCAGTGATCCTTGCCGCCGGTGAGGCGAGCGAGCACCGGCCGTTGATCATCACCCTGTTCTCGGTGTTCGTGGTGGCGACTCTCGTCATCACCGTCTGGGCCGGCCGCCAGACCAAGGACGCCGCCGACTTCTACGCCGGCGGCCGCCAGTTCACCGCCTTCCAGAACGGCCTGGCCGTCTCCGGTGACTACATGTCCGCCGCGTCCTTCCTCGGCATCGCGGGCGCGATCGCCCTGTTCGGGTACGACGGCTTCCTGTACTCCATCGGCTTCCTGGTCGCCTGGCTTGTCGCCCTGCTCCTGGTCGCCGAACCGCTGCGCAACTCCGGTCGGTACACCATGGGTGACGTGCTGGCGTACCGCATGCGCCAGCGCCCGGTCCGTACCGCGGCCGGTACCTCCACCATCGTCGTGTCGATCTTCTACCTGCTCGCCCAGATGGCGGGCGCGGGCGTCCTGGTGTCCCTGCTGCTCGGCATCACCAGCGACGGCGGCAAGATCGGCATCGTCGCCCTGGTCGGCGTCCTGATGATCGTCTACGTCACCATCGGCGGTATGAAGGGCACCACGTGGGTGCAGATGGTCAAGGCGGTCCTGCTGATCCTGGGCGCTCTGCTGCTGACCTTCCTGGTCCTGCTGAAGTTCCACTTCAACATCTCCGACCTCCTCGGCAAGGCCGCCGACAACAGCGGCAAGGGCTCGGCCTTCCTCGAGCCCGGCCTGAAGTACGGCGCCACCGGCACGACCAAGCTGGACTTCATCTCGCTCGGTGTCGCCCTGGTCCTGGGCACCGCGGGCCTGCCGCACATCCTGATCCGCTTCTACACGGTGCCCACCGCCAAGGCGGCCCGGAAGTCGGTGAACTGGGCGATCGGACTGATCGGCGCCTTCTACCTGATGACCCTCGCCCTCGGCTTCGGCGCCGCCGCGCTGATCAAACCGGACGAGATCATCGCCTCCAACAAGGCGGGCAACACGGCCGCCCCCCTGCTCGCGCTGCATCTGGGCGGCACGGACTCCAACTGGGGCGCGATCCTGCTGGCCAGCATCTCGGCGGTCGCCTTCGCCACGATCCTCGCGGTCGTCGCCGGGCTCACCCTGGCCTCGTCCTCGTCCTTCGCACACGACATCTACGCGAACGTCATCAAGAAGGGCCAGGCCGACGAGAAGCAGGAGATGCGTGCGGCCCGCTGGGCCACGGTCGGCATCGGCGCCGTGTCCATCGTGCTGGGCGCCCTCGCCCGTGACCTGAACGTCGCCGGTCTGGTCGCCCTCGCCTTCGCGGTGGCCGCCTCCGCCAACCTGCCGACGATCCTCTACAGCCTCTTCTGGAAGCGGTTCACCACCACGGGCGCGCTGTGGTCGATCTACGGCGGTCTGGTCACCGCGGTCGGCCTGGTGCTGTTCTCCCCGGTGGTCTCCGGCAAGGCGACGTCGATGTTCCCGGACGTCGACTTCCACTGGTTCCCGCTGGAGAACCCGGGCATCATCTCCATTCCGGTCGGATTCCTGCTGGGCTGGCTGGGCACGCTGCTGTCCAAGGAAGAACCGGATGCCCGGAAGTACGCGGAGTTGGAGGTGCGGTCCCTGACCGGAACCGGGGCGCACTGACCGATTCGCACCGACGGCCGCGTCGTAGGAATCCACGACGCGGCCGCGGCGTACCTCGTGCGGTCCTGGCACTGTCGATGTCAGCGGCGTCACGTACTCTCGCAGTGACGGAGAATGAGACATCCGCGATGAGGGAGGGGGCCCACGTGCTCATCGACACCTACGGCCGGGTGGCCACCGACCTGCGGGTATCGCTGACCGACCGGTGCAATCTGCGGTGCACGTACTGCATGCCCGAGGAGGGCCTGCAGTGGCTGGCGAAGCCCGACCTGCTGACGGACGACGAGATCGTCCGCCTGATCGACATCGCGGTCACCTCCCTCGGTATCAAGGAGGTCCGCTTCACGGGAGGCGAGCCCCTGCTCCGCCCCGGACTGGTCGGCATCGTCGAGCGGGTCGCCGCGCTGCGTCCGCGCCCCCAGATGTCCCTCACCACGAACGGCATCGGCCTGAAGCGCACGGCCGCCGCCCTGGAGGCCGCAGGCCTCGACCGGGTGAACGTCTCGCTGGACACCCTCCGCCCGGACGTCTTCAAGAACCTCACCCGCCGGGACCGCCACAAGGACGTCATCGAGGGCCTGAGAGCCGCCCGCGAGGCGGGCCTGACCCCCGTCAAGGTCAATACCGTCCTGATGCCGGGCCTGAACGACGACGAGGCCCCGGACCTGCTGGCCTGGGCGGTCGAGCACGACTACGAGCTGCGCTTCATCGAGCAGATGCCCCTGGACGCCCAGCACGGCTGGAAACGCGAGGGCATGGTCACCGCGGGGGACATCCTGGCCGCACTGCGCACGCGTTTCGAGCTGACCCCCGAGGGCGCCGACACGCGCGGATCCGCCCCGGCCGAACGCTGGATCGTCGACGGCGGCCCGCACCGCGTCGGGGTGATCGCCTCGGTCACCCGTCCGTTCTGCGCGGCCTGCGACCGCACCCGGCTCACGGCCGACGGACAGGTACGCACCTGCCTGTTCGCCACCGAGGAGACCGACCTGCGCGGCGCACTGCGCTCCGGTGCCCCCGACGAGGAGATCGCCCGTATCTGGCGGCTGGCGATGTGGGGCAAGAAGGCGGGTTCGGGCCTGGACGATCCGTCGTTCCTGCAGCCGGAGCGGCCGATGTCCGCGATCGGGGGATGACCGGGCCCGGATGCCCGCGATCAGAGTGATACGGCTCGGATACCCGCGATCAGGGTGATTCGGCCCGGATACCCGCGGGCCAGCGGGTGACTCAGTCCGCTGGTGAGCCGCTTTCGGGAGACTCCCAGTCCTCCAGCGCGACGACGTCCTTCAGGAACCCCCGTACGCCCAGGAACTTCGACAGGTGTTCCCGGTGCTCCTCGCAGGCGAGCCATGTCTTGCGGCGCTCCGGGGTGTGGATCTTCGGGTTGTTCCACGCGAGCACCCACACGGCGGGGGCGCGGCAGCCCTTGGCGGAGCAGATCGGCGCATCATGATCAGGGACGGTCACGCTCCGACCCTACCGCGTCCCCGACCGGCCAAAAGGCGACGCCGAGCAGCCACGGGGGGAGCTGCCCGGCGTCGGTCTGTCGCTCCGACGGGGGATGCGGAGCGCGTACGAAGTATGTCATGCGTCACCCGGTGCCCGGCACCGGAACAACATGATTGATCTCAGCTTTTCCCGGGCTCGGTGCGGGAGGGGGTTTCGCGTCGCGGCGACGTCCTGGCGATCCGCGTGGTCAGGCCCGCTCGCGCGACTCGCTCCGGAACCCCGCCGCAGGCCCGGCCGGGGCGTCTTCCGAAACGGATTCCGCGGCACCCGCTCCGCCCCCGACTTCGCTCGAATCGGAGGCGTCCCCACCGTGCGGCCCGATCATGGGGCGCATAGGAGCGGTGACGAACGTGGACGGCAGAGAGGGCGCGTTCTCCCGCCCGGCATTGGCGATGACGACGGCGATATAGGGGAGGATGGCCCCCAGGACCAGCGCGACGATGGCGACGGGCCGCTCGACGTTCCACAGGGTGGCTGCGAGGATCACCGAGACCGTGCGCACGCTCATCGAGATGACGTAGCGGCGCTGCCGGCCCTTCACGTCCGCCGCGAGACCCTGTCGGGCACCGGTGATCCGGAATACCGCGGCGCTACCGCCCTTGTTCAGCTTCCGCATCACATTCCACCATCCGCCTGCTCGGACTTCCCCTGGCCCGCACCCCGTCCGTGCCCCGGCCGGAAGCCGGGCCGCGCACACCGACAACGTTACGCCGCGCCTCCGCCGCCTTCGAGACCGGGGCGGCTTCTGCCTGTGCGAACACACTGCGCACCACGACGTAGGCGTGTGCCCGACATGCGTCGTACGGCCCGCACGCCGAGACTGGGCGTACTGCTCACGTCGAGCCGTACCAGGAGGCAGTCATGGGCTGGTTGTGGGCGATCATCGTCGGATTCATCCTGGGCATCATCGCCAAGCTGATCCTTCCGGGCAGACAACACAGCCCGATCTGGCTGACGACCCTCATGGGCATGCTCGGCGGCATCGTGGGCAACGCGGTCGCCCGTGCCATCGGTATCGCGTCCACCCCCGGCATCGACTGGGGGCGCCATGGCCTCCAGATCGCCGCCGCGGTCCTTTTCGTCTTCGTCGGCGAGACCGCGTACCTGGCGAAGAAGGGTGAGAGAGAGCGGCAGAGGGCGTGACGCCCATGGAAAACGGGGCGGCCTCCCGGAGCGCCGCCCCCCTTTCCGCCGGGATTACGGAGAACGCCTCAGGCGCCCGTGACCTCGACCGCGGCCAGGTTCTTCTTGCCACGGCGCAGCACCAGCCAGCGGCCGTGCAGCAGATCCTCCGCCGCGGGCACGGCGTCCTCGGCGGACACCTTGACGTTGTTCACGTACGCGCCGCCCTCCTTCACCGTGCGCCGCGCGGCCGACTTGCTGGCCACCAGACCCACCTCGGCGAACAGGTCGACCACCTGGGTCGGCTCGGCGACCTCGATGTGCGGCACCTCGGACAGGGCCGCCGCCAGCGTCTTCTCGTCGAGTTCGGCCAAGTCGCCCTGGCCGAAGAGGGCCTTGGACGCGGCGATCACGGCGGCCGTCTGGTCGGCGCCGTGCACCAGCGTGGTCAGCTCCTCGGCCAGCGCCCGCTGCGCGGCCCGGGCCTGCGGACGCTCCTCCGTCTGCTTCTCCAGCTCCTCCAGCTCCTCACGGGACTTGAAGGACAGGATCCGCATGTACGACGAGATGTCCCGGTCGTCCGTGTTCAGCCAGAACTGGTAGAACGCGTACGGCGTCGTCATCTCCGGGTCCAGCCAGACGGCGCCGCCCTCGGTCTTGCCGAACTTGGTGCCGTCCGCCTTCGTCATCAGCGGCGTCGCCAGGGCGTGCACCGTCGCGTTCGGCTCCAGCCGGTGGATCAGGTCCAAGCCTGCCGTGAGGTTGCCCCACTGGTCGCTGCCGCCCTGCTGGAGCGTGCAGCCGTACCTCCGGTAGAGCTCAAGGAAGTCCATGCCCTGCAGGAGCTGGTAGCTGAACTCCGTGTAGCTGATGCCCTCGGAGGACTCCAGACGCCGGGCGACGGAGTCCTTGGTCAGCATCTTGTTGACACGGAAGTGCTTGCCGATGTCCCGGAGGAACTCGATCGCGGACAGGCCCTCGGTCCAGTCGAGGTTGTTGACCATCGTCGCCGCGTTCTCCCCCTCGAAGGAGAGGAACGGCTCGATCTGGCCGCGCAGTCTGTCGACCCAGCCGGCCACCGTCTCCGGAGCGTTCAGCGTGCGCTCGGCGGTCGGGCGCGGGTCACCGATCTGGCCCGTGGCGCCGCCCACCAGCGCCAGCGGCCGGTGGCCGGCCTGCTGGAGCCGGCGCACGGTGAGCACCTGCACCAGGTGACCGATGTGCAGGGACGGCGCGGTCGGGTCGAAGCCGCAATAGAACGTGACGGGACCGTCCGTGAACGCCTTGCGCAATGCGTCCTCGTCCGTGGAGAGGGCGATAAGCCCACGCCACTTCAGTTCGTCGACGATGTCCGTCACGGTTCTCGCGTCTCCTCAAATGATCTTCGGGGCAGTCGGGTGACAGCCGCCTACGAGGTTATACGCCCTGGCTGACAGAACTCATGTTGAAATCGGGCACCCGCAGTGACGGCATCGCGGCGCGCGTGAACCAGTCGCTCCATTCGCGCGGCAGGGTCTTCTCCGTGCGGCCCGCCTCGTCGGCGCGGCCCAGCAGGTCGACCGGGGACTCGTTGAACCGGAAGTTGTTGACCTCGGCGGTGACCTCGCCGTTCTCGACAAGGTAGACGCCGTCCCGGGTCAGGCCGGTGAGCAGCAGGGTCGCGGGGTCGACCTCGCGGATGTACCAGAGGCAGGTCAGCAGCAGACCGCGCTCGGTGTTCGCGATCATCTCCTCCAGGGACCGGTCGGAGCCCCCGTCCAGGATCAGGTTGCCGATCGACGGTGTGACCGGAAGGCCGGTCAGGGCCGCGGTGTGCCGGGTGCTCGTCAGGTGCTTCAGCTCGCCGCCGCCGATCCATTCGGTGGCCTTGAGCGGCAGCCCGTTGTCGAACACCGACGCGTCGTCGCCCGAGGAGTGCGCGATGACGAAGGGCGACGTCTCGAGGCCGGGGTGCTGGGGATCGCTGCGCAGGGTCAGCGGCAGCCGGGAGAGCTTCTCGCCGATGCGCGTGCCACCGCCGGGCTTGCTGAAGACCGTGCGGCCCTCGGCCGCGTCCCGGGCCGCCGACGACCACAGCTGGTAGACCAGCAGGTCCGCGACCGCGGTCGGCGGCAGCAGCGTCTCGTACCGGCCCGCGGGCAGCTCGACCCTGCGCTCCGCCCACCCGAGCCGCCGGGCCAGCTCGGTGTCCAGCGCCGCCGGGTCGACGTCCTTGAAGTCCCGGGTGGAGCAGCCCGCCCACGCGGAACGCGTCCGGTCCGGCGACTTGGCGTTGAGCTCCAGCGTGCCGCTCGGCTGGTCGTGGCGCAGACGCAGCCCCGTCGACGTGCCGACGTAGGTCGACACGAGTTCGTGGTGGGCGAAGCCGTACAGCTCCCGGCCGCCCGCACGCGCGCGTGCGAACGACTCCCCGAGCGCGGGCGCGAAGTCCGCGAAGACGGCGGACGAGGTCTCGGCGGGCGCGTCCGTGAAGTCGGGCGACTCCGGCACCCCTGTCACCAGCGGCCGCGCGTCCTCGGCGGGCCCCGCGCCGCGTGCGGCGGCCTCCGCGGCCCGTACCAGCGGCTCCAGGTCGTCGGCGGTGACGGCCGAGCGCGAGACGACCCCGGACGCCGTGCCCTCCTTGCCGTCGACGGTCGCGATCACGGTGAGGGTGCGCCCGCGCGTGACACCGTTCGTGGTCAGCGCGTTGCCCGCCCACCGCAGGTTGGCGCTGGAGTGCTCGTCGGCGATGACGACGCACCCGTCCGCGCGGGACAGACCGAGGGCACGCTCGACGATCTCGTGAGGCTTGTTCGTACGGGCGGTCATCGGCCGGCCTCCTGCGTGGTGTTGAGCACGTTGACGCCCTTGAAGAGGGCCGAGGGGCAGCCGTGGGAGACGGCCGCGATCTGACCCGGCTGGGCCTTGCCGCAGTTGAAGGCGCCGCCGAGGACGTATGTCCCCGGGCCGCCGACGGCCGCCATGGAGCCCCAGAAGTCGGTGGTCGTCGCCTGGTAGGCGACGTCGCGAAGCTGACCGGTGATCCGTCCGTTCTCGATCCTGAAGAACCGCTGCGCCGTGAACTGGAAGTTGTACCTCTGCATGTCGATCGACCAGGATCGGTCGCCGACGACGTAGATCCCGTTGTCCACGCCACCGATCAGGTCCTCGGTGGACAGCCCGGCCGGGTCCGGTTGCAGGGACACGTTGGCCATGCGCTGCACCGGCACGTGCGAGGGCGAGTCGGCGTACGCGCATCCGTTGGACCGCTCGAACCCGGTCAGCCTCGCGATGCGCCGGTCCAACTGGTAGCCGACCAGCGTGCCGTCCTTGACGAGGTCCCAGGACTGGCCCGCGACCCCCTCGTCGTCGTACCCGATGGTCGCCAGGCCGTGCTCGACGGTGCGGTCACCGGTGACGTTCATCAGCTCCGAGCCGTACTTCAGCTTGCCCAGTTGGTCGAAGGTGGCGAAGGAGGTACCCGCGTACGCGGCCTCGTAGCCGAGGGCCCGGTCCAGCTCGGTGGCGTGCCCGATGGACTCGTGAATGGTCAGCCACAGATTCGACGGGTCGACGACCAGGTCGTACACGCCCGCCTCGACGCTCGGCGCGCGCATCTTCTCGGCGAGCAGTTCGGGGATCTGATCCAGTTCGGAGTCCCAGTCCCAGCCGGTGCCGGTCAGGTACTCCCAGCCGCGGCCGGCCGGCGGCGCGAGGGTGCGCATCGAGTCGAACTCGCCCGTCGACTCGTCGACCGAGACGGCGGTGACCTGCGGGTGCAGCCGCACACGCTGCTGGGTGGTCACGGTCCCGGCGGTGTCGGCGTAGAACTTGTTCTCGTGCACGGTCAGCAGCGAGGCGTCCACGTGGCTGACGCCGTCGGCCGCGAGCAGCCGGGCGCTCCAGTCCGCGAGCAGCCCCGTCTTCTCCTCGTCGGGCACGGTGAAGGGGTCGATGTCGTACGACGAGACCCAGGTCTTCTCGGCGTGCACCGGCTCGTCCGCCAACTCCACCCTCCCCCACTGCCTGAAAGGCGTGGGAGGTGCCCCCATGTCGGACCCCGCAGCCTTGATCACCTGCGCCGACAGTTTGGCCATCGCCACGGCCTGCGAGGCGACCTTGGCGGCGGCGTCCTGGGTGAGATCGACACCCGAGGCGAATCCCCAGGTCCCGCCGTGCACGACCCGCACCGCGTACCCAAGGTCGGTGGTGTCCGACGACCCGGAGGGCTTGCCGTCGCGCAGCCGCCACGCGCCACTGCGCACCCGCTCGAACCGGAAGTCCGCGTGCTCGGCCCCGAGCGACCGCGCGCGGGCGAGGGCGGCGTCGGCGAGGGGGCGTAGGGGGAGGGCCAGGAATGACTGATCGACTTCGTGGGGCACGGGTGGGATCCCTTCGAGGTTGACTGCCTGCGAGGCCATCGCAAGCAGTGAACCACGTCCCCCTGGCCGGGTCTCCCACGCGTGGATTCAGCCGTCGAGCGACGAGTCCGCCGCGAGTGCCGTGAACGCGGCCCAGGCGGTCGGGGTGACGGTGAGGGGCCGGATCGCCTTGTCCTTGGAGTCGCGGATGTGGACTGCTTCGGAGCACGCGGCGACCTCGACGCAGTTGTCGCCGTCGCCGCCGCTGTAGCTGCTCTTGAACCAGTTCACGGCTACTTCGACGCAGTTGCCGCCGCCACTGCCGCTGTAGCTGCTCTTGAACCAGGCCAGCTCATCAGTGGTGCTCATAGCGCTCCTCGCATCTGTTCCAGCAGGTTCACCGTAGCCCGGCAATCCAGGGCTTGAGAACGGAGCTTGCCATAGCGTTGATGGAGGACGCTCACCTCGCCGGGATCAGCGATCAGAGTGCTGGACCGATGCCCCTCGGTGTAACCGAACCACTGGTGTCCAGGCGTCTCGGCCAAGTACAGCTGACCGTCGACTCCACAGTGGTCTTCCTGATGCAGAGGCATGATTTGGACCTCGACGTTGGTCCGCATGCTTACATGCAACAGGTGGTCGATGACGGCCTTGGTCACCGATGCGCCACCCACTCCTCGTTCAAGGATGGCCTGTTCGATGATGAACGTGAACGCGGTGTTCGGCCGCTCGGCAAGTAACGCCTGGCGTTCAAGCCGTGCCGCCACCTTGTGGTCGATTTGCTCGTCGGTCCACGGCGGGAGTTGCCGTTTGAACACCGCCCTCGCGTACCCCTCCGGTTGCAACAACCCCGGAACCGCTCGGCACTCATACGCATACAAGGAGATCGCCTCTTCCTCGATCCCCGCCCACTGCCGGAACCATGAAGCCAGCCCAGCCCTCCTCGTCAGACTCCTCGCCGCGGCGCTGAGCACCTTGACCGCGACCGCCCCCAGCACCTCCTCCGCCCGCGCGGGAAGATCCGTCGGCGGAAACCGCTTCCCCTGCTCGATCTTCGCGACGTACGCGGCCGAGTACCGCACCCGCCCGGCGAACTCCTCCTGCGTCAGGCCGGATTCCTCGCGTAAGGCCTTCAGGACCGCGCCGAACGTCTTGAGACTGTCGGAGAGTTCGGGTTCGTTGTTCGTACCGCCGCCCCCACCATGGTCCGCCGTCATCGCCGCGTACCTCCCGTGCCGTGCTCACGTTCTCGCCGACGCCCGCTCAACCAGCCCAACCCTTCCAGCGTCACGGCGAGTTACCCACCCAGTCCAGAGTGTGCGCTGATACAGCCGCGTCTGTATGGGTTTCGTTCCTGTTGGCGGGGCGGGCGGATCCGGAACGTTGCCTTCATGCCAGTACCGCACGCCCAAGAGGCCGTTACCGTAAGTGTGTTCGTCCAGCGGCTGTCCGCCACCCGGCGCGGAGCGCGGCTCGCCCGTCGGCTGGCCGTGCACCAGCTCGACCAGTGGGGCGTGCCGTACGGCAGCCCGGCCTCCGAAGCCGTCGCCCTCGTCGTCGCCGAACTCGCGGCCAACGCGGTCCTGCACGGCCGCGTACCGGGACGGGACTTCGAACTGCGGCTGCGCTGCGACCGTGCCGCTGGCCTCGTACGCGTCGAGGTGTCCGACACTCACCCGGCACGGCCGAAGCCACCGGAGTCGATCCCCGACCCGGCGGACGGCGACGGCGGCAGAGGCCTCCTCCTCGTGGAAGCCCTCGCCGCGCGGTGGGGCGTCCGCGAGCGCACCGGGCCGGGCAAGACCGTGTGGGCGGAGTGCGCACTGCCCGCGGCCCCGTGCCTCCGCCGCGCATAGCCGGGTCCGTCGACTGCCATGCTGCCCCTCGAAACGCTTCGGCTGCGTACCTGGTTCAACAAGTACGCAGCCAAAGGCTCGCTCGGGGATTTTTCAGTCCGTGGGCATGATCGGTTCGCCGCTCGTGATGATGCTCTGCTGCGACTCTTCAGGGAGGTGCTGTTCCTGAGGCGTTCCCGGACCCGACGACCCTGTCGGCGACGTGCTCGATGATGAGACCTCGGGCGTCGTTTCCCTGGCAGGGGTCGACTGAGCAGGGACCGGCGGTGCTTCGCCGGTTCCTCCGTCTGCGGAGTCAGAACCGCAGGCCGTGGCGGCAAACAGCGGAAGCAGGGCGATGAGCGCCATCCTCATGCGCAACGTCACGGAGTCCTCCTCGGCGGGAGATCCCGGCGTCCGTCGACGGACAGCCCGGTCACCAAGAAGAGTACTTGTTGAATGCGTCGCCGACCCAGGTGGCGAAGTACGGAGAACGCATCACGGTGGGAGCCGATACCTCGTCGGACGGAACGTTACTGTTCACACCGTTCACGTACCCGCTGTAGTAGACGTTGTCATCCTTGCCGTAGATCCACGGGCCGCCGCTGGAACCCCCGGTCATGTTGCACGGGATCTTGATCTGGTCCGTGACGGAGGAGCTCCGCTGCGACGTGGTTCCCGCGCAGTAGTACTGCCACTGGCCGTCAAATCCGTACGAGGCCGGATATCCCATGGCCGTCATGTAGCGCTCTTTGCCGTAGTTCCACTGGATTCCCAGACCACCAACGGCGTCGACGAGCTCAGTGCCGTTGAGCGGGGTCGCGATGACGATGCCCAGGTCGTAGCCGAAGTCGCCGTCGTTCATCCATCCGTTGAACGAGATGAGCCAGTCGGCTCGCCAGGTGCCGTACGGCCGCTTGCCGTGATCGTAGTAGGGGACGTACTGCCAGTTCGTCGCCCAGGACTTACCGGGGCCGCCGTGGACGCAGTGCCCGGCGGTGAAGATCATGTTCTTGTTGGCACTGTTCACCGACGAGGCCGAGCAGACATAGTCCTTGCCGTCAGAGCCGGTGAAGAACACTTTGCCGACGACCTTCGTGGCGCTGACCGTGATGGAGGCGCCGACGGTGACCGGTTCGGATCCGATGGTGGGCTTGCCGGTCGCTAATTGCGGAGCAGTGGTGGATTCGGCCGCCCCTTCGTCTGCGGTGGGATCACCGATGTCCACGGGGACGGCTGCTTCCATCCGTTCGGTGGTCCAGTACTCGTCGAGAGTGGCGCGCTTTGTGTTCACCGCGTGAGCGACGGTGTCAGTGGGATTCTGTTCGGCGACTGCGGACGGTATGAGTCCTATGAACAGGCCTGCGGCCGCCACCGCGGTGACGGCCGACCGGATCGCGACACGGCGGATCGATCTGAGACGCAAAGGAGACCCCTCCCCTGAACTCCGGTAACCGAGTGCGGCCAGCCACCCCCTGTGGCTGGTGTGGCGCCGGAGGTTTGTAAAGCGAAAGTAATGTGTGGGTATAGGTGGCACAAGGCGAGGTCCGGCCAAGGTGAGCCTAAAGCCGCCACCAATGGATCTTGGACGGGGAACGCCCCTGAGTGGGTGGAATTTCGGACGTCTGCCTGCTGACGTCGGGGGCGGGGCCGGTAGCCTGCCCGCATGAGTGGGCGGGATGCTCACGCAGCGGTGAATGCACCGGATTCCCCGGCGGCACGGATTTCGGCCGCACTACGGTGGTGGCATGTCCTCCAGTAAATGGCGCACTGGCCGCAGGAAGGGCAAGAACTCGCACCGAGTGCGCACGAACCGACCCACCCCCGCGCCCCGCCCGACCATTGCCGCACTTACCCCCGCCCAGGTCGCACGGGAGTGCGAACGGCTGGCCGCCCACCACCCGCAGGACCGCGAGGAACTGCTCCTCGAGGCCGCCGACGCGTGGCAGGAAGCGGGTGAGCCCGACAGGGCGCTCGCGCTGTACGAGCGGCTGCTGGATCCGGACACCGGGGGCGCCTCGGAACCGGACCTGGTGGACGCCTTCCGGATCGGCGCGCTGTGGGACGCGGGACGCGAGGAGGACGCCCGTGCGGCGGCCGCCGCCTTCCGCAAGAGGCACCCCCGCCACCCGGCCGCCTGGAACTTCGTGGCCGAGGCCTTCGAGGGAGCGGGTGAGTCGGCGACGGCCGCCGAGTGGTACACGGCAGGCGTCACACACGTACTTGGCGCGGGCACCCCGGTGACGGCGGACGCGGTGGAGGAAGCCCCGGACGGCTTCGACCTGGAGACTTTGGTCATCGGCCGCCACCGGGTGCGGCGCCTGCTGGGTTCCCCGCATGACGACTGGGACGACGTGGCCGACGAACTGCACGAGCGGCGCGAGACGGCCTGGCTGGGCCGCGCGCGGCCGCTCGACGAGGCCCACGACCCGCTCCGCCTCAAGCGGCTGAAGGAAGGCGGAGCCGAAGCGCTGGACGCCGGGATCGCGGCACTGACGGACACGCTGGAGACGGCCCGAACCGCGCCCACCGGCCCCCGGAAGACCTGTGTCCTGTACTGGCCGCCGGACGAGTTCACGAAGCTGCTCGAGCGTCGGCCGAAGGCAGCAGAGGCGTACGGCGACGACCACGCCGGCCACAAGCGGCAGGTCGAACGGACACTGGGGGAGCTGTCCGAGGAGGGCGTTCCGCATCTGGCGGTCGGCCACGCCACACTGGCCGGGCTGGAGGCCCACGCGGAGAAGATCGCCGCATCCCCCGACACCTCGGACACCTGTTCCGCGTACGCGGCCGAACTCGCCCGCACAGGACGGACGACCGACTGGCCGCCTCCGCGCAACGGCCCCTGCTGGTGCGGCTCGGCCCGCAAGTACAAGAAGTGCTGCGGGAATCCGGCGCTGGCGTGACCGGGTCGGGTAAGCCCGCGCTCTTGAGGGGATATCTCCTCAAGGCGGTGGTGCTTACCGGAGGGGGATCCGATGCGGGATCCGGACTGGCTTCTTTCCGAACCGATCGCACACCGTGGCCTCTTCGACCCCGTGCTGGGCATTCCCGAGAACTCCCTTTCGGCGTTCCGCCGCGCGGCCGAGCAGGGCATTCCGATCGAGCTCGACGTCCAGTTGGCCCATGACGGCACGCTGGCTGTCCTGCACGATGCCACGCTGGAGCGGATGACGGGCAGGGCACTGCCTGTATCCCAGGTCTGTCGCACGGACTTGGGCCGACTGCGACTTGGCGACTCCGGTGAACCGGTGCCCACCCTCGAGCAGGCCCTTGAGGCGACCGACAGCCGCGTCCCCGTCGTCATCGATGTACGGCGTTGGGGCCGGGAGTCGAGCCCGCGGCTGGAGCGAGCCGTAGCCGGGGGCATCCGGGACTACCGGGGCCCGCTCGCCTTGCAGTCCTTCGACCCGCTCGCCGTGTACCGGCTGCGGCGCCTGATCCCCGACAGGCCGGTCGGGCAGATCTCCGGAGCCCTGCGCTCCGCCGGTCGGGCAGCCGCACTGATCGGCCGCACCATGGTCACCAACTTCGCGACATCGCCCGACTTCATCGCCTACGAACTCGAGATGCTGCCGTCCCGCTGGACCACGTTCTGGCAGAACAGAGGGACACCGGTCCTCGCCTGGACCGTCACATCGGCGAAAACCGAGGCGCACGCGGCACGTGTGGCGGACAATTTCTTCTTCGACGGGTACCTTCCTACGGCCCACCGGGTGCCCGAGATGTGAGGGAGGATTCTGTGGGGACGCCTTGGCGGAGGTTCCGCGCCCCAGCCCTCGACGAGTTCCTGGAGGTCGCCGACGACGAGTTGGATGCGGCCGTTGAGCGGTACGTGCAACGGTTACGGCACTTCTACGATGCGCGAGCCCGCTGGCACAGACGAGGCTACCGGGCCAGCGGCATCGTCGTGATCGCCGTAGGCGCACTGCTACCGCTCGTCGCGACCTCGCAGTTCCCTCACAAGGAACTGACCCTGTCCCTCGTCGGTGTCACCGTCTCGGTGATCACAGCCCTGCGCTCCTTCTACCGGTTCGACCAGTCATGGATTCTGCTGCGCAACACGGAAATAGCGATCAGTCATGCGTACTTGGAGTGGAAACTCTC
>NZ_JBSFLQ010000075.1:0-18079 GCF_053599115.1 Streptomyces sp. NPDC001020 | reverse complement strand
CCGATCGCGCCGCCCAGCGACCCACCCGCCGCGAGACGAGCACCGAACTGGTCCTCGCCCGTGGCACCGCTTGCTGATCACACACCAGCCGAACTGTGAGGCCAGCACGCCCAGATCTCAATTTCCCCCGAGGTCGTTAGCTTCGCGAGGATCAGGCGGTGAGTCGAAGCACGATAGATGTCACAAAGGCGCCCTTGTTGTCACCTCGAGTTGGATCCCAGCTCTGCCGGAGCCGGGCTTCTTGTCTCGTCGCGTCGTAGGTGGCAGATTCTCAGTGCTTCGCAATCTGATCTCGCGGATTCTCACCCGTTCCGGAGCCAGACCAGACGGCGAGGTCTCCGCCGGGCGGCGATACGAAGCGCCATCCTCCTGGTCCTGTGATCTGCCAGGCTTCGAACGATGCGTCGGACGAACAGGTTAGATGCGTGCCGCTGTCGAACACCATGCGCAAGGCACCGGACTTGAACGCGACCGCGGACAGGACCTTCGCTCCGAACAGTGGAAGAGCCGCAGCCACGTCCTGGGACTCCGGCCTCAAAGGCAGGCCAGGATTGGTGCGGAGTGACCCTGCCGAGAGCTGAGCTGGTGCTTCCAGCACAACTTCCCACCCCGTGTCCAGGACGAGGGTCAGCCGGAAGTCGATGCTGATCCTGACAACACTCAGGCCTCGAAGACTCAGGGCCCACCGGTCTTCGTGTTCGACCGGTTCCTCTTCAGCACTCATCACCACACCGTAATCCACTCCGTTGCAGGCCCCAAGGGATTCTTCTCCTCCTTGGGCTGAGTCGTCGATACTCACGGCCTCTGGACATTCCGCAGAAGCCGGCTTCGCTGAGAATCCGAGGAGAGGCGCTCGCAATCATCCCGGCAAACCTGCAGCTCAGGACAAGACCAACAGACAACTGCGGTGCGACGGGACACTTCTGGCAACGCCGGTGCAGGCCAGCACTTCAGTGGCAGCGGCGTTGGGGAAGATCATGAACGTCCATGGCGGATCCCTTGCGACGATCTGACCGATGTGGAGTAGGGCGAGGGGTAGCTCCGGTGAGTGAGGCGGGATCGTTTCCTCCACGGCCATTCGGGTGACGGTCGCCCCGCGGGCGTATCCGGGGCGGACAAACTGGCCGCCCGCAAGACGTCCCTGAGGGAGCGATTTCATGAAGAACCTCCGAAAGACGCTGGTTGTGGCCGTTGCCGCCGCGGCCTTGTGCACGGTGTTCGCGACGCCCGCCCAGGCGGCGCGAGGATCTTTCGTCTACTACGTGGACGGGTGGTGGCAGGGATTCGAGCTGCCCGATCCCGAGGATGGTCGCTGCTACAACACGCAGGCTGAAGCAAACCGGCCGACCAACCACACCGACCGCCTTGCCGTTCTGTACCGGGGTACGAACTGCCAGGACGGTGCGGTCGTGGCCTTTTTCGAACCGGGTCAAAACGGCGTCGATCACTTCGGTTCGGTGAAGTTCCTGGTCAGGTGAGACGGCGCGAGGTACGCAAGGGTGTCCGGCCGGTGCGAGTCCCGGCCGGACACCTTTGGCTTCAAGTGCCTTTCCAAACGCAGCGCGTGTCTTCGCTTCTGGTGACAGAAGGACTGCTGAATGAGCGTGTGTGACAAGTCGGACGCCCCGCCTGTGACAACCAGACTGCTTCGACGGATCCCATTGGCCAGCTCATCCGACCCGGCTGGTGACAACTCCTGAGCTTCGGCTCATTAGCCATACCCGGACCCGAAGAACGAAGCCGAACGGGCGGCGAACCGTCAGGCCGCCGACGACTACCAGCGCCAGGAGGAGGAAGCAGCCACCCTCCTCCACCTGACCGAGGGGCTTGCTCCGGTCGCCCTCGAGCTCCTCCTCGAACAGGTGCGGCTCGACCTGGCCACCGCCGGCCTGCACGTGGCACCGCCCGAACCGCTCACGGACGAAGACCACGGCGGCGTCGTGGTCTACATCAACGACGACGCCCAGGTCGTCGTCGACTGGCTGCCTCACGCCCGGCTCGACCGCGCGGCGCTCGACATGGTCGAAGCCGACCGGACGGACGACGAGGCCGTTGTCCGCTACGAGGTGGTCAGGTCGACGATGGACACCGCCCTCGGCACCATCCTGACCGGCTTCCGCTACGCCACCCGCCGACCGGAGTTCGGGTTCGGCCATATCGTCCTGCAGAGCGCCCGGTAGAAGGGGATCCGTCCATACCCGCATCCACGGCCACCCGGCGCGCGTACCGTGAGGTGACGACCCGCCGGGAGGACCAGATGAGCGCGCAGCCCGACCACGCCCCCATCACGCCGTACGCCCCCGCACCGGGAGCGCCGGCCGAACTCCTCGCCCAGCTGCGCGCCGACCGGCGCGCCGACACCTGGGTGCCGGCCTTCGAGCGGGAGTGGGCGGCCGCCCTCGAGGAATCGCGGCGCACGTTCTCCCTCGGCGGGCTGTACCAGGTCGTCCAGGACTGGCAGGGCCGCCTCGCCTCCGCCCCGGCCGTCGACGCGTTCGTCGCCTCCGGCTACGACGACAGCCACTTCATCGACATGGCGGAGCTACGGGGAAGGCGCCGGTGACCGCACAGCAGCCGTACGCGGTCCGCTTCTCCGCCCCAGCCGCGAAGGTCCTCGACACCCTGCCCGGGAGCACGTCGAAGACCTGGTGTGGGACGTCCTGGACGCCGCCGCCAGCGACCCGTGGGGCTTTCGGCAGTGGAACGCCGACGACCCCGAGGGCGAGGACGTCCGCCACGCCTCCGTCGGCCAGCTCTCCCTCACCTACTGGGTGAACCGCCCCCTGCGCCGCCTGTCCGTCCTCACCATCACCTGGCTCGGATAGCCACCCGTGACGACAACGCCCTGACCCCGGCATCGCAACTGCCGGGGTCAGGGGTTTCGCATCGTAGCCACGGCCGCATCCACCCGTTGCCACCCGAGCGGCAACGCGTAGCCGTGCCGGCGCGGCCTGTCGCCCTTCGCCCAGCTGAACCCGCACAGCGCCGTGTTCGAGTACGGCTGGACCTGGTCGTCCTCGCTGGCGTGCGAGCCGTAGCCCGGCACGTTTCAGGTGAACGTCGCCTCCCCGTCGTACGGGGCGCCGTCGGGCCAGTCGTAGACCGGCTCGGTCGTGGTGCAGCGCATTCGCAGATCAGGCCCCTGCCAGCGCTTGCCGTACCGGATCTGCGAACCAGCGTCGACCGCGTCCGCGAGGCGCTCGAAGGACAAGTCGTAGTCCCTCATGTGATCCCACGAGCCCGGCTTCTGGTCGCGCATCAGCGAGCGGAACATCAACAGCAGCCGCGCCAGATCATGGTGTTCGACGCGCACGGTCCGCGTGTCGTGGTCATAGCCATACGTTGGGTCGTGGGCGGGCTTCTTCGGCATCGGTCCTCGTTCGCGTTGCTACGGCGGCCAGCGCCCCACCACAGGGCCTACGGTGCGGCCGGTGGCCTGACGACGTCGTGGTCGCTTCCAGATGCTCAACGACCTCGTTTCCCGCCGGAGCCACGCTGACCGCTGCCGTTCGTGCGCCGGCCGAACCACCTTGGGCTTCGCGTCTCAGGCTTGCGGCGGCGTCGAGCCGGGCAGCTCCCCGGGGGCCACCACTGCTCGATGGTCCACACGGCGACGCTGGAGCGGTCGGTGGACATCCGCAGCCACACCTCCTCGCCGCCGGGCATGAGTGCCACCTCCAGGTGCGCCTCGTCCCACGTGCCCACCGGGTACATCCACTCGATGCCGTCGGGCCAGGTCCGCATCGCCACCGTGCGCACGCTCAGCGCTGCGGCGAAGGCGTCCAGCGCCGTCTTGGGTATCCGCACCTCCGCCGGCTCCCGCTCAATCCCCGCCACCTGGCCCCCTCGCGTCTGCGGCGGGGCCCGCGCCCGCCGTCGCGGATCAGCGTGACAGACCCGCGCGCCCACGGTGTCACGCTGTGAGGTCTATAAGGCTCGCAGCCTGTTTCCCCAGGTAGACGAGGTGAGCTATGAGGCTGTGAGGGTGTGAGGCGGGGCTCGCGCCGGTGCTTTCGCACGCCCTGGTGGAGCCGGTCGGTGCGGAGGACGATGGGGTTGTGGGCGAGCACAACGAGGAACAGGAGCACGGCGCCGAACCGGCGCGGCCGCCGCTGACCGCGGCCCGCGCCCGGGAGATGACGGCCGGGCTGCGCGAGGCGATGGACGACGTCCGGCGCTCCGCGGCGGTGTTCGCTGCCCGGGTCCGCGACGCGCACGCCGCCCGGGTCTGGGTGCCGCTCGGGCACAGCAGCTGGGAGTCGTACTGCTGGGCGGAGTTCGGCATCAGCCGGGCGCAGGCGTACCGGCTCCTGGAGTCGCGAGCGCCTTGACCGCGATCCACGGCGCGGTCGCCGCCGGCACTGAGGTGTCTCGCACGCGAGACAGCGGTCCCGACGCCGCGGCCGCACTCGACTACAGCCTGTCCCAGCGCGCCCTGATCGCCGTCAACCGTACGGACACCGTCGCGGAGCTGATCACCCGCCGACTCGCCACGCTCGCCCACAGCGGCCTCCAGACCCTCGACACCGCCACGGTGCGCGCCGTGGTCCGCCAGGCCGTCCGCGACGTCCACACCGCGCCGCCCCCACCGCCCGCCGATCTGCCGGCGGACCCGACCGTCGCCGCGGCGCGCGCCATCGTCGACGACCTCGCCGCCATCAACCACAAGATCGGCGAGCTGATGCTCGAAGTCGCCCCGGCCTACCTCTCCGACACCGAAGCCGCCGACGTCCTGGCGCTGCTCTGCGAGCAGATCGGCGCCACCCCGACCGCGGACTCGCTGCCCGCCGCTACGCCATGTCAGGCGACCGCCGCGCCCTGCACGGCACCGTCCTGTGAGCCACGAGTGTGGTCATGCATGGTGAAGTGCAGCATTTGCATGCTGCACGAAGCACGCGAAGCCCCAGAGCGCTCGACTCACGACGAAGGGCGTCGCGCGAACATATGAATCACTGGCGCCGAGGGCTGGAACAGTGCGCTGAAAGCGTCCGAAAGTGACGCGGGCACGTGGCTTGGTCTCGACGGGACGCTATTTCGCCTGCGAAAGCGGCTGCGCCTCGACGGAAGAACTCCAGCTCCCGCCAGCATTCATCCCATGCGCTGGGCGACAGTCTGCGTGAGACATGACTGGGGATCGGCTGGTACTGGCCTGCGGCTGGAGTCGTTGTCGAAACCCGGGAGACGTCACGGATGCCCAGAAAGGCTTTGACGGCCTCACGTCGCGCTGTAGGGAAGTCGAGAGCGGGAAAGTACTCGCTCCGTGGGCTGCTTGACGGCGAGATCGCGCGACAGCTTTTGAGGGTGTGAGCTTCGGTGCCCCTATAGGTGGGATGTGCTGGAGAAAGCCACGCCTGGGTGATGGCCCCTCCTTGACGGTGGGCTTCAGTGCGCAACGCCTCAAGGCGGGAACGAGGTTGTCCCGTGGAGCCGATCTTCACGTATGTCGCAGCGCCGGTGATCGCGAGTACGTAGACGTGACCAGTGCCTTCCAGCGCCTCCTGGGTACCTGGTGTGCCTTGAAGAAGTGAATCGCCCCGGGTTTGATGGAGACACCGAAGACCCGGAAGGATCTCCGTCATGGCTGCACCCCGGAAGTACTCCGACGAACTGCGTGAGCGTGCGACACGGCTGGCCGTCGAACGTGCATCGTCCGTGACGTTCGCTCGATGCTCAGGTCCCGTCTGGGCCGCCGACCCATCCTGTGCCACTCGGCGGGGCACCCTGGATCGCCGCGTTACCGCTTCAGTCCAGGGTGTTCGGAGTCGGCTGCCAGCCTGTTTCGGCGGGCTGCCGTCATCAGTACTGCCGTCGCAGGCGCCTTGATCTGGCCGTAGTCGAGCACTGCTCAGGCTTTTGCGCGGCCGGTTCACCACGGGTGAACCGGCCGCGGCCTCCAAGGGGATCACCAGTAGCCAGGAGGGCCCACTTGGGACGGGCGCGCCGTCACGTCTGGGGGTGTGTCAGTCTCCGGTGTTGGTGGCCCAGACCGGCCGGTGGGAACTGTTGTAGATGACGAGGTTGCCGTCGTCCTGCACGGCGAGATAGGCGCCTTTGCGCCAGGTCCCCGATGCCCATACGGGCGAGCCGGCGGCGGTGTACACCACGAAGTTTCCGTCTTCCTGGAAGACGGCGCAGTTGCCGCGGCTCCAGGCGTTCGGGGCCTGCCACGCCGGTCGGCCGTTCTTGTACAGCACGAGGTTTCCGTCGGACTGCATCCGCAGGATGGCCCGCCCGTTACCCGACGTCCACGCCTGGTTCTTACACAGCGTTGCCCGGGGACGGATGACGGTGTCGCTCGTGGGCGCAGCCTCGGGTGCGCTCGCAGTCACGGTGGCGGGAGTTGCCCAGGTGACGGCTGCGGACACAGGAGATGCTGCTGCGAGCAACCCACCCGATGCCATGATGCCGATCGCTGCCAAGACGCCGGCCCGGCTCTTCGAACCGTTCAGCACACTTCACTCCTCACGTGAGAAGAAAAGAAGTGAGAACCGAAATGGTTTCACTTCACGCTTCATCAGCATCAAGGTTGGGGCCTTCCCGGTGCAAGAGAAAGCCAAAAGACAGCGATATTCGCGATTATAATTTCTCGTATTACCTATCATCGCTTTCTGTTCGGACCGGCGCCCGAGGGTCAGGTGTGGGATGAAGGCTGAAATCTGTCGATTTCGCGATGAGGTAGCGGGTCTTTTCGATGTGCGGGAGGTGGGGTCGGGTGCCTCCGGCCACAAGTCACCTACACCTACGACGACACCGTCGAGCCGCGCGGTCTGCCCACGCGCATAACCGACTCAGTCGCAGGCTCCTTCCAGGCCACCTACAACCGCGACGGCTCGGTCAGCACCGAAAAGCCAGGGCTTGATCAAGTTCCGTTGTGGTCGGAGTTGTTGGTAATGCCGAGGATGGGGAGGGCTCGTTCGGGTTGGTCGCGGATGGCGCGGGTGGTCTTCGCGATGTTGGTCGCTCCGAGGGCTTTGAGGGCTCCGATCGCGAGGTTGCGGAGGGTGGCCATGGCGCGGGGTGCGTTGCCGGCGTGGACGGTGGAGGCGTCTTCGGCGAAGGTACGGTCGCGGATGTGGTGCTGGGCTTCCACGGTCCAGTGGCCGCGCAGGTGGGAGGCGAGTTCGGCCGGTTTCGCCTGGTGGGCGTCGAGGCTGGTGACCGCGTAGACGGTCTCGCGGGTCTCCTTCCTGCCGGTCTCTTTGCGGCGGCGGTGGACGCGGAGGGCGAGTTTCGCGTGGGGGAAGGCGATGCCGCCAAGGTTGTCGGCGATGGCGAGAGTCTTGATCGAGCGGGACTCGCGACGGCCGTGTCCCTTGTTCGAGGCGGTGTGCTGGATGGCCACCGCATGCCAGTCCAGACCGTCCAGTTGGGCCCAGGCGGTGGGCTGATTGGGCTTGATCACGGCCACGTAGTGCGCCTTCTTGGTCTCGGCCAGCCAGGTGACATTGGCCTTCACGGAGTGCAGCGCGTCGAAGGTGACCACGTCTCCGTCCAGGTCGAGCGGTGCGAGCAGGGGCTGGAAGTGCCGTGTCTCGTTGGTCTTGGACCCAACCTCAGCCTGGGCGAGGGTGACCGGGCAGCCGTGGGTGACGGCGGACAGCAGGTGCCGGCGGGGCTGGTCCAGGCGGGCGGAGCCGCGCAGTGCCTTGCCGTCCACGGCGATCACCCGTCGCCTGCCGGGGGCTGCGGCGGTATGGCGGTGAGCCAGCCAGGCTCCCACGGCCGCACCGAGTGCGTCGGTGTCGAGACGAATGCGCTGGTAGTCCAGGGCGAGTACGGAGGCTGTCAGCGCGGGCCGCCATACCGGAACGATCGAACCCGCCCGCGCAGCCCCAGGGGCAGACACCACGGCGGGCGCGTCCGCCGACGGCTCGGGCCCCCGCCCGGGCACGGAAGGATCCTCCGCCCGGACCGGGCCGGCCACTTCAGCCTCGCCGATTCGCGGCACGGACAGGACCTCGCCCACGCGCTGCCGGGCGATCAGCCACTCCTGCCAGTCCGTTTCCGCCTCCGCGAGTTCGGCCAGCACCCGGTCCGCCTCCTCCCGCAGCCCCTCCACACGCTCCCGCGCGGCCAGCTCCCGCTCCTCCAACAGCCCCACGACCGACGCCATCCCGGCACCTCCACCGACGAGACAACCCGACCGCCCTAGCCTGCCTCCCCAGCCCCGGCATCATGCCTGAGCTGGGAAAACTTGCCGCTCAAGTTCGGTACGACAACGGCTTCTAGGCCTGTCTCGATCTTGGTGGCGTGTGTGGCCTGCTGGGGAGGGGCTGGTGGCAGGCCGGTCCAGCACCCCAGGACGTCCTGGAGAGCGTCGAGGGTCTGGTAGAGAGTGAGGCCCGTGCGGGTGCTTTTGGGGCCAGCCGTTGTTCGGTGAGGAACGCGTGGGCGGCGGTCACGAGGGTGACGTGGTGGTGCCAGCCGGGCCAGGAACGGCCGTCGAAGTGGTCCAGGCCCAAGCCGTGCTTGAGTTCACGGTAGTCGTGCTCGATGCGCCATCGAACCTTGGCCAGCCGGACCAGGTCGGTGATCGGCGTGTCGTTTGGCAGGTTGGAGAGCCAGTAAATCGGTGGGAGTGTCGGCGTCTTCGGGCCACTCGACCAGCAGCCAGCAGTCGGGCACGGTGCCGTCCCACCAGCCCTGTTCGGCCGAGGCGGCGGCCCGGGTCGGACGCTCGACGGCGTTACCGGCGGGGCGGAACCGCACGGCAGCGAAGCGGGAGCATAACTCGCCGCGCGAGCCCTGCCGCCAGGTGAGGGAGGTGAACGCTTCCTGTCCTAGATGTTCTGTCCACAGAGGTTGGTGACAGGGCTCACGGTGGGGTGATCTTGAACGAGTGAGGGCCTTCCGGGTTCGGTGTGGATTGCGACATCAACATCGAACGACCAGAAGGCTCTCATGCCGCACGGGCGCGGTCCGGTGCCGATTCAGACGCGCTTGAGTACATGCAGGATGTACTCGTCCCGGTTGAGCGGGTTGGGCCCCTCGGGTCGCGGCCGCACGGGCGGCTGACCGGCGGTGCCCCCGGTGCTCGGCCAGCGCAGCCGGACATGCCGTTGCTGGGCTTCGATCACCTCCGGGCACCGGCCAAGAGGCACGGGCAGGCCGCTGGTGTGGGGCACCTACAGGAGCCAGTTCCGGTGGCGTGCGCTGACCCGCTCCTCGGGTGCCAGGTACTGGCGTGCGGGCACGCGGCGTCCGGTACGGGCGGTGGTGCATGCGGGGCATGCCGGGCCCCAGGCGGCGACGGCCTCCTCGCCGCGCATCAGCCGCCCGACCGGGCCGGCTCCGTACCTGCCGCATGGCTCTTCCCGCCTCCACGCGGGCAGGGCCCGCTCGAGCACCCGCGGTGGAACGCGGCACAGCATGGCAACGCGGGCGCGCTCCTGGGCGTTGAGGCGGATCTCACTGTCCGGGTACAGCATGCCGGTGAGGTTGCGCAGGCCGCCGATGTCGGTGGCGGCGGCGAGCAGGTCGCGGATGGTGAGGTGGTAGCGGGCGGCGAGCCTGGTCAGGAACGACAGCGTCAGCTCTCCTGGCAGCGGAGCCACCCGTCCTGCCGCGCCGCTGGCCATGGCGGACACGGTCTGGAGACTGCCGGCTTGCGTCCCGCAGGCCCGCTTGCGGGCGTGCGGCTGGGCGCCTCGTGCTGCGCTGCTGTGCCACCCCGGATGCTTCTATTTCCGCCGTGTGGGCCGACCCGGCCGAGCCTGGGTTTCGGCGGCTGCGTCAAGTTCGACCTCGCTCAGCAGCTGTTTGGTGATCCGTTCGGTGCCTTCGGTGATGGCGATCAGGGCGGCTTCGCGGATGAGGTGGGAGAGGCTGCCGATCCGCCCTGCGGTGCGGGCGTGGAGGTAGGCGGCGTGCTTGAGCAGGGTTCCGGGGCGGTGCGCGCGCAGCCTCAGCAAGTTCTCCATGGCCCGCACGAGGTCGTCCCAGACCGCCCGGTCCTGCTCGGTCGCATACGCCAGGGGGCGGTGGCGGAAGATTTTGAACCGGCCGGCGATCCGCGCTGGACTCCGCTGAGCAGCGAGGAGATCTCGATGTCGATCGCGGAGTAGACGAAGGTGGCCGGGATGCGTTCGCCGAGGTACTTGAGCTGGTCGGAGGTTTCCGCGCCGGCGCGCCGCTGGGTGTCCAGGAGGTGCACGTCGTCGATCAGGACGAGCTGGGTGCCCAGCTCGCATAAAAGGTCACATACGGCGCCGGTGATCTGGGTCTGGTTGAGGCGGTCGGTGATGGGCATGCCGAGGAACCGGGCGAACTCGCTGACGAGCATCTTCGGGGTGGCAGCCGGCGGCACGCTGATGAACAGCACAGGCCTGCGCTCTGCCTGTCCTGGGTGCTGGCGGGCGTCGGCCAACTGGAAGGAACGCCCGAGCGCCATCATCGTGGTGGTCTTACCCGTCGTGGCCGGTCCGGAGATGATCAGTCCGCGGCGAGCGCCGGCTTGCTGGCGGCGGTTGACCAGCAGCAGCCGGCGTACGGCGGTGAACACGCTGTCCATGGCGGGGGTGCGCATGACGGCGAGTTCGAAGTGGTAGTCCTCGCGCTCGGTCTGGGACCAGGCGGGGTCATCGGCGTCGCGTGCGGGTGCCGTGGGACGGCGAACGAAGGCGTCCCATCCTTGCCATACGGTCGGAGGGGCCAGCGGGGCGAACCCCGAGGCGTCGTTCGAGAGCGGGCTCACCATCGCAGGGATTCCTCGAAGGGGTCGTAGACCGTGACCTGGGCGCGGCGCGGGACAGGTACGCCGAATCCCTGCACCGGAGCGGTTGAGGAGTCGCTCGGCTGTGCGTGTTCAGCCGGCCAGGCGCCCACGGCGCCGTCGTCGGTCAGCGGCTGCTCGTCGTCCTCACTGTCGTCGAAGACGTCCTCGCCGGCAGGCTCAGGCGCCTCAGCTTCCGGCTGCTGGCCGTACAGGATCCCCCATACCGCACCGCCCTCGTTGGCGGCGGCACCGGCGCGGGCGCGGGCGGCGACGACCTTCTCCCGCCGACTGCCGTGCCCGGCCGCGGAGCGCTCGAGCAACTCGCGCAGGGCGAGCGCCAGGTCGTGTTCGTGCTGGGCGCGGCTGCCGCGTCGGGTGATCGTGCGGCGGATGTGCTGCCAGGTGAAGTCGGTGAACGGGGCGGTGACGAGGGTGTGGTGGATCCAGGGCACCGTCTCCCATCTCCACGCCTGCTGCGCCTGGCCGGCCTTGGGCAGGCGTACCCAGATCTGGCCGGGCGCGTGCGGGGCGTAATGGATCTCCCACAGTCCGTCCGCCGACAAAGAGCGTTCACCGCGGTAGGGGTTGAGGATCTTGTGGTCGTAGGTGCGGTAGTCGATGCGGATGCCGTAGTCGTTGATCTTCTGCCGCTTGATGGGCATCAGCTCGATGTAGTCCTCGCGCCCGAGCGGCACCGGGACGTACCCGCACACGGCCACCAGAGCGGCCCACATCTCGTTCGGCGACAGAGCTTGGTGCGGCATCATCGGGTGCCGCAGCCCGTCATGGGGGCGCTCCTGCCACCCGCAGATGATCCACTCATCGAGCATCTCGGCCAGCTGGGCAAGCGTCCATACCGCCTCGCCTTCGGCCCCCTGCCCGCGCTCACCGGTGTGCGCGCCCGTGTAGCCGGCGACGTGCTGCACGAACAGCGTCTTGATCGAGGAGAAGGTGCGCTCCACGTGCCCCTTGGCGGGCCCGTTGCCCGGCGGCGCGGGCTGTACGGAAATGCCCAGGGACTCGCACGCGGCGATGAACGAGGACGAGATGAACACGTTCCCCTGGTCGACGACGATGGTCTGCGGGGTGATCACCGGCCGTGCCGCGGCACCTTCCAGCCGGGCGTCCATGCTCAGCAGCCGCTCGTAGGGGACCACCGACGCTTCCATCGCCAGCGCCTTGGGCCAGGTGGGCCGCATCGGCGCTGGGACCATCATCTGCGCCAGCAACTGCGCGGCATCCACACTGCGGGTCCCCTTCGGGCGCAGCACGGCCGCGCAGATACTGCGGGTCGCCACGTCCAGTGCGATGGTCAGCTCGGGGCGTTCCACCACTCCGTCGTCCAGCACCACGAAGGCGTCCAGCAGGGTGCTGTCCATCATCACCAGCTCGCCCGGCGCCATCACCGTCGTCGGCACGAACGGCGGAGCCGGTCGTGCCGAACGCCAGCGGCGCTGCCGCGCACTGCCCAGCAGCCCGCGCCCGTCGGCGAGAGCGTGTACCAGCCGGTTGAATGTCGCACTCGAGGGCAGCGGCACGACCCCGTCCCCGTGCCGCTCGGCCAGCAGCCGCTCGGTGTACACCCGCAGGCGCTCCAGCGTCCCGTTGGAGCGTTCCCGACCGGCCTCCAGCACCTCCTGCAGGGCCGCCACCACCCGCTCGTCCGCACGCCCCAGCGTGGTCCGCGGCCGTGTGGCCCGGTGGTCCACCAGCCCCCACAGCCCGTCCTGGCGGTACCGGGCCCGCATCCGCCGCACCGTGACCGCGCTGGTGGGCATCCCCGCTGCCGACAGCTCGGCCGCCTTCGCCTCCTCCCGCTGCGCCAACGTCCGCGTGTCCGGGTCGTACTCCGCCCGCGGACGCCCCACGCAGTCGCCTCCATCCGGCCGCCCGGTCTCCACCTCCCGCACATGCCGCTCCCAGGTCAGCGCCCGCTCCCGCACCGCCTCGGGCAGCGACTCCAGCAAGCCCAGCGGCGGCACCCTGGACCGTCTTGGCGCATCCAGGACCTCGAAGCCCGCATCGGCGACGAGTAGCGACAGCAGCAGCGCCACTACCTCGCCGTTCTCGGCGACCAGCCGCACTTGACCGCCTAGGAGGGCGGCCACCGTCCAGGTCCGCCCCTCGAACCGCACCCGGCATCCCAGCTCCACCACCGGCCCACCCGGCACCCCGCCGCGCGTCCTCACCCTGCCGCCTGCGCCCACACCGGCATCCGCTCATGCATCGGCATGCCCAGGTCCGCCGCGAGCCGTCCCGTCCACAAGGCATGGAACAGCGCGGGAAGCACCAGCATTGGATCCCCGATCCCGCGTACGCCCTCCCACAGCGGCGCCGGCTCGGCGAACGCCTCCTGCAACTCGGCGGCCAGCTGCCGTCCACCGTGATGCCGCGGGTGCCGGTATCCGGCCAGCCAAGTCACGTTGCGCCGGTAGACCGGGTCGACCGGCCCGAGCACCCAGTACCGCCAGCTCACCGCCGCACAGATCTGCCCGACCAACGAGGCCAGGGACCGCTGCCGCTGCGAAAGCTCCGGCCTGGTGGTGCAGTCCGCCAGCACCCCCTGACCGTCGGCGAGCCGGAGCATCAACTGCGGAGCATGCGCCCGCACGCCGCCCGGTTCACGCCACCGCAGCTCCAGCGGCCGGGTGGCCAGGCCACGGACACGTGGGTCGCGGTCGAGCAGCATTACGTGCAGCCGCATCGCCGCGGATCCGTAGTGCACGAGCCGCCCGGTGGTCGACGACCACCACCATCCCGGCGCCAGCCGCTTGCCCTTGCGGGCGGGGAACGGCCTCAGTGGTGGACACCGTTCGAAGACCACCTCAGCGGCAGCCGCTGACCACCTCGAACACTCCATCGTTCTGCCGGCAGCCAGGAACAGCACGTCCACCGACTCGGCGTCAGCTGCCCCTGTCCTCGCACTGTCCCGACCCGCACCCTGCACATCGGTCTATCTGGTAATGGGTGCAAGGAAACTGATCAGCAAATGCCGCCCGAGGCCCGGGCCCCGGGCTGCTGCTGTTCGGATGTCCTGGCGCGTCAGCACGCCGTCATCCACGGCGAGGCTGCACAGCCCAGGCGTAGCCCAGCTCGGCGAGAGCGGCCCGCTGCTCCGCATCCAGCCGCTCGCGCCTGGCCTTCTGATTGCTCAGAAACACACCCAGCTTGATCACCGTGCCGTCCGGCAGCTCTTCAACGTGCCCCCTTCCCACCACGGTTTTGCCTTCGCGGGCGATGTACTGGGTGAGGGCCGCGAGGCCGCGCTGAAATGCCTGCTGCGCCTTGCTCGGGCCCTTGGTCGCACGCGTTGCTGCCGGGGCGGGAGAGGGCGCCTCGGTGGGCTTGATGCCCAGCTTGGTCAGCCGTTCCTGTTGTTCGGTCGAAAGCAACGCCCAGGTGCTCGCGTCTCGTTGCCTCACCAGCCACCGTCCGATGTCGTCGCCTTCGAACTGCACGCCGGGTGCGATGTGGGGCAGGCGGCCGTGGGGTTCGTCGGCGGCGAGATCGCGCAGTACGGCGTAGTGGCGTTGCCAGTCCAGTGGCCAGGGGCAGTTCCAGTCCGGGTCGATCGCGGCCAGCTGCTGCGCGCGCGTGGCGGCCCGCTCCGGGTCTTTCCCGAGACCGCCTTTCCTGCGGAGGTTGGCCATGTGCTGCCCTATCGGTAGCAGCGTCCCGTCGGCCGGATCCTCCCAGATGGCGTCTTGGCGGGGGGCGAGGTGTCCGGTGGCGCGCCGGTAGGAGCGGAGCGTGGCGAGTTTCTTCTCCCACGCTTCCTCGCCCGGTTCCCAGACCATCCCGGCTTCTGGTGCGTCCAGCAGCTCCTTGCGGTGGGGATCGAGCTCCCCGGCCCGCAGCGCCTTCCGCTGCTGGTGCACCCACCTTCCCAGCGGAAAATCCTTGGTCACGCCCACTTCGACCTCGACGTCGTAGGGCACGGCGTACAGGCCGGCGATTTCGTTCTCGGCCCGCCATCGCAGTAGGGCTCGGTAGCCCTCCAGCCACACCAGGGACTCCGGCCGGTAGACCCGGGTGCGCAGGAAAGCGGCGATGGTCGCTGCATCGCGCGGGCTGGAGAAGCGGAGCAGGGCCGACTCGGCAGGGGCGTCGGTGTGGTCTTGCTCCTGGTCCTCGCCCACCTCGCCGTCGGCCCCGATGATCCGCCCGTCTTCGTCGCGCCGGATGTGCACCTTGCGTTTCCCGCTGGTGAGGGCACGGGAGGCGAGCTGCTCCACGAGTCGTTCATCGTGCGAGCGCAGGCCTTGGAGCACGGCTACAACGGGTGCGAACGAGGCTGAGGCGATCATGTCGCGCGGGTCCTCGCCGGGCTGGAGGAAGACCGGCACGATGATCCGCGCCGTTTTCGCGGTCCCGTCCGGGTTCGGGCGGAGCGCCCGGCCGATGTTCTGGACGATCTCGACTTGGGAGGTGCGGGTGTCGGCGAAGCAGACGCCTTCCACTCCCCGGGTGCCGACGATGTCGACGCCTTCCCCGAGGACGCGGCAGCTGGCGAGGAAGGCGCGGTGGACTCGGCGCCCGGCGGCGTCGATGCCGTTCGCGAACTGGCGTAGCACTTCGCGCCGCTCGGTGACGAGGTGGTCGCCGCACAGCCACGCGGACCACACCCGGTCCGGGGGTACGTGGCGGCCGGCCTCCAGCTCGTAGAACTCCGCGCCGATCGACGACTTCGGCAACCGGTCCGCGGCCGCCAGGTCATGGTCCGAGGCGTCGCCTGCGTACAGCTCGGCTGCCGTCTGCGGCAGTTTCTCCGCGAACGCCATGGCCTCCTCCACCCTTTGGTGGAAGGTCATGACCGTACGCAAGTTGTACGCCGCGGCGTGCTCAAGGAGCGCGGTCTGCAGGAGCGCCAGGCGCCGGCCCCGCTGCGCATCCTCGGACTCCCCGAGGACGGCGGAGGGGTCGTGGATCTCCAGCACGTCGATCTCGAACCCGGCGAGGATACCCCGCTCGATCGCCTCCGACAGCCCGAGCTCAGCCAGCCACGGCCCGTAGGTGTCGGAGTCCTGGCCCATCGACGCGAGCTCCAGCTCCTGGCCCTCGGCCCCCTTCTGCGGGCGTGGTGAGGCGAGGATGCGCGGGGTGGCGGTGAGGTAGAGCCGGAAGTCGGCGGGGATCCGGGCGTTGTCGTGGATGGCCGCCCACGGCCTGCCGAGATCACCGGCGGTTGAGTGCGCCTCGTCCACGATCGCGAGGTCGAAGCCTGCCATCTGCTGGCCGTAGAGCCGTCTTCCGCCCGCCAGAGCGGCCTCCAGCGGCCCACGGACGTTCCCCTGACCGAACGGGTCCTCCGGGTCCTCGCGGTCCACGAGGGAGGCGTATGTGGCGAACACGACCACCGGCCTGGACCCGGCCCACAGGGCCAGCTGGATCGGGTTGGTGGTGGTGCGCACCCCCAGCGAGTTGAGCACCGGGTCGTTCTCCAGCGAGCACACCGCGACCATCGGGGAGCGGTGGCCCACCAGGCGCCATGCCTGGGCGGTCTGCACGAGCAGGTCCAGGGTCGGCACGGTGACCAGGACCCGGCCGCCCGGGAAGCACTCCAGCGCGCACGCGGCGGCGGTGATCGTCTTGCCCGATCCGGTTGCGGACACGATCGTGCCCCGAGCACCCTGCGGGGGCACAGGCGATCTTGCAGGGAACCCAATCCATTTACGGAAGGCCGACTTCTGGTCGACCTGGTGTTCTCTGAGCGAGATTGCCTGCATTTGTGGTTCCCTTTTCCGGGCGGGTCTCAGGCGGTGAGGATGAGGCTATTTCGAAGGTCTGTAGATGTCGTCGAGCCCCCTGAGCCCCCATGCGTCCAGTCCGGCATAGATGGTGGCGGTCCGGCAGCGCGGCGCCTCCATGACCTCGGCTTCGCCGCGGTAGACGGCGATCAGCGAGTCGCTGCCGCGCCACCAGGTGTCCGCAAGGCCAGCAACCTCCGGCACGGCATCAAACCCGTCCAGCTCGAGGTCGTCTACGGCAGCGCCCGTCAACGTGGTGGTCGTGCGCGCACACCTACGGGCATGATCTGCCAGCGCCAGAGATTCCACCCACCCTTCAACACTGGCATGCAAGGGCACCCACCTTCCGGCATGAAGCCCGAACTCCCCGTTCGGGCCGATCATGAACGAGTAAGGAAGAGCCGTACGCGGCGCGCCGGCTTCGAAGTGCCAGTCAGGGGCGGGACCCTCGGGTACGTCTCCATGGAGTGTTCGAGGCCCTCCGTCATAGTGAGGAGAGGGAGGAAGGGCCAGGCCGCCCCAGACAGCCTCGAAGGCGGACACCCGATCGATCTGACTTTCAGGAACCCCGTGCTCCATCCATCGGCCCCTGTACTGCTCAATATCGGCACGACCAGTCCAGTAACCATGGCACCCAATAAAATACGTGGCTCTTCGGGTGATCCCTTCAGGGATTCCCTGATCGATCGTCATGGCTCCGCCCCTACTGGTTTTTCGCCAATTCTACATGCTGCATCACATCAAGATGCAGACATGCGAGTCTCCGATGACCCTGATGGTCGTGGCACATCGGGGTACACGGCCCGCATGGCACCGAAGACCGAACGTATCCAGTTCCTGCGGGCGGTGCGGCAGCTGCACCGCGTCCGCTCCTTCTACGCTGCGGGTGTCCTGCTGTGGGCGGCCTCCGCGGCCTGGACAGGCTGGCAGGCTCCCGGGAGCCGGCAGATGTGGGTGTCCGTCCTCCTCCTGGCCGTCTTCACCGGTCTCCTCGCCACCGCCGACCTGTCCTTGCGGCGTCTCGCGGTCCCCCCGACAGGCCGGCCCGCGCATCACGCCGCCTCGCACAAGGCGGCACGTACCCGCCACGCCCACGCCTGAGGACCCATCAGAGGCGCCGCCTATGTCTGTGGGGGCGGTGGCCGGGCATACGGGGTTCACTTCCTATGAGAGGGGCTCGTCATGCTCGGCATAGTCGCGGCAGTGCTGTTCTTCATTGCGTTCCTCATCAACGCGGCCGAGATCAGCACCAATCACACGTTCTCGTCTGTCAACGTCATGCTCCTGGGTCTGACCGCTCTGGCCCTGCACGTTGCGGGAATCGGGAGCACTTGGTCCCGTAGACGCTGACCCGGCGTCAAGCCCTCAGAACCCACAGAGGCAGCCGTATCCCTGCTACCGCTCGGGCCGCAGGCCCGTTGGCCGGCCCCGCTGCGCGGGGCCGGCCTTCGTGGCGCGAAGCGCCACACGGTGGCCGGAGCGCAGCGCAGGGCACCGTGTGCGGGGGCTACGCCCCCGCACCGCTCCGGGAGCGCAGCGGACGGAGCGTCACCCGCCTTGCGCAGCAAGGCGGGTGTGCTGACCGCGCAGCGGTCAGTCAGCGCTCACGCGGAGCGGG
>NZ_JBSFLQ010000074.1:0-18478 GCF_053599115.1 Streptomyces sp. NPDC001020 | reverse complement strand
CCCCGGCCCATTCCCCCATCACCACACCAAAGAGTCTGGCCCCGCCGCTCACGCGGCGGGGCCAGAACCCCAAGATCTTCACGAGTCTTCTAGGGTGATGTCATGCATGCAACCCCCGCCGACCGCCCCGACCTGCGCGCCGACTGCAGCCGCTGCTTCGCGCTGTGCTGCGTCGCGCTGCCCTTCGCCGCCTCGGCGGACTTCGCGATCGACAAAGCCGCCGGCACGCCCTGCCCGAACCTCCGGGACGACTTCCGCTGCGGCGTCCACACCGAACTGCGCCCGCGCGGCTTCTCCGGCTGCACGGTCTATGACTGCTTCGGCGCCGGGCAGAAGGTCTCCCAGGTCACCTTCGGCGGACAGGACTGGCGCTCGGGCGGCCGGGAGCACGCACGGCGGATGTTCGACGTGTACCCCGTCGTGCGCCAGCTCCACGAACTGCTCTGGTACCTGACCGAGGCACTCACACTGACCGCCGCCCGCCCCGTCCACGCCGACCTGCGCCGCATGCTGGAGAAGACCGAGCGGCTCACCCTGCGATCTCCGGAGGAACTGCGTGCGTTGGACGTGGGCGCGCACCGCCAGGAGGTCAACGTGCTGCTGCTGCGTACCAGCGAGCTGGTACGGGCCGGAGCCGGACGCCGGAAGAAGGACCGGCGGGGCGCCGACCTCATCGGTGCCCGTCTCAAGGGGGCCGACTTCCGTGGTGCCAGCCTGCGCGGCGCCTACCTCATAGCCGCCGACCTCACGGGCGCCGACCTGCGCGGCGCGGATCTGATCGGCGCCGACCTGCGGGACGCGGACCTCACCGACGCCGATCTGACCGGCGCCTTCTTTGTGACGCAGCCCCAGATCAACGCGGCCCGGGGCAGCGCGGGCACACGGCTCCCGGCCTCGGTCATGCGCCCCGGTCACTGGACGGCGTCGCTCTGACGGCGTTCCCCCGGCCGCGGTACGGGGCCCGGGGCCCATGCCCGTTGTGCGACGGGCGGCGCGTCGCGGCTACCAGTTGCCGTCCTCGACCGGCTTGCCCGGCGCGTCGCCGAGCGGCTTCACCTGGGGCGGCGAGGGCGGCTGCCAAGGTTCGTGGTCGTCGCCGAGCCAGTCGCCGACCGGCTTGACTTGGCCGAGCGTGTCCGTGGGCGGGAGATCCTCGCCGTCCTTGTCGTAGTAGTCGAACCACGGCAGTCCGGCCTGTGTGTAGGCCGCGCGGTCCACCGGGGACGGCGGAGGCGCCTCGCCCGTGATGCGGTGCCACTGAGGGGGAGTCACCAGGTGCACGAACACCCGCCCGACGGGCTCCTCGGCCCAGCTCCCCGGCAGCCAGTCGTCCGCATAGACCTCCTGGCGCATCGAGCCGCCGACGCCCAGCCCCATGGCGGGGGCGCTGCGCGGGGCTACGGCCGGGGCGGGAGCGGCGACTGCCGCACCCGGAGCCATCGGAGCGGCTCCGTACATTCCATCGGTCGCCGACAGCGCGACCCTTCGGGCCCGCCGCCGCTTGCGGAGCTCCTCCTCCCGCCACTTGGCGAGCGGGACGTCTTTCAGCCGGAAGGTCTGCAGCTGTACGCCGCCCCATACCTCCTCGCCGGTGACCTGGCCCTCGACCGTGGCACCGAGACCGAGGGGCACCGCCACGAACTGGCGGACGGTACCCCGGCCCGAGTTGATACCGTCCAGCCACGGCTGGCGCGGCAGCACCACGTAGTTCTGCGGATCACGGTCCAGGCGGGAGCTCCAGGGCCTGCCCGAGACCGCGCAGACCTTGCCCACGCCCACCTGCAGGGCCGCGGGCTCCGACGCGCCGAAGCTCAACCACATCGCTTCGCGCAGATACACCGGAAGCATCACACCGCCCCGCGCCCGCCACTCGTCCGGCACCGTCCGCGCGTAGTCCTCCACCCGGCGGACGGGGAATTCGCCCAACCCCGGCGGCAGCGCGTGCGTCCCCGCTTCCGGCAGTCGCAGCGTCCGTATGAACCGGACCCGCACACCCCCCGGCAGCAGCAGAGCGTTCCCGTCGATCCGCACCGCGTCCATGCGCCTGCTCCCTGTCCCTGTACGGTCGTCCGTCATCAACTGGAACGACGCGGAGGTGTGGGACGGTTCCGGCGGCCCGGGAG
Source organism: Streptomyces sp. NPDC001020 (assembly GCF_053599115.1). Classification (NCBI taxonomy): domain Bacteria; kingdom Bacillati; phylum Actinomycetota; class Actinomycetes; order Kitasatosporales; family Streptomycetaceae; genus Streptomyces; species Streptomyces sp. NPDC001020. The sequence continues at coordinate 16,355 of NZ_JBSFLQ010000074.1, read as the reverse complement.
AAGGGCGCGCAGCTGGCCGAGCAGAGGGCGGAGCACACGGTCCCGCAGCTGTCTGAGGGGCGGATTCCGCTTGCGCTGCCGCCGGGTGCCGCGGTCCAGTTCCTCGAACAGCCGCCGTGTGCGGTGTTCCGTGTCCAGCTCGTCCAGAATGCGGTTGACCTCGGTCAGGAGGGCACCGTGGAACTGCCACTGGCGCACATCCCGTCGGACCTCCTCCAACAGCAGTCGGGCCAGTTGGTCGCGGGTCGCGCCCGCCGTGGCCAGTTCCTCGGCGAGCCGGGCCTCCGCGGACTCGGCACTGCGAGTGACATCGGTGGTGACGAGTACGGCGAAGCTGACCACGGCGTCGCCGATCTCGGAGAGCAACCGCTCCAGCGTCGCCCCGATCTCGGGTGCCAGCAGTGGCTCGGGGCCGCGTTCCTTGGCCAGGTCGGCGAGGCTACGGGCGATCACCCGCAGCACCACCGTGACGATCTCCAGCGTGTCGAGCCCGGTCCGCAGCACGATCCGGTGAAGCAGGCCCTCGCGGACTCGGGGGTTGAATTTCAGGCTGTCCTCGGCCTGCCTCAGGGCCGTGTCCACCACGATGATGTCGTGGTCGAGTCGACGCGCCTCGTACAGCCGGGTCGTTGCCTCCGTCGCGGGCGTACGGCCCGCGGCCTGGTCTCCGATGCGCAGCGTCAGCTGCCGGACCTGGCGCGCCAGTTCCTCGATGGACCCCCCGGCCGCGCTGATCCACACCGGGGGAACGAAGAGCAGATTGGTGCCCAGGCCGACCACCGCGCCGATCACGGTTTCCAGGACCCGGGCCCAGGCCGTGCTGCCCACCTGGGTGACTCCGAGGACAAGCATGGCGCTGATCGCCACCTCGGGCACGAACTCGCTGACCCGTACCAGATGCCCGACGGCCAGCGATGCCAGGATGATCAGCGCCAGACTCCACCAGGTCAGGCCCACCAGGATGCTGAAGCCGATGGCGATGACGACGCCGGCCACCACGGAGTTCACCCGGCGCACACTCGTGGTGATCGTGGAGTAGAGCGTCACCTGGACGACGAGCAGGGCGGTCAGGGGAGCGGTGAGCGGTGCCCGCTCGGGACTGAGATGCAGTGCGACCACGTACGAGACGGTCGCGGCCGCAGTCGAACGCACCGCCTGGACCACCTCGGGCACCTGGCGCCACTTCTCGATCCGGGCGGTCGTCCTCGCCCAGCCCTCACGCACAACTCGCAACCCTAGGGCCTTTCCCGCGGCTCGGGGGCATCGAACGTAGGCCAGAGGGATGGACCTGGGCGCGAGCGCGGACCTCGGGCAGGCTCCCCAAGGTGTCTCCGGGCGGACGCCTCTCCGTGGGGCGTCAGGCGAACAGCTTGTCGAGGAAGGCCGACAGGTTGCCCAGCATGCGGGCGATCTGCTCGTCCGTGGTGAGGCTCTCCTCGAAGCGGCCGCCTGCCTCCGGCACCTTCTTTCCCCGTATGTAGAGGGGACACGCGAGGTCGGTGCACATGTAGATGCCGACCGAGTTGCCCTCGCGTCCCGCCGCACCCGCTTTGCGGGCCGTCATCAGCGAGACACCGTTGCCCGGGTGGGTGGTCAGACACAGAGTGCACATGCTGCGGTGCAGGAAGCCGCGCTGAGAGGACGGAAAACGCAGTGTGACGCCGACGAGCCGGCCTGCGCGCTCGGTGACCAGATAACTGCGATCGGGTGCCCCGGGATCCCGCCAACCCAGGAAGTCCAGGTCGTCCCAGGGACGCTCGCCGAGGTCGCGGGGTATCGACAGGCGTTTCGCCTCCCCCTTTGAGCAGTTGATGAACGAATTGCGGATCTCCTGCTCGGAGAGTGATCGCATGACGGGTCCTCCTCGGGTGATGAAACCTAGGGGCAATAGCTTTTTGGCTAACCTACCCAGCTTCGTTGGAGGAGGGCCAACGAATTCCCGGTGCGACGTGGGAAGCGGCACGCTGACCGAGTCGGGACGAAGCTGCGGACAGGTGGCGGAACCCCCTGCTCTTCTGGTCGCCCTTGTGGGCCGGTTCGGGCCCTGGTTATTATCCCAAGATGTCTTGGGGAAATGAGTCGTTGGTGTCGCTGCGCGCGCTGGCCAATCCCTTGCGTGTTCGCATCGTGTCACTGCTGACCGGCGCCGCCATGTCAGCGACCGAGGTGGCTGAGGAGCTCGGGCTCGCGCACGCCTCCGCGAGTTACCACCTGCGTCAGCTGGCCGCCGCGGGCTTCCTCAAGCGCGTCGAGGATGATGCGGACCGGCAGGGCCGGTCGGGGCGCGGGCGGTCGAACATCCGCTATCGCTACGACCCGACCAGCGCCGAGCGGCTGGACCGCTCCAGCGGACAGCGGCTGCTGCAAGAGGCGATGTTCACCGACCTACGGCGACGTCTCGATGCGATGACCGAGCAAAGGCGAATTGCCGACGCCGAGGTCTGGGTCCGGCACCAGGACTGGGAAAAGGTCTGCGACCTGGTCGATCAGGCGGTCGGGCTGTTGCACGAGGGCGCTCGGCCTCCGCGAACGGAGGGGACCGTCCACGTCAGCCTCACCGCGCTGCTGTTCGAACTACCCAGTGGCCATGAGTGACAGGGCAGGGCTGCCCGTCTTAGCCGATGATCCAGACCCTCGGTGCCGTCGTTCGCCGTTGCCGCCGGGGTCGCCGTCATGCCCTTGTCCTGCTCGTCCCTCGGCGGCGCGCCGTCTCGCCGCCGGTCATCACACCCCGCCCATCACCGAGGAGTGATCATGACGCAACTCGCCTCTCCCGGTATTCCACCGGCCGATCTGACCTCGTACGCCGAACTCGTCGTGAATGTCGCGGCACCGGTCACACACGACGACCTCGTCCTGATCAACGCCGAGATCGAGCATGCGCCACTGGCTCGGGCGCTCACCGAAGCCGCCTATGCGCGCGGCGCCAGGTACGTGGACATCTGGTACTTCGACCCGCACGCCAAGCGCTCCAGAATCCGCCACGCGGATCCCACCACCTTGCACGAGGTGCCCGCTTGGCTCGACCGTCGCAATGACAGCGTCGGTGAGGGGAGGGGAGTGATGATCACTATTCGGGGGGAGGGCGATCCCGATGTCCTTGCCGGTGTCGACCCCGCGCTGGCCGGACTGGACCGTATGCCCAACCTGGCCTCACGGTACCGCCTGCAGCGCGACAACCTCGTCTGCTGGTCAGCCGTCGTCTGCCCGACCCCGTCCTGGTCCAGGCATGTCCTCGGGGAAGAGGACGTGCCGAAGTTGTGGAGCCACATCAAGCACTTTCTCCGGCTGGACCAACCCGACCCGAGCGCGGTGTGGCGCGATCGACTCGCTGAGCTTCGTGCCCGTGCTCAGCGGCTGAACGAGGTGAAACTGGATGCCGTGCACTTCGAAGGGCCGGGAACGGACCTCACCATCGGTCTGATCCCACGAGCCATCTGGACGCCCGTGGGCTTCGAAGCCGCCGACGGCCGGTACTTCGTGCCCAACCTGCCGTCCGAGGAGGTTTTCACCACGCCGGACTATCGGCGCGTCCATGGCACGGTGCGCGCCACCCGCCCACTGGCCCTCGCCGGTTCCGTGATCCGAGACCTGGAGTTGACGTTCACCGACGGCGTGGTCAGCGAGGTACGGGCAAGTATCGGATCGGATGTCGTGCGCGCCCACCAGGCCACCGACGCAGGCGGCGCACGACTCGGTGAGGTCGCGCTCGTGGACGGCTCGTCACCTATCGGCCGGTCCAACGTCACTTTCATGGAGACCTTGCTGGACGAGAACGCAACCTGTCACCTCGCCTGGGGTTTCGGTCTCCCTCCGGCCGTTCCCGGAGCGTTGGACCTCAGCCCCGAGGAGCTCGATGCGATAGGAGTGAACTCCTCCTCTGTCCATACGGACTTCATGGTCGGAGGACCCGAGGTCACCGTCACGGGCATCGACCGAAACGGGCGGCGCATGGTCATCCTCGACAAGGACGAATGGCGGCTCTGACCAACGCGACGGTCAGGCGTCAGCGCGTGGTGTGCCGTACCAGCGCCACTTGGTAAGGCGTGGCCGACCGGGCAGTTCCCCGCGGCCGGTGGCCCAGAGCAGCGTTGGCCACCGGTCGGTGTCGGTCGGGGCGTCGGGGAAGAGCCGGGCCAGCACGCGGTCGCACAGGTCAGCGGGCGGTGTCCAGTCCAGGCCCAGGCCCTCAGCGATGTCGTGGGTGTGCACCAGGGTCTCGACGATGCCCATCGCGGCGAAGCCTTCAGGGTCGGCCACGCCGAAGACGTGGTGTGCCCGGACCGTGGGTGGTGTGGTGCGGACGATTGCCGTCAGCAACGCGCCGCTGGCGTCGAGTACTTGCAGCAGACCGGCTGGACCGGCCTCGCGGTCCGCGAAGATGACGTTCGCTGGGCCGTCCGGCTTCCTGCGGCTCCACGCGAAGGGGACGTGGGCGTCCAACGGCGGTTTCGCCGGGCCCAGTTGGGCGGCGTAGGAGAACAGGTCGTCGGCGAGGTGCTCGACGGTCTCCCAGCAGTCCCATTCCAGGGAACCGGCCTTGACACTCCAGTCCGGCGCGTCAGCCCCGCGCAGAGCGGTGAGCGCCAAGCGAACGGCCTGTTCGACATCGGCCGCGGTGACCGGGTCACTCGGGGATCCCTGAGTTTCAGTCATGGCGGGACCGTATCAATGATCACCTGGCGTTGGGGAACTCGTTTTCGAGCGAAGTGAGCAGTGCCGGCTCAGGCTGTGCACCAGGGAATGCGACAGGTGTGACCATGGTTGATCTGCTCTCGCCTGGCAGGCGGGCACCGGTGCCGTGGTGCCCGACGGACGGCCGGAGGTCGGTTGAGTGTCAGACCCCTGCTCTAACGTGGCCGCCATGGAGAGCACCCCCACATCGCAGGTGAGGCTGGAGCCCTGGGCAGAAGGCGACTTCTGGCTGCTGCGGAGGACCAACAGCCCTGAAATGACCGAACATGTCGGCGGCCCCGAGACCGAGGAACAACTGGCGACACGGCACCGGCGTTACCTCGCCCCGAAGGCCGGGCAGATGTACCGGGTCACGCTGGAGGACACCGGTGAGACGGTGGGGTCCATCGGCTTCTGGGAGCGCGAGTGGCAGGACACAACGGTGTGGGAGACCGGGTGGGGAGTGCTGCCCGAGTTCCAGGGGCGGGGTCTTGCCGCGCTGGCGGCCCGTGCCGTGATCGCGGCGGCGCGAGCCACCCGGACGCACCAGTATCTGCACGCCTTTCCGAGTACGGATCACCCCGCCTCCAACGCGGTCTGCCGGAAGGCCGGCTTCAAGCTGCTCGGACCGGTGCGGTTCGAGTACCCGAAGGGGCACTGGGATAACGTCCAACGACTGGCAGGTGGACCTGGGACGGGGGTAACGGCAACCACGCGGACACAGTCGGCGGGCCGGGTTACGCACCCTCCGTCGGCTCGGCCGCGTGTGCCTCCACCTCCGCCTCGACCTCGCTGCGCACTCTGTCGTGCGCCTTCGCGTACGCGGTGATCTCGGCCTGAAGATCGCGGTCGAGGTCCCGCCAGGCGCGGAAAGCGGTCTCGTACATGTCGGTCTGCTGCTTGGTCCACGGGGTGATGGTGGGCGGGCCGTACGTCTCGCGAAGTTCGGCGGCGTTCGTGTACGCGTCACTCGCCGCGCGCTGCATCTCCACGAGTTCTTCAAAGGTCGTCGCCACGGCCGGATACTAGGCGGGCGTGTGCGGGCCCGGTTCCGCGACCCGCGCGACAGAGGCGGAGATCGACCGGTCGGCCCTGGACAACGCCCACGCCGGGGCGCTCCGGAGTTCAGGGGCCCGCTGCCGGTTTGACCGAAGCCACCAGCGGTTACCCGCTTCGCCGTAAGGGGGCCCGTGCGCTCGCGGGCCCGGCTGCCTTGGCGAAGAATGGAGGGCACGCCGTGACCGATCACCGGCACCAGGGTCCCGAAGAGGAGACCGGCCCGATCCCGCGGGACATGCAGGACCAGCAGGCTCGCGAGGGCGAGGACCCGTGGGACGCCCGTCCCGCACGGGACGGCACGGAGGACCGACCCGCCACCGACGTCCCCGACACGGACGAGGCCGGCACGGGGCGGCAGGGCGCGCCGCACTCGGGCGCCGTCCACCCCGACCACCCCGTACCGGACGAGTCCCCCGCCTGAGCCCGCCGAGGAGGCCCCATGTCCCTGGCAGATCTGCTGCGCCGCTGGCCCGTACATCGCCAGCTCACCGGAGACGACCGCACGGGCCGCGGCAGCGCAGTGAAATCCTCGCAGACCCAGCGGCTGCGGCCGCGCACGGACACCGCCGAACGGGTGGTGTCCTCCGTTTGTCCTTACTGTGCGGTCGGCTGCGCCCAGCAGGTCTATGTCAAGGACGAGAGGGTCGTCCAGATCGAGGGTGACCCGCACTCACCGGTCAGCCGCGGCCGCCTGTGCCCCAAGGGCGCCGCGACCCTCCAGCTCACCACCGGCCCGGCCCGCCGCCACCAGGTCCTCTACCGCCGCCCTCACAGTACGGACTGGGAGCCCCTCGACCTGGAGACGGCGATGGACATGGTCGCCGACCGGGTGATCCGCACCCGCCGTGAGACCTGGGAGTGGGAGCGGGACGGTGTGCGCACCGCCCGCACGATGGGCATCGCCAGCCTCGGCGGAGCGACCCTCGACAACGAGGAGAACTACCTCATCAAGAAGCTGCTGACCGGCCTCGGCGTGGTCCAGGTGGAGAACCAGGCCAGGGTCTGCCACAGCTCCACGGTGGCCGGCCTCGGCACCTCCTTCGGCCGGGGCGGCGCCACCACCTTCATGCAGGACCTCCAGCACTCCGACTGCATCGTCATCCAGGGCTCCAACTACGCCGAGTGCCATCCGGTGGGGTTCCAGTGGGTGATGGAGGCCAAGTCGCGCGGTGCCCGTGTCATCCACGTCGATCCGCGCTACACCCGCACCAGCGCGCTCGCCGACCTGCACGTCCCGATCCGCGCGGGCACGGACATCGCCTTCCTCGGCGGCATCATCAACCATGTCCTCACCGAGGAGAAGGACTTCCGCGAGTACGTCCTGAACTACACCAACGCGGCCACGCTGGTCAGCGAGGACTTCCGCGACACCGAGGACCTCGACGGTGTCTTCTCCGGGCTGGACGAGGAGAAACGGCACTACGACCCGAGCAGCTGGCAGTACGCGGGCGTCGATGTCCGGCAACCCGCCGGCGACGTCGAAGAGCAGGAAGAGGAGCAGCTGCACCACCTCGGCGGCCCCGAAGCCCACGGTTCCGGCGGCGCCCGTACCGCCCCCCACCCCCCGACCGACCCGACGCTGCGGCACCCGCGCTGCGTCTACCAGATCCTCAAACGCCACTACGCCCGCTACACCCCCGAGGCGGTCGAGGAGATCTGCGGGGTACCGCGCGAGACGTTCCTGCGCGTGTGCGCGGATCTGACGGCCAACTCGGGCAGGGACCGTACGAGTTCGTTCGTGTACGCGGTCGGCTGGACCCAGCACTCGACCGGCGCCCAGTACATCCGCGCGGCGAGCGTTCTCCAACTGCTGCTCGGCAACGTCGGCCGACCCGGCGGCGGCATCCAGGCGTTGCGCGGCCACGCCTCCATCCAGGGCTCCAGCGACATCCCGACCCTCTTCAACCTCCTCCCCGGATATCTCCCGATGCCGCACGCCCATGCCCACATGACCCTCGACGACTTCGTCGGGGCGAGCCGCACCAAGAAGGGCTTCTGGGCCGACATGCGGGCGTACTTCGTCAGCCTGCTGAAGGCCTACTACGGCGACGCGGCCACCGCCGGGAACGACTTCTGCTTCGACCATCTCCCGCGTCTGACCGGCTCCCACTCGACGTACGACACGGTGATGGCCCAACTCGACGGTGTCTGCAAGGGCTACTTCCTGATGGGCGAGAACCCGGCCGTCGGATCGGCCAACACCCGCCTCCAGCGCCTGGGCATGGCCAACCTGGACTGGCTGGTGGTCCGCGACTTCTCCCTCATCGAGTCCGCGACCTGGTGGAAGGACGGACCGGAGATCGAAAGCGGCGAACTACGCACCGAGGACATCGGCACCGAGGTGTTCTTCTTCCCGGCCGCCGCCCACACCGAGAAGTCCGGCTCCTTCACCAACACCAACCGGTGGGTGCAGTGGCACTACCAGGCCGTCGAACCCGAGGGCGACGCACGCAGCGACCTGTGGTTCATGTACCACCTCGGCCGCCGCATCAAAGAGAAACTCGCCGGGTCCACCGACCCGATGGACCGGCCGATGCTGGACCTGACCTGGAACTACCCGGTCAGCGGGCCGCTCAGGGAACCCGTCGCGGACGCCGTGCTCGCCGAGATCAACGGTCACGGCCCGGACGGTAGGCCGCTCGGCGCCTACACCGAGCTCAAGGACGACGGCTCCACCGACTGTGGCTGCTGGATCTACTGCGGGATCTATGTGGACGGCGTCAATCAGGCCGCCCGCAAGAAGCCGCACACCGAACAGGACTGGGTGGCCGCCGAATGGGCCTGGGCCTGGCCCGCCAACCGTCGCATCCTCTACAACCGCGCCTCCGCCGCCCCCGACGGCACCCCGTGGAGCGACCGCAAGAAGTACGTCTGGTGGGACCCGGACGCCGGGAGATGGACCGGACACGACGTACCCGACTTCGTACCGGACCGCGCCCCCGACCACGTCCCCGAACCGGACGCGACGGGACCCGACGCGCTGCGCGGCGACGACCCGTTCATCATGCAGGCTGACGGCAAGGGCTGGCTGTACACGCCGGCGGGCTTGGAGGACGGCCCGCTGCCCACGCACTACGAGCCGCAGGACTCCCCGTTCCGCAACGCCCTGTACCCGTCCACCGCGCGCAACCCCGTACGCCAACTGCTGCCCCGCGAAGGCAACCGCTACCACCCGAGCGGCGACGAGGAGGGCGCCGAGGTGTTCCCGTACGTCCTCACCACATACCGGCTGACCGAGCACTTCACGGCCGGCGGCATGAGCCGCTGGTCGGAGTATCTGTCCGAGCTGCAGCCGGAGTTCTTCTGCGAGGTCTCGCCCGCGCTCGCCCGCGAGCGCGGACTGGAGCACGGTGGCTGGGCCACGATCGTGACCGCGCGCAACGCCGTCGAGGCACGCGTGCTGGTGACCGAGCGGGTCCGTCCGCTGACCGTTCAGGGGCGCACGGTCCATCAGATCGGACTTCCCTTCCACTGGGGTCCCAACGGGGTCTCCACCGGGGACGCGGCCAACGAACTGATGGCGATCGCCCTGGACCCCAATGCCCACATCCAGGAGGACAAGGCGCTCACCGCCGACATCCGGCCGGGCCGCAGGCCCCGCGGTCCGGATCTGCCGAAGCTGGTTGCCGACTACCGCAGGCGGGCCGGGATCACCGCGACGACCGGGACGGAGACCAGGACATGAGCGAGGAACGGGTCGGCTTCTTCACCGACACCTCCGTCTGCATCGGCTGCAAGGCGTGCGAGGTGGCCTGCAAGGAATGGAACGCGATCCCGGAGGACGGGCTCTCGCTGACCGGCATGTCGTACGACAACACCGAGGCGCTCGGCGCCTCCACATGGCGTCACGTCGCCTTCATCGAACAGCCGCGGCCCGAGGGGCGTGCCCAACTCCCGCTGGCGGACGGTCGGCCGACCACCGACGGCAGTGGTGAGATGCGCTGGCTGATGTCCTCCGACGTGTGCAAGCACTGCACCCACGCCGCCTGCCTCGACGTCTGCCCGACAGGCTCACTGTTTCGCACCGAGTTCGGCACGGTGGTCGTCCAGGAGGACATCTGCAACGGCTGCGGCTACTGCGTGCCCGCCTGCCCCTACGGTGTCATCGAGCAACGCCCCACCGACGGACGGGCGTTCAAGTGCACCATGTGCTACGACCGCCTCGGCACCGGCCTGGAACCCGCCTGCGCGAAGGCGTGCCCCACAGAGTCCATCCAGTTCGGCCCGCTGGACGAACTCCGGGAGCGGGCCGCGCTGCGTGTCGACCAACTGCATGAGGCCGGGGTCACCGATGCCAGGCTGTACGGCCATGATCCGGACGACGGGGTCGGTGGCGACGGCGCGTTCTTCCTGCTCCTCGACGAGCCCGAGGTGTACGGCCTGCCCCCGGACCCCGTCGTCACCACCCGTGATCTGCCGACGATGTGGAAGCACGCGGGCGCCGCGGCCGTCTCCCTGTTGGGCGGCCTCGCGCTGTCGTTCGCGATGGCCGGAAGGAGGCGGCGATGACCCGCACCAAGAGCCCGAACCCGAAGCGCGGGAGGCGACAGGGTGACCGACTCATGGTCCCGCGAGCCGACTTCGACTCCTACTACGGGCGGCCCGTCATCAAGGCGCCGGCCTGGGAAGCCCGGGACATCGCCGGGTACTTCTTCCTCGGCGGGCTCGCCGGAGCGGGTTCTGTGCTCGCCGCCGGTGCCCACGTCACCGGCCGCCCGCGCACGGCGTGGGCGATGAAGGTGTCCTCGCTCGCGGCCGTCTCGCTGTCCGCCGCCGCGCTCATCCACGACCTGGGACGGCCGGACCGCTTCGCGAACATGCTGAGGGTCGTGAAGCCGACCTCGCCGATGAGCGTCGGCTCATGGCTGCTGTCGGCCTACGGGCCGGCGGCGGGCGTGGCCGCGGCGAGCGCCGTGACCGGGCGGCTGCCGCGGGCCGGCGCCCTGGCCACCGGAGCGGCCGCGCTGCTCGGCCCGGCCGTCGCCTCGTACACGGGCGTGCTCGCCGCGGACACGGCCGTACCCGCCTGGCACGGCGCCCACTGCGAGCTGCCACACCTTTTCGTGGCGTCCGCGACCGCCGCCGCCGCGGGCATGGCCCTGGTCGTGGGCCCGACCCGGGAGAACAGTCCCGCCCGCTATGCCGCCGCACTGGCCGCACTCGCCGACACGGCGGTCACGACGGCTGCCGAGCGACGCCTCGGGATGGTCGCCGAGACCTGGCGGGAAGGGCGCGCGGGCTGGCTTCTGCGTACGGCCCGCATCCTGACCGTCTCGGGCGCCGTGGGCGCCTCGGTACTCGGTGGGCGCCGGGCGGCGGCGATCGCTTCCGGCCTCGCCCTGCTCGCCGGCTCGGCGTGCACGCGCTTCGGGGTCTTCGCGGCGGGGATCGCCTCGGCGGAAGACCCGCGCTACACGGTGGCGCCGCAGCGGGAGAGGGTCGCGGCGTAGCGGGGCAGCGGCGGACGGGCAGCCCACGGTTCGCCCACGGGGGGCGTCCGACATCGAGTCTCAGGCGGTGGCGAACGCGTTGACGCCCGTGAGCTCTGCCGAGACCTCCCACAGACGCGCGGCCTGCTCCGGGTCGATCGCCCAGTCCTTCACGCCACCTGGCCCCCCGTCCGCCGGTGCGGGCTCCGCGATGTCGCAGTCCTCGCAGTACACCCCGCCCATGCCGGCGAGGTGCGGCGAGGTCGCGGCCCACACCTGAGTGGCCGCCCCCTGCTCGGGCGTCTTGAAGGCGTCGGGGTTCACCAGGGCGCCGGTCTCGTCGATCCAGCCGCGCTCGATCATCTCCTCCTTGTCGAGATGGCGCTGCAGGGGGGTGAGGATCCCGCCGGGATGCAGGGAGAAGGCGCGGACTCCGCTGTCCCGGCCCAGCCGGTCGAGGTGCACGGCGAACAGGACGTTGGCGGTCTTCGCCTGCCCGTACGCCTCCCATTTGTCGTACCCCTGCTTCCAGTGCAGGTCGTTCCAGCGGATCGCGGAACCGTGGTGGCCGGCGGACGACACGGACACGATCCGCGCGCCGCCCGGCTCGATCGCCGGCCACAGGCGGTTGACGAGGGCGTAGTGGCCCAGATGGTTGGTGGCGAACTGCGCCTCCCAGCCAGGACCTACCCGGGTCTCCGGGCAGGCCATGACCCCAGCGTTGTTGATGACGATGTCGATCGTGCGGCCCGAGGCGAGGAACCGGTCCGCGAAGGCGCGCACGCTCTCCAGGTCACCGAGGTCGAGTTGGTCCACCTTGACCCGGTCGATGCCCGCAAGCGCCTGCGCGGCGACGTCCCGGCGCCGTGCCGGAACGACGACGCGGGCCCCTGCCTCGGTGAGCGCGCGTGTGGTCTCCAGGCCGAGCCCGGAGTAGCCGCCCGTGACCACCGCAAGCCTGCCGGAGAGATCGATCCCCCGAAGTACGTCGTCCGCGGTGCTCCTGGCGCCGAAGCCTGACCCGATCTTGTGCTGTGGAGTGCTCATGCGCGCACGTTACGAATTGGAGCGCGCTCCAAGTCAAGAGGATGCCGGACGCCTGCAGTGCGTCCGGCGGAGACGACCGGATCTGCGGCGGCCACGGACGCGGCGACACGGGAGGCCGGGCACGCGTCGGTAACAGCGGTCGCGGGGGGCCACCGGACTCCGGTGGCCCCCCCGCGAAGCAGCGGCCGTGAACCGGGTCAGAGGCCGCGCTGCCGGAGCATGAGATCGGCGACGACCGGCCGGTGATCGGAAGCCGTTGTGACGGCCTCGTGGGCGCCGGTGACGGCGATGTCGGGGGAGACCGTCACCAGGTCAATGCGTTCGACCGGATTGACCGCCGGATAGGTCATGCCGCCGTTCGGTGCGGCATCGACCAGAGGGCCCCACAGTTTCGCCAACTCGGGGGCCTTGGGCTCGGCGTTGAAGTCACCGACGAGCACCTTCGGCCCCGGGTCCTCGGCCAGGACGGCCAGCATGTCGTCCACCTGGGCCCGCCGTACCGACGGGTCGGCGCGGTAGTCCAGGTGGGTCGAGTAGACGTGCACGAAGACGCCCCGGACCTGGACCGTCACTTCGGCGAAGCCCGGCGCGGGCTGCGGTCTGGGGTTGGGGTCCTGGGTGGACAGCCGGGTGATCTCGTGGTTCTCCTCGCTCATCACCGGATAGCGGCTCAGCACCGCTACGCCGAACTGACGTCGCTCCGTGTGCCCCGAGGCCGGTGGGAGGTCGTAGATCGGTGCGAAGAACACTCGCATGCCAAGGCGCTGGGCCAGGGCACGCGCCTCATCGGTGAAGCCGCTCCGGTCGCCCCAGTTCACGTCGACCTCCTGCAGGCCGATCACGTCGGCGTGCAGATCCTCGATCGCCCGTGCGGTGCGGTCGAGGTCGAAGACGTTGTCCTCGCCGGCTCCGGCATGGATGTTGTACGTGGCCACGCGCAGTGGCACGGGCGGGGGTGCCTGTCCGGCCGACTGGCGCGCCGAGGCGGATCCGGGCGATGCCACGCCGAGCGTGACGGCGGCGGCGAGCACAGCGGCGGCCAGTGTCCGGTGAAGAGGCAGTCGATTCCTGCGTGTCACACAGTCCTCCAGACGAGAGTGCGGTGAGTCCCACGCCGGACCGGAAGGGGCGCGCTCCGGGGCGGGGCTGGGCAAGTCGGACGGGGGGAGAGGTCGACCGCGCACACAGAGTCCCGGTGTACACGGCCACCGCATCCTCAGTCCCGAGACCTCGTCTGTCGGCATGCGCGCTCTCTTTTCAGGAGACGGCGGAAAGTGTGCGCAACGGGCCTGGATGTGAAGGAAGTCGACAGAGGTGATGCCGGTGAATTGGTGTGCGGTGACGAGTATCAGAAGAGCGCACTCTCGCTGTCAATAAGTAACACTCACACATCATCCGCCGTTACTTTTCGACTTGCTGGGTCACTCCGCCGTTCACCTGCGCCCAGGAGACGCCTTCCGCGCCGGATGCGGGCACGGGATACTGCGGCGCAGCCGGCCGCTTTTACGATTCCTGAACGTGTGTCATGAGGCCTTGACGGTTGCGGGTTCGCGCCACCGAAGACGGAACCCGTCGACCAGTACAGGGAGCAAGCGCGGATGGCCAGGAGCGCTACCAGCCCCATCACCCTCGGTCCGGCACGGGTGCCTGGTCATGCGGCGGTCACGCGCGCCGGGACCTTGCGCTCGCGGGTCCAGCCCAGCAGTTCGTCCGCGGACCAGGTGGTGATCACCCGCTCGGCGGGGACGCCGCACTCCTCGGCACGGGCGCAGCCGTAAATCTGCCAGTCCAACTGGCCGGGTGCGTGCGCGTCGGTGTCGATCGAGAACAGCACCCCGGCCTCGACCGCCTGCCGCAGCAGCCTCCGGGGCGGATCCAGCCGCTCTGGCCGGCTGTTGATCTCCACGGCCGTACCGGACTCCGCGCATGCGGCGAACACCGCGTCAGCGTCGAACTCCGACTCGGGGCGCCCGCGCCCGGTGACCAGGCGTCCCGTGCAGTGGCCGAGTACATCGGCCAGCGGGTTGCGCACGGCGGCGATCATCCGGCGGGTCATCGCTCGCGTGTCCATGCGCAGCTTGGAGTGCACGGACACCACCACGACGTCGAGGCGGTCGAGGAGATCAGGCTCCTGGTCCAGCGAGCCGTCGTCGAGGATGTCGCACTCGATGCCGGTGAGCAGCCGGAACGGTGCCCACTGTGCGTTGAGCGCGGCGACCACCTCCAGTTGCTCGCGCAGCCGCTCGGCGGACAGTCCACGGGCCACGGCCAACCGTGGCGAGTGGTCGGTGAGCACGGCCCATTCGTGACCGAGCTGCGCCGCCGTCCTCCCCATCTCCTCGATCGGGCTCCCGCCGTCCGACCAGTCGGAGTGCAGATGACAGTCGCCGCGCAGCAGAGCCCGCAGCCGCTCACCGCCGCGCACGGGCGTGGCCTCGCCCTCCTGCTCCAGCTTCTCCAGATAACCGGGGACGCGGCCGGCCAGAGCCTCCCGCACCACCTGGGCCGTCTTCGGGCCGACGCCCCTGAGCGACTCCAGCGTTCCGGCGGCCGCACGCTCGGCGACCTCGTCGTCGGGCAGCGCGGCGAGCACCGCGGCTGCGGTACGGAAGGCGCGTACGCGATAGGTCGGGGCCCCGGCCCGCTCCAGCAGGAACGCGATCCGGTCGAGGGCTGCGAGGGGATCCATCGGCACCTCCTTCCCTCAGCCTTCCCCAGCCGTGTCCGGCCCGCACGGTGGGCGCGTCCCGGGCGCGTCACCCGGCTGGGCGAACACGGCGGGCCGGGGCGTCGGGCCGTTCGCGGTGGGTCCGGTGGGCTCTTGGGAACCTCCCGGCCGCTGTGTCTACCGAAGCGGAATACGCTCTATGCATGACCGAAAGCTGGAGCCCCCACATCTCTCATCCGCGGATCATGGTGCTCTCGGTGCAGCCGGGCAAGCCACCCTTCCGCATCGTGGAGATCGACGGCGAGATGGTTGCCGAAGCGAGATCGCTCGCCGAGGTCCTGGAGGTCGCCGCAGAGGCCGGAATCCCGATCCATGACGTCGACGACCCGGACGTGATCCGCTGGGTGGGCGGCGACAAGCTGACGTGGCATCTGCGCCACCGGATGTGATGTCCCCAGAGGCTGGGCGACGGAAGCCGACCAGCCGCACGGGTCGCCCGCCGTTCCCTGACCGCGAACAGTGACGGGCATCGGTGCGCGTGCCCTCGTCGGACGGTGGGGAGCGGCGACACCTCCGTCGCGAGCGAGCCGCACGGCAAAGGGCCGTGCGGCTCCCGGGCCGGTTCACTTGTTGCCGGTCGGTTCCAGCACGAAGACGGGGATCTCGCGTTCGGTCTTCTTCTGGTAGTCGGCGTAGGGCGGATAGGCCGCGACCGCCCGCTCCCACCACACCGCCTTCTCCTCGCCGGTGACCTCACGGGCGGTCATGTCCTGGCGCACGGGGCCGTCCTGGAGTTCCACGGTGGGATGCCGTGTGACGTTGTGGTACCAGACGGGGTGCGTGGGCGAGCCGCCCAGCGAGGCCACCACGGCGTACATGCCCTCGTGCTCGACGCGCATCAGCGGCGTCTTGCGGATCTTGCCGGTCTTCGCGCCCAGGGTCGTGAGGATGATCACCGGGTACCCCGTGTCCCGGAGCGTCAGCCCCTTGGTACCGCCGGAACTCTCGTACAACTCGACCTGTTCGCGTACCCACTGTGTCGGACTGGGTTCGTACTCGCCCTCAAGAGGCATGGCATCCGTCCCATCTCGCGTACCGCGGTTGTCTCGTGCGTTCTGCCGGGGTCCCGTGACTCCGGGCGCGGGAACGCGCGTTCCAGAATTCAACACCAGCCGTCCGAGGTTTCAATCCGCACACCCGCGTATCGGCGCAATCTCGCCGGAGGGGACGGGT
Source organism: Streptomyces sp. NPDC001020 (assembly GCF_053599115.1). NCBI lineage: Bacteria > Bacillati > Actinomycetota > Actinomycetes > Kitasatosporales > Streptomycetaceae > Streptomyces > Streptomyces sp. NPDC001020. Next base: position 245 of record NZ_JBSFLQ010000074.1, on the reverse strand, counting down.
TCGGCCGGCGATCTCCCCGGCCCCCGGAACGATTTCCGTCACCCGGGCCGGGCGGCACCCGCACCGCCAGGGCCCGGCACGGGGCACCAGAGATCGTGGACCTGCGCGGATCCGGGCGAGAGGCGCCTGCTAGGTCCGTACTTCGCGGGTGACTGAATCGGCTGGTTCGGGGCCTGTGAGAGTGTCTATTGGAGTCCTGGCCGCGTTGGTGGGGTGTGACGAAGTCTTCCCGGTCCCCGCGGCCA
>NZ_JBSFLQ010000073.1:0-19971 GCF_053599115.1 Streptomyces sp. NPDC001020 | reverse complement strand
GTCCAGCTCCATCTCCTCGACCTCCTCGGCCTGGAACCCACACATCCCCGCTGGCCAGAAACCTGAACGAGCTACCCGCGAAGTACGAAGCTAGGGCAAGCGAATTACGATGGTCATCGTCGGGAGCGCGCGAGGCGCCCCGGGCGTCGTGTCGGCGTGAGCCGCACCGTCGACGACAAGTGTCGGCCACATGTGGCATCCGGTGGATCCGGCCGGACTTCGGGTGGCCGTGTAGGTGCCTTGGGCATCTAATGGTGGTCGGCAAGAGCGAATCTTCGCGAGCGAGGTCATTCATGACGAAACCCGCTGTGACCGTGTCAGAGCCCGTCGCCTTCCCCCAGGACCGCACCTGCCCCTACCACCCGCCCACCGCCTACGATCCGTTGCGTGAGGGACGGCCCCTGACCCGGGTCACCCTGTACGACGGACGTGACGTCTGGGTGGTCACCGGACTCTCCGCGGCCCGCGCCCTGCTGGCCGACCCGCGCCTGTCCACCGACCGGACGCGGCCCGCGTTCCCGATGGTCAACGAACGCTTCGCCACACTCCGCGACCGCGACCGCGACCGCAGGGTCGCCCTCCTCGGCCAGGACGACCCCGAGCATCACACCGAGCGCCGCATGCTGGTCCCGAGCTTCACGCTCAAGCGGGCCACCGCCCTGCGCCCGCGCATCCAGGAGACGGTCGACCGTCTCCTCGACGCCATGGAGGCCGCCGGCCCGCCGGCCGAGCTGGTCAGCGCCTTCGCACTGCCCGTGCCGTCGATGGTGATCTGCGCGCTGCTCGGCGTGCCCTACGCCGACCACGACTTCTTCGAGGAACAGTCCCGCAGGCTGCTGCGCGGACCGACCGCGGCCGACACCCAGGACGCCCGCGACCGGCTGGAGACCTACCTGGGGGAACTCGTCGACCACAAGCGCAAGAAGCCGGGGGAGGGACTGCTCGACGAGCTGATCCAGGAACAGTTGCGGGACGGAGCGCTGGACCGGGACGAGTTGGTCTCCCTCGCCGCGATCCTGCTGATCGCCGGGCATGAGACGACCTCCAACATGATCTCGCTGGGCACGTTCACCCTGCTGAGACACCCCGAGCAGTTCGCCGAGCTGCGCGCGGACCCGGGCCTGATGTCCGCCGCGGTCGAGGAACTGCTGCGCTTCCTGTCCATCGCCGACGGACTGGTGCGGGTCGCCACCGAGGACATCGAGATCGCGGGTACGACCATCCGGGCCGACGAGGGCGTCCTGTTCTCGACGTCCGTCATCAACCGAGACACCGCCGTCTTCCCCGACCCGGACACCCTGGACTGGCACCGTTCGGCCCGTCACCACGTCGCCTTCGGTTTCGGCGTCCACCAGTGCCTCGGCCAGAACCTGGCGCGGACCGAGCTGGAGATCGCCCTGCGCTCGCTCTTCGAACGGCTGCCCGGCCTGAGGCTCGACGCCCCGGCGGACGAGATCCCCTTCAAACCGGGCGACACGATCCAGGGGATGCTGGAACTTCCCGTGACCTGGTAAGAGGCTGCGACCATGACTGGCGACATCACCATCACCATCGACAAGGACGTCTGCATCGGCTCGGGCCAGTGTGCCCTCACCGCACCGGGCGTCTTCACCCAGGACGACGACGGCTACAGCGAAGTGCTGCCCGGCATGGAGGACGGCGGCGGCGACCCGCTGGTGAAGGAGGCCGCGCGCGCCTGCCCGGTGCAGGCCATCACCGTCTCCGAGAACGGAGGCTGACAGCGGGCGAAGGAAACCGGCACCGGGCGCGCTACCGGGAAACGGCGCGGGCCTCGGGCACCTCCCCGGTCGAGGGCGGCGAGATCGATCGCCGCGACCGTACGGGGTCACCGATCGCCTCGTACGTGGTGATCCTCCCGTCCTCGACCCTCACCGTCAGGTCTTGACCCCGGTTTTGACCTGGTCGGGACCGTGTCTCAGTCGGCCGGCTTCCGGGACCTGGCGGACGTGGTGCTCGCGGCGGCCCGCGCGGAGCTGACCGAACCAGCCGCCCGCCCGCCGGTCGTGCTGTGCCGGTAGGCCGCCAGCAGGAGCCCCGCGGCATGGCCCGCCTGCTCGGCAGGCGCCGCGGTGCCTTCCATGCCCGCGGTCACCATGGCTCCCTCGGCCAGGAGGAACAGTTGGTCGGCGAGGGGCGCGGGCAGCCCGGCGTCGCTCACCAGAGAGGCCAGGTACGCCTTGAACGCCTGCTTGTGGGAGCGGACCTGGGCGAGCACCAGCGGGGACGTAGCGCCCAGTTCACCGTAGGAGTTGATCCAGGCGCACCCGCGGAAGTCGGGCTCGCGGAACCACTGCCCCAGCCAGTCGAACACCGCCAGGATCCGCTCCGTGGGGTCCGGGTGTCGCTCCACGTGCTCGGCCAGCCGTCGACGCCAGCGCACGTCACGCCGCTCCAGATAGGCCTCGACCAGTTGCTCCTTGGCGGGGAAGAGCTGGTACAGCCGTTTGAGCGACACCCCGGACATGGTGCGGATGTCGTCCATCCCGACGGTTTGGATGCCGCGGCCGTAGAAAAGTTTCTCCGCGGCGTCCAGTGCCCGGTCGCGGGCGAGTTCGCTGTCCATGTACGAAGCCCCTCCTGGGCACCCTCTGCGTGGGAGAACCGACGTTCTCCACCACGGTAGCAGCCGCCGGGCGGGCAATTCCCCGCTCGACGGGGCAACCCGTTCGGGAGGCTGGACGGGTCCAATAGGGTGCCCTGGTGATCGGACACGCCGCGAAACCCTTCCTCTACGTCGTCGTCTGCGCCGCGGGTGTCGCGCGGGACATCGGCGAACTGGTCGACGCCGCACGCGAGCGGCACTGGGAGGTCGGTGTCATCGCCACCCCGCTCGCCCTCCGCTTTTTCGACACGGCCGAGGTTGAGGCGCGGACGGGCCGCCCGATCCGGTCCGCCTGGCGAGCCCCGGACGAGCAGCGGCCCTTCCCGGCCCCCGACGCGGTCGCCGTGGCCCCGGCCACGTTCAACACCGTCAACAAGTGGGCCGCGGGCATCTCGGACACCCTCGCGCTGGGCACCCTGTGCGAGGCGTACGGGCTGGGTGTCCCGATCGCCGTCCTGCCCTGCGTGAGCGACGCGCTGGCGTCCCACCCCGCCTACCGGGCCAGTCTCGAGCGGCTGAGCGGCATGGGTGTCCGGTTCGGTGATCCGTACACCGGAGAGGTGGGCGAGGACGGCGAGCGGCAGCGGTTCGGCTGGGAGCGGGCCCTGGACCTGCTCAGCGACAGCCCTTAGGCGGCTCCGACGAACAAGCCGACGCCACCCAGCAGCGACAGGGCCAGAACGGCGGCCCGTACGGCCTTGGTCGGTATCCGCGGGGCCAGGAGCATCCCGCAGGCAGTGCCGAGGGCGAGGGCTGCCAGCTCTGAGAGGCCGGGCAGGACGATGCCCACGGCCAGGGCCGTCGCGATGTTCTGCACGGTGAACAAGGCGTACAGGTTCCCTCGCGTGGTCGCGGGCTCCCAGTCGGCATTGGCGGCGTAGATGCCGATGGGCGGGCCACCGACCCCGCCCACGACGTTGAGCAGGGCGCTGGCGGCACCGGCCGCCACCGCTCCGCCTGGGCGGCGCAACCACTCCCAGCGGACGCCACTGGCCAGGACGCAGACCGCGACGACCACGCCCGCACCGGCGGCCGGCGCCAGCCAGCGGGTGTTCACCCCGCGCAGCGCCAAGGCGATGAGCGGGGTGCACAGCAGCGTCGGCACCAGCAGCCGGAGCACCTCGCCCGCGCGGGCCTGGCGTCCGTCGCGCAGGAACGGCAGCAGGGAGGAAAGCGTCGCCAGCGCCACGGTCATGGCGACCCCGTTGCGGGGACCGAGATACAGGACCAGCGCGGGTGCCGCCAGCAGCGAGAAACCCATGCCGGTGGCCGACTGGGCCACCGCGCCGAGCAGTACGCCGACCAGTGCGAGGAGATGGACGTTCTGGGTCACGGCGCTGCTGTCCGGTCGAGGGCGCACCGGCGCTGGAAAGCCACCGCGACCATCATGAGCACAGCCGGCACCACGGTGAAGCCCAGGAGCAGCGCCACGAGCGCGGAGTGAGACTGCGCGACGGTGTGGCCCTCGGTGATGGACACGAAGCCCCCGACGGCGAGGGCGGCCGAGTACACGTAGGGGCCGATGGCGGTCCCCGTCGCCTCGGTCGCCGTCCACACCCCGGTATAGGCGCCCGCACGGGCGGAGCCCCGCGCCTCGGCGGCCGCCACCGCGTCCGGGACCATCGAGAAGGCGAAGAGCTGAAGCCCGGCGAAGGCGGCGCCCATGACCACCACCACGGCGGTGATCACGGCCACCCCGAGCGTCTCGCCGGCGAGGAGCGCCAGGCACCCCGCGAGGAAGACACCCTGGGACAGCAGCAGCCCACGCTGCTTGCCGATCCGCCGGGACGCCCACAGCCACCCGGGTCCGGCGACCGTCGCCGGTACCAGGAAGCCGCCCATGAGCACAGCGGTCAGGCCACGGTCGTGGAGGACGTACTCGGTGTAGAAGGGCAGTGCCGCCAGGAACAGATGGGTCGTGGTGCCGGTGAACAGGTAGGACAACAGCAGCGCCCGGAAGTCGCGGTCCCGCCAGGCGGCCAGGATGTCCTCGCGGGCGGAGTGGGCGCGCTCGTCCGGTACCTGGGACCCGCAGTGGTCGGTGAGCCTGCGGACGCCGAGCAGAGCGACCAGTTGCGAGACGACCACGACACCGGCCAGCAGCAGGGCCATCCGGCCATAGGCGCGATGGCCGCCCGAGGCCACCAGGGCCGGCGCAGCGACACCCGCGCCGAGCAGCCCCAGAGTCAGGAAGAACATCCGGAACGTGAAGACGCGGGTGCGTTCGTGGTAGCCGATCCGCAGGTCGGACGGTGTCGTCAGATAGGGGACCTGGAAGCACGCGAACAGCAGGTTGCCGACGGCAAAGCAGCCACCGACCCACAGCGCGGCCGACGTTCCGGAGAAGCCCGTGGGAACCGAGAACATCGCGATCCACGCCACCGTCAGCAGTAGCCCCACGCGGAGCATCCCGCGCCGGTGCCGTCTACGGCGCGCCTGCCGGTCCGACAGGGAGCCGAGGAACGGATGGACCACCACGTCGATGATCTTCGGCAGCAGCAACGTCAGGCCGGCCTGGAACGCCGGGACGCCGAGCGTCTGGGTGAGGAAGTACAGCAGCAGCAGACCCGGGACGGTGACCCACATGCCCATCCCGACCGAGCCGGCGGCGTACAGGGTGAGATCAGCGGTCCGCGCACGAGGCGAGGCGTCATCCCGCCTCGCCGTACGGGGCGCGGTGCTCATGGCGTCCCCGTGTGGCGTCTGACGACGCCGGTGGCCAGCTCGGCTCCCTCGAACGCGCCGCTACGGGCTCGGGATGCGAGAGTGCGGGCGATGATCCGGTCGGTCACGTTGGGCAGGTGGCGTGCCAGGAAGAACTCCACGGCCCCCCGGCGGGTGGTCGTCAGGTCGCGACGCACCCGGCGGCCCAGGGCTGCGCGCAGCACCGCGTCGACCACGCCCTCCAGCGGCTCGTAGCTGCTCATGCCCTCCAACGAGAGCCCTGCCGCGGCGGTCGAGTCATGGATGGGGCTTCGCACCGCCGACGGGTACACACAGGTGACCGCGACGTGCGTTCCGATCTCCATGCGGAGCGCGTCGGCATACGCCACCAGCGCCCGCTTGGAGGCCCCGTACGCCGCGGCCAGGGGCAACTGCATGGCGGCCATCCGCGAGGAGAGCATGACGATCCGTCCACGGGACTCGACGAGAGCGTCCACGCACGCGGCGGTCACCCGCCAGGTTCCGAGGAGGTTGATGTCGAGCTGGCGCCGTACCTCGGCCCCCGGCGGGAGCTCGGCCGGGGCAGGCCCCCCGATACCGGCGTTGTTGATGAGCAGGTCGAGCCCGCCCAGCCGATCGATCGCGGCGGCCACCGCGGTCGGTACGTCCGCGTCGTCGGTGATGTCGCAGGCGAGCACCTCGACCGGGTCGTCGGCGCGCGGAGCCAGATCCAGGCCGACGACCCGGGCGCCCAGTCCGGTCAGCCGGGCGCAGATCGCCCGGCCGAACGTGCCGGAGGCGCCGGTCACGATGACGCGCAGGCCGCGAGCGTCGCGGCGCCCGCCGAGCAGGCCCTCGCGGAGAATGGTGGAGGCGGTCCGTGAGGTGTTCATATGGAGCTTCCTTCCCGGTCGGCCGCGGTGAACGGACGGGCGCCGCGCCGCAGCCGGGCGCGCCCGGCCCCGATCTCGCGCGGCAGGTCGGCCACGTATCGGTCGAAGTCGATGCGCATCTGGGGGCGCCGGTTCCCCCACCGTTCAACCGCGGCGCGCAGGGCACCGGCGACGGCGCGCCGCTGCTCCGGGGCCGAGGGGAGGGCGTAGGCGCCGGAGAAATAGGCGGCCGCCAGCTTGGCCTGGACCTCCACGACGGGAAGTGCCGCACCCGTGGACTGCATCAGCCCCACGAAGGCCAGGCTCGGGTCCTCGAGGTGGAAGACCCGCTTGTACAGCGGCAGTCGCTCCGGGTCTTCGCCCAGCCAGTGGGCGGACAGGAAGGGAATGGTCACGCGGTAGCCGGTGGCCCACACGATCGTGTCGACCGGTTCCGACGTGCCGTCGGTGAAGACGACCCGCTCCCCGTCGAGGCGCTCGATGCCGGGCCGTGCAGCCACCTCGCCGTGGGTGAGGCGGTGCAGGATCGTGTCGCTGATCGTGGGGTGGTTCTGGAAGAGCCCGCCCGCAGGGGCGGGCAGGCCGTAGCTCTGCGGGGTGCCGACGGCCAGCCGGAGCATGGTCTCGGCGAGGCGCTGACGCGTCCGCCACGGCAGCGCCGCCAAGGCACCGCCGGTCGCGTCCGAGGGGCGGCCGAAGATGTACTTGGGTACGACGTGGACTCCGCGGCGGGCCGACAGCAGGACGGGGCCCCGCGCGACGTACGACGCGTCGACGGCGATGTCCATGGCGGAGTTGCCCATGCCGACGACGAGCACCCGCCGGTCCCGGAAGACCTCGGCGGTGCGGTAGTCGTGGGCGTGCATCTGGGTGCCGTCGAAGGTCCCGGGGTAGGCGGGCTCGGGCCGACGGGGGTCCCAGTTGTGGCCGTTGGCGACCACGACGGCGTCGTACCGGTCGATGTCGCCGGACTCGGTCGTCACCGCCCAGCTACGCCCGTCCCCCTCCCGTTCGACGGACGCGACCGTGGTGTCGAAGCGGATGTGCGGGGTGAGGCCGAAGTTCTCGCAGTAGTCGGCGAGGTAACCGGCCACCAGGTCGGCCGAGGGGTAGTCCGGCCACTGCCGCGGCATCGGGAAGTCGGCGAATTCGGTGCGGCCCTTGCTGGTGTTGAGATGCAGGGAGGCATAGGCCGGTGACAGGCCACTGGCGTTGTCGCGTGCCCACAGCCCGCCGGGTCGGTCGCCCTTCTCGTACGCGACGACCTCGACACCCGCGTCGAGCAGGGCCTTGACCGTGGTGAGGCCGGCCGCTCCGGCGCCGATCACGGCGACACGGCAGGGAGGGGGCATGGTGCTTCTCCTCGGGAAAGGGGTGGGGGTGGCCGAGCCCTCAACGACGGGCCGGCCGTTGTGAAGGCGAAGGCATCGGGGCGCGCCGCGCTCCGACGGCGGCACACCTGACACGGCGGCGCGCGGCCACGAGGGGTTCGGGGTGAGAACGCGGCAGCGAGGGGTTACGGCTTGCCGCTCCCGCACAGGTGACTGGTCATCAGGCGGCTGTAGCCAGGAGTCGAAAGGCGGTCGGCCGGCCAGGCGGGCCCGGCGGTGACGACAACCACGCCAGCCGTGGGGGAGGCCCACCGCTACGGTCGGGGGTGAGACCGTCGGCCACGCGCGTTCTTCCTTCTCTCATAGGCCACTTCCGGGGGTGGCGGCCGTCGTTGTAGCTCCCACCAACCGTAGGGGCGGATCAGGACCCAGGACATGTCGTACGTCACGTGATTCGGCAGCGGACTTGTGCTGGCCCACAACGAGGGCGAGCATGCATCGCATGCGGCATGACGACTGGGACAGCGTGGTCGACCTGATCGAGCGGGTCGTCGGTGAGGACGACCTGCTTCCGTCCGTGGTCACCGGTGTGCGCGCGACGGTGCGGGAGATCGCGGTGCTTCCGCCCTCCGACATCGCCGGGCACACCCGTGCACTGCTGGCAGCGGCGACGCGGGCGCTGGCGGCCAGGCGGGGCCCGACAGAGGCGGAGCTGTCGTTCGTCGAGGAACTCGGCGTCACCCGGGCCCAGCAGGGCGTGCCCATCGAGGCGGTACTCGGGGCCATCCATGTCGCCGAGCGCGCGATCTGGTCGCGGGCCCGGGAGGTCGCCGCCGCGGGTGGGGTCGAGGCCGGCCTCCTGCTCGACGCGCGGGAACTGTACGACGACTGGTCCGAGGCAGTGCGGTCCAGGCTGATCAAGGCCCACCGCGCCACCGATGCCGACCAGCACGCGGGCGCGGGCGACCGGGACCCGACCATCCTCCGACGTCTGCTCGAGGGCGGTTCAGCGGCCACGCTGGCTGCCGCAGAGGCCGGGCTGCCGGTCACGGGCGGGCTGTGGGTGCTGGTCGCCCGACCGGGCGACACCGGTCTGGAGCACCCGCTGCGCGATCACGCCCCGGCGCTGATCGGCCATGTGGACGGCCTGTTGGTCGGCGTGCTCACCCGGGCGCCCTCGGCACGTGCCGCCAGGACGGAGATGACGGTCGGGCTCGCCGGTCCGGCCGAACCGGAGGAACTGGGCGCCGTACGACGTCTGGCCTTCGCCGCCCTGACGGCTGCCGAGTCGACCAGACGGACCGGTGTGGTACACGTGGCAGATGTCGCAGTGCTCGCCGCCGTGGCCGACCGGGCCGATCTGGCGGCGGTACTGCTGGACCGCCACCGACCGGCGTGGACCGCGCTCGGCGCCAACGCCGAGCCGGTCGCCCTCGCCGTCCGCGCCTGGCTGGAAGCCGGCCGGGAGGTGACCGCGGCGGCCGAGCGGCTGTTCGTGCACCCCAACACGGTGCGGAACCGGGTCCAGCGCTTCGCCGACGTCACCGGTATCGACCCCTTCGACACCTTCGACGCCATGAACGCCTGGTGGCTGTGCCGCACCTGGCTGACCAAGCAGTACTGATCGCTGCCGGTACGACCCGGCCCCACGCTCTACTGTCGTCCCATGACCGGAGACCGCATCGCCCTGGCCGTCCACGACCACGGGGGCGAAGGGCCGCCCCTGCTCCTCCTGCACGGGGCCGGACGGACGCTCACCGACTGGGCGGCCGTCGCCCCTCTCCTCGCGGCGCGCCACCGGGTGCTGGCCGTGGACCTGCGCTGCCACGGGCTGTCACCCTCCGGCCCCTGGAAGCTGCCCGCAGTGCTCAGCGACATCGAAGAGGTCCTGGCGGCTTACGGGATCCCGGACGCCCTTCCCGTCGGACACTCCCTCGGCGGCATGCTCGCCGTGCGGTACGCGCTGGAGCACCCGGACATCACCCCCGGTGCCGTGAACCTCGACGGGTTCGGGTGGGGACGACCGGACCAGTACCTGGGCCTCGATCCCGACCATGTGACCCAACAACTCGCCCGGGTGAAGGAGATGGGCAGGGCGGGCGCAGGGCGGGAGTTGTCCGCGGACGGACTCAAGGACCTCCTGGCCGAGCAGCGGGTGATGTCGGACCAACTCGGTATTCCCTACGAGTTGTTGGAGGCCGGCGTACTGCGTTCCGTGCGTAAGCGGGACGACGGTGTCCTGGAACTGCGGCCCGGGCGGGAGCACACTCGGCAGATGCTCGCCGCCATCGACACGCTCGACCTCTTCGCGCTCTTCCGGAGGATGACCGCGCCGTTGCTGCTCGGGCGCGCCGAGCGAGTCGTGCCGTCCGTGCCCGGCCTGGGCTCGTTCGACACGATGATGGCCGCCTACGCCAAGGGACTCGCCCGTGATCTGGCGTCGCTGGCCGAGGAGCGGACCGATGTGACGGTCGTGAAGATCGACGGCACACATGCCATGCTGCTGGAGAACCCCAGGGCGGTCGCGGACGCGGTCCTCGACTTCACCTCCTGAGAGGTGCGGGCCCTCGACGGCGAACTCCCGTCCGCGCACGCTCCCGCACCCTCACCGTCGACACGGTCCCCGGCTCACACTTCTGCTCCCTCCTGACCGGTGTTGCCCCGAACCCCGCCGATGGCGGATTGCACATCAGCAGGCTGGAGGTCCCGTCCGGGTGGCGGCAACTCCCGCTCGTGCGCGGTCAGCGTGTACCACTCGGCCGGGGACAGCGCCTGAACCACCTCGACGTACTCGCCGTGCGGCAGCCGCTTGACGATCCCCGTCTCACGTCCGTGCTCCACCAGTTCGCGGTCCTTGTGCTGGAGCCCGAGACAGATGCGCCGGGTCACCGTGAAGACCAGGACCGGTACCACGAACAGGGCGATCCTGATGATCCACGTCACCGTGTTGATCGACAGGTGCAGGCGCGTGGCCACGATGTCATTGCCGCCACCCGCGAGCAGGAGCAGATAGAGGCTGAGCCATGCCGTGCCGAGTGCCGTACGCACCGGCCGGTTGCGCGGACGGTCCAGCAGGTGGTGTTCGCGGCTGTCCTTGGTGACCCAGGCCTCCACGAACGGGTAGACGCCTATGAGGACCAGGAGGAGGGGGAAGACAACCACCGGGATCAGCACGCCGAGGGCCAGCGTATGACCCCACATGTTGATCTCCCAGCCCGGCATGACGCGGACCAGCCCCTCCGCGAATCCCAGGTACCAGTCCGGCTGGGCACCCGTTGACACCTGGTCGGCGCGGTAGGGCCCATAGGCCCAGACCGGATTGATCGACGCGACCGCGGCGATGAGTGCGAGAACCCCGAAGACCAGGAAGAAGAAGCCGCCCGCCTTGGCGAGGTACACGGGGAAGAACGGCGCGCCCACGACGTTGCGTTCCGTCCTCCCGGGCCCCGCGAACTGTGTGTGCTTGTGGTACACGACCAGCAGGACGTGGGTGACGACGAGCGCCGCCATGATCCCCGGGATCAGCAGCACATGGAGCGAGTAGAAGCGGGCCACGATGTCGTGACCGGGGAACTCCCCGCCGAACAGGAACATCGACAGGTACGTGCCCACGATCGGCACCGACAGCAGCGCGCCGTTCACGAACCGCAGCCCCGTGCCCGACAGCAGGTCGTCCGGCAGTGAGTAGCCGAACAGGCCCTCGAACAGGCCGAGGAGAAGCAACGTCCAGCCGAACACCCAGTTGATCTCACGTGGCTTGCGGAACGAGCCGGTGAAGAAGTGCCGCATCATGTGCGTCAGCATCGCCGCGACGAAGATGAGCGCGGCCCAGTGGTGGATCTGCCGGATCAGCAGACCGCCGCGTACGTCGAAGCTGATGTGCAGCGTCGAGGCGTACGCGTCGGACATGCGGATGCCGTTCAGTGGAACGTAAGTGCCGTGGTAGGTCACCTCGGTCATCGACGGGTGGAAGAAGAGCGTGAGATAGACCCCGGTCAGCACCAGCACGATGAAGCTGTACAGGCATATCTCGCCGAGCAGGAACGACCAGTGGTCGGGGAAGACCTTGCGCAGGTACTGCCGCCCCAAGGTGTGGATGCCGAGGCGGCCGTCGAACCAGTCGGCGACGCGTTGGCCCGAAGCGGCCTGCTCGGGTCGCCGCACGGTCGTGGTACCGGTGCGGCCGTCGGCCGCGGTGTCGGTCCGTTCGGACATTGCCTGTTCCTCCCTGGATGCGCTCACTATCGCGACGGAGGGAGGGGGCCGAATGTGACATCGGACGGCGAAGAGTGACGGGGGTCTCACCGCGCCGGTCGGTGTGGTCGGGTCAGCGCGCCGTACGCCGCCGAAGCGGTCATGACTCGGGGTCCCTCGTGTTCACCGGGGTCTTCGCAGAGCCCAACGTGCTGACGATGCGCGCCAGGTCGGCCGGGGCGGCAGCAAGGGGAACCGACGCCCCACGTCGTCGAGTTCGGCGATGCGCCGGCTTCCGGGGTGCGCGGCAGCCTCCGGCAGGCGACGCTGCCGAGGCACGGAAAAGGCGAAGCCCGGACGATCCCTACCGGGACGACAACCCGGGCCGGCCGAGTGAGACGGTGGCCCGAACCGGCACGACCGGTCCGAGCCGCCCGCTGGCGTACCGAGCGTCAGGAGACGACGTCCCGGGGCTCCTTGCCGCTCAGGAAGTCGGCGGCGTTCTGGACCGCGGCCAGCGCGATGCGTACGAGCGTCTCGCGGGTGACCCCGGCGACGTGCGGCGAGAGCACCACGTTCGGCGCCTTCAGCAGCCGGAGGGCCTCAGTGGGCGGTTCGGGGTCGAAGACATCGATGCCCGCCCCGGCCAGCGCGCCCCTCTCCAGCGCGTCCGCGAGGGCGTCCTGGTCGATCAGGGCGCCTCGCGCCGTGTTGATCACGAACGAGGTGGGCTTCAGGAGCGCGAGGTGCTCGGCGTCGAGCAGATGCCGGGTCGCCTCGGTGAGCGGGGCGTGCAGTGTCACGTAGTCGGACGTGCGCAGCAGTGCCTCGAGATCGACGTACCGGGCGCCCCCGAGCCGTGCCTCCGTCTCGGCGTCCACCGGCTCGGGACCCGTGTACAGGACGGTCATGTCGAAGGCGACTGCGCGGCGCGCGACCTCCTGGCCTATGTGGCCGAGTCCGACGACACCGAGGATCTTTCCGGACAGCTCGGTGATGGACCGCTGCAGCCGGGGCAGTGCCCAGTCCGCGTCGACGAGGGCGGTGTGCGCGGGCACCAGTTGCTTGGCCAGGGCGAGCATCAGCGCGAAGGTCTGCTCGGCCACGTTCTGCTTCTCGGCGCCGCTGGAGCCGATGGTGCACACGGGCACGTTCCGGGCGCGGGCCGCGTCCAGGTCGACGTAGTCGAAACCGTGACTCGCGCACTGGATCAGCCGCAAGTCCCGTGCCGCCGCGATGTGTTCGGCGGTCACCGGGCCGAGCCCGGTGACGATGACATGGGCCGCGCGCAGCGCCGCCGGATCCTCGTCAGTCCGTTCCACCACGGTGACACGGGCCTCACCGGGGAAGACGGTGGCGAGCGCGGCGCCCGCCGCGCGCCCTCCGACGTGCGGCGAGACGACGGCCAGGACGATCTTGGTCTCGGTCATACGGATTCCTCGATGAGGTCGGCGGCGCTGAGGGTGTCGGGACGGGCGTGCCCGGACAGGGCGAGGGTGAGGTCGAACTCGGCGAGCAGACAACGGATGACGTGCTCGACGCCCGCCTGTCCGTCGAGTCCGAGCCCATATGCGTACGGCCGACCCAGGAGGACCGCCCGCGCACCCAGCGCGAGCGCCTTGAAGATGTCGTCGCCGGTGCGGATCCCGCTGTCGAACAGCACGGTGAGCCGTTCCCCGACTGCCGCCACAACGCGTGGCAACGCGTCCGCGGCTGCCACGGAACCGGCCACCTGCCGGCCACCGTGGTTGGACACCACCACGCCGTCCATCCCGGCGTCCACGGCCCGGCGGGCGTCGTCGGGGTGCAGTATGCCCTTCAGCACGATCGGGCCGTCCCAGTTCTCCCGCAGGAACGCCAGGTCCGGCCAGGTCTTGCCGGGGTCCGCGAACATACCCACGAAGTGCAGCACGGCGGCGTTGGGGTCCTCGTGGACCGGCTTCGCCAGACCCGCCTGGAACGCGGGGTCCGAAAAGTAGTTGGCGGTGCCCACCCCGTGGAGGAACGGCAGGTACGCCTGGTCCAGGTCGCGGGGGCGCCAGGCCAGCAGCGGCGTGTCCAGCGTGACGAACAGGGCGGTGAACCCGGCGTCCTTCGCCCGAGTGAGGAAACTGCGGGTGACCTCGCGGTCCTTCGCCCAGTACAGCTGGAACCAGCGCTCTCCGTCGCCCGATGCCTCGGCGACCTGCTCCATCGGCGTGCTGGAGGCAGAGGAAAGGATGTACGGCACGCCCTGTGCCGCGGCTGCCCGCGCCGCCGCGGGCTCCGCGCCCGGATGCATGATCGACAGGACGCCGATCGGTGCGAGGGCCAGCGGCGCCGGCAGCCGGCGCTCCAGCACGTCGACGGACAGGTCGCGTTCGTGCACGTCCCGCAGCATGCGCGGCACGATCCGACGCCGCTCGAGTGCGGCGCGGTTGGCCCGCGCCGTGCTGCCGGTGCCCGCACTGCCCGCCACATAGCCGACCGGACCCGGCCCGAGCCGCTGCTCGGTGAGCTCCTCCAGACGGGTCAGATCCGTGGGCAGCCGTGGTACGGCGCCCGTCATGCCGTGGAGATAGATCTCGTACTGGAAGTCCGCCCAGTGTTTCGTCATCCGTACGTCCCGCCTTTCGTCCCTGGGATCGCGCTGTACGCAGACGATCCTTGCGAGGGTGAAAAGCCCCGTCCAGAGAGATGCGCACCCCGCACCTGCGTGCGCGCGCCGTTCAGTCTGCTGACGCTTGTCCTGTGGGCCCTGACCGTCGTCGTCTCCCGGCGGGTTCGTCGCGCTGCTCGCACGTCCACACCGCCAACTGCGTGCGCGAGGTGAACCCCAGCTTGTCCAGTATGCGTTCGACGTGGTTCTCTGCGGTACGCTGCGCGATCGTCAGGCGCACCGCGATGTCCTTGTTGGTGAGGCCTTCGGCGACCAGCTCCGCGACCTGGCTCTCACGCCGCGTCAGCCCTGGCACCGCGGCCGCGTCGTCCAGTACGTAGGCCATCGCCTCGTCCATGGTGGCGCGCGCCCCGCGGCGGAACTCCCGGTCGAAGGCGGCGGCGGACAGAGCCTTCCGTACCGCGGCGTCGAAGCGCAGATGCTGCGCGCGCATGAACGGTGCCGAGCCGATTCGCCCGCCCAGCGACTCCCACAACAGGTGCAGCACGCCCAGGAGCCGGGCCGCGCGCCGCAGGGCGTCCTGGGTGCTCCACGCGATGACCTCCACGCACATGGCCACGTCCCACCAGTCCTGGAACGGGCGCAGCCGGGCGATGGCCGCCTTGGCGTGGGCGATCGCGTCGGCGGGCGCGTCCGCGCGCCGGGCCAGCAGGGCGCGGGCGAGCAGGGCCATGCCGTGCAGCCATGACTCGCCGTGCGCACGGGCGGCCGCCTCGACCTCGTCACACGCCTCGTCGGCCGCGGCGACCTCACCTCCGTAGGCGTGCGCGATGGCGAACTTGACTCGGCATTCGAGGGCCGCGTCGAGGCAGCCCTGCGCGCGGAACTCGGTGCGCGCCCGCGCGAACAGTTCGGCGGCGCTCGCGAAGTCCTCGCGCCAGACAGCGAGGATCCCGTGGTGGTGCCACACCCACGCCGACTCCCGCCGGTGGCCGCCCCGCCTGGCCGCCGCCTCGCACGCGGCGAGCGCGCGCTGCACATCGGCGTCCGGATCGCCCTGCAGGATGCCCAGATACGTGTCGGTGACCTGGGCTTGTACGCGGACGCCGGCGTCCGGGCCGGCCAGATCGGCACCGTCGTCCTGCGCCTGGTCGGCGGCGAGCAACTGGGACAGCCAGCGGCGGCCCTCGGACAGCAGGCCCGCGGTGATCCAGTAGTGCCGGGGCGACACGGCCAGGGCCAGACCGGCCCGCGCCTGTCCGGGCTGCTCCAGGCAGAACTCCAGGGCCGCGCGCAGGTTCGGGTGGTCCAGGCGCAGGCGCGTGAACCACTCGACCTGCCGGGGCCCGAACCACTCCTGCCCGGCGCGTGCGGTCAGTTCGGCGTACCAGTCCCGGTGGCGGCCGCGGAGCGCGTCGAGCGAGCCGGACGCGGCCAGCCGCTCGTGACCGTACTCGCGTACCGTCTCCAGCATGTGATAGCGCGAACGCCCGTGTTCCTGGCGACAGTTGACGATCGATCGGGCCACGAGTGCGTCGAGGGTGTCGAGCAGGGCGGCGGGCGGCAGTTCGGCGTCCGTGCAGACCCGTTCGAGGCTCTCCAGGTCGAAGCCGCCGCGGAACATCGAGGCCCGCGCCCACAGCAGCCGCTCGCGGTCCGTACACAGTTCGTGGCTCCAGTCGATCAGCGCGCGCAGGGTGCGCTGCCGGTCGGCGGCGGCGCGGCTGCCCCCGGTCAGCAGCGCGAACCGGTCCGTGAGCCGCTCCAGGATCTCCTGCGGCGTCAGGCTCCGGATGCGCGCCGCGGCCAGCTCGATCGCAAAGGGCAGCCCGTCCAGACGGCGTACGAGCTCGGCGACGGCGGCAGCGTCGGACTCGCTCACGGCGAAGCCGGGGAGTACGGCGGCGGCCCGGTCGGCGAACAGCGCGACGGCCGGATTGCGGCTCAGGGCGCGCACCCCGTGACCCGTGTCCGCGTCCGGCACCGGCAACGGCTCGACGGAGAAGACGTGTTCGCCCGCGATACCGAGCGGCTGCCGGCTGGTCGCCAGGACGCGCAGCCCGGGGGCGGCCCGCAGCAGCGCGTTGGTGAGGCGGGCGCACGGGTCGATCAGGTGCTCGCAGTTGTCCAGGACCAACAGGACGCGGCGCTCGCGCAGCCGTGCGGCGAGAGCGGCCGTCGCATCGGCGCCGGGGCGGCCGGGGTTCGCCACGTCGAGGGTGGCGAGGACGCTCGGTGCGAGCAACTCGGGGTCCCGCAGGTCGGCGAGTTCGGCGACGTACACGCCGTCCGGGAAGGCGGAGCGTGTCGCGTCCGCCGCCACGTGCAGCGCCAGCCGGGTCTTGCCCACGCCGCCGACCCCGCTGAGCGTGACCAGACGCGCGCCGGAGAGCAGCCGTGCGATCCGCGCCGTCTCCGCCCGCCGCCCGATCAGCGACGTCAGTTCGCTGCCGAGGCCGACGAATGTCCCTGTGGCTGCCCCCGTTTCCATGATCGGTCATCTTACGGACGCACGGCGACGCCAACGCATCGCAGCCGCACAGGAATTGAGTAATTCTCCCGTTTCCCCGTGCGCGCACCCGCCCGAGACTCGACGACGCGGTATCGGACGATCATGCGAGGTGTGTGTTGTCGGCAGGCGCGGAGGCAGAGCGGCAGCGGGCCAGGCTGGGGGAGCGGGTGTGGACCTACCAGGGGGCCATGCCGCGGCGTCCCCTCACCGTGTTCTTCCTGCTCGTCATCGTGTTCATCGTGATGTGCACCATCGCCGGTGACTATTACGACACGGATTCCTCGTTCCGCCTCGCCTTCTGGGCGATCCCCGGGGCAGCCGCGGTGTGCCTCGCCCTCACTGTCCGGCACACCCGGATCCGGATCCACGAGTACGAGCACGGCTTCGAACTGTGCCGTCCCGGGCGGCGCACGCTGCGCTACGCCTGGTACGAGATTGCCTCCGTCGAGGCCACCAAGGTGTCCGTCCACATCAACTTCAGCCACTCGCACGACGTGCTCAAGATCGTCATCCGTCCGTACACGGGCGGCCCGATCCGCCTCAGGGGCCTGGACTACGTCAAAGTCCGCCAGGCGACCGCCCTGTGGCGCCTGGCCACTTCGGCGCCCATCGACACCGGCCAAGCGTTCCACAGGCACGCCTCGCAGGCCGTCGCCGAAGCCCGCGCACAGCGGCACCTGGACGAACTGGACGCGGGCGGCGAACTGCGCTGGGGCGCCTTGACGTTCACCCGCGAAGGGCTGACGCTCAAGCCCTTCCCCGGGCTGCTGGACTGGTCCCGGATCACCTACGTGTCCGGCAATCCGAGCAGCGGCGTCCGCCTCGACGTACGGGGACTGGCCGCGCACGTCGGCAGCCCGGCCCTGTCGGCGCGCGCCACCAAGGCGGGCTACCGCACCGAAGGCGACCGGCTGGAGGTGTTCATGCCCGTACGTCGCCCCGGATCGGACTACGCGGCGCTGAGCATCCTGCTCGCCCGCGGCCCCGCGCTGCGCGGCGAGCGACAGGACGGAAGCGAGCGATGACGAAACGAGCAGACACGTTCGGTGATCTCGGCCCGGTGGTCAGCCGCCACCCGGTCGACCACCGGAAGCGATGGGTGAACGCAGGCTACGCACTGCTTATAGCCATCCCGCCCGGCTGGCTGGGCACGTGGGGCTGGTCCGCAACCGGCGAGGGCTCCACCGGCAGCAACAAGGCGATCGGTCTGCTGCTCGGCCTTGCGCTGGGCGCCATAGTGATCGCGGCCACCCAGATCGCTCGGGCCCTGCGCGGCGAGCGCGGCGAGTATTTCGAGGTGCGCCAGGGTGGCCTGGTCCACGGATCCCGGCGTGGCGCCGCGGGTTGGGCCTGGGACCGCGTCACTTCGCTTCACGTCGACGGCGACGCGGTGAACGCCCTCGCGACCCGACTCGGCAACGGCTACCGCGTCGAGATCGACCTCGACGACGGCACCCGGCTCCGGGCCGACGGGCTCACCGAACGCGCCGGCGACCTGGGACGCGCCCTGCTGACACAGTGCCCGCACGTCGCCCTGAAACCGCGGATCCCCTGGTACGGCCGGGCGGGCCGTTGGCCGCTGGCAGGCGCCGCGGCCTGTGCGGCAGCGATCGCCGCGATGATCTTCTACGCCGCGAACCACGCGGACAAGGAACACCGGAACTACGCCGGTGACGGCCATACCGTAGTGAGCACCGAACCGGGTATCAGCGAGGCAGGCTACGCCTTCCTGGCCATCGGCATGCTGGTGTGCGCCATCACCGCGATCACCCTCGTCATCGCCTATGTGCGCGGCAGGGCGTATCGCTGACCGGGCATCGGCGGCCGCCCTCGGGTCCCCCTGTCGCCTGCACAGACTTGACAATAGTGCACTCAAGTTTTATTCAGGCTAGTAAGGCAGTCAGGTTCCGATCTGCAGACCGGAGGAGTATCAGCCGGCCGTATCCGGCACTGCGGGCGGGCCGGTCCTCTGACATGAGCGACGACTCAGGGACGACGAGGAGGGAGAAGCCCCCATGGCACGTCCGGTCGGTATCGACCTCGGTACCACGAACTCGGTGGTCTCGGTCCTCGAAGGTGGCGAGCCCACCGTCATCACCAATACCGAAGGCGCCCGGACAACGCCGTCGGTCGTGGCCTTCGCCAAGAGCGGCGAGGTGCTCGTCGGCGAGGTCGCCAAGCGGCAGGCGGTGACCAACGTCGAACGCACCGCGCGTTCCGTCAAGCGCCACATGGGCGACTCGGCCTGGCGCTTCCCGGACAGCGGCAGCATCGACGGCAAGCAGTACACAGCACAGGAACTCTCCGCGCGCGTGCTTCAGAAGCTGAAGCGGGACGCCGAGGCCTACCTGGGCGAGGACGTCACCGACGCGGTGATCACGGTCCCCGCGTACTTCGACGACGCCCAGCGGCAGTCGACCAAGGAGGCCGGGGAGATCGCCGGACTGAACGTCCTGCGGATCATCAACGAGCCGACGGCGGCAGCCCTCGCGTACGGGCTCGACCGTGGCGAGGAGCAGACCGTCCTCGTCTTCGACCTCGGCGGCGGCACCTTCGATGTCTCTCTGCTGGAGATCGGCGAGGGCGTCATCGAGGTGAAGGCAACCAACGGCGACACCCATCTCGGCGGCGACGACTGGGACCAACGGGTCGTCGACCACCTGATCAAGCAGTTCAAGAACGCCTACGGCATCGACCTGTCCAAGGACAAGATGGCGGTGCAGCGACTGCGTGAGGCCGCCGAGAAGGCCAAGATCGAGCTGTCGAGCTCGTCCGAGACGACCATCAACCTGCCCTACATCACGGCCTCCGCGGAGGGCCCGCTGCACCTGGACGAGAAGCTGACGCGAGCCCAGTTCCAGCAACTGACCGAGGACCTGCTGGAGCGCTGCAAGAAGCCGTTCCACCAGGCCGTCCAGGACGCCGGGATCAAGGTGTCCGGCATCGACCACGTGATCCTCGTGGGCGGCTCGACCCGGATGCCTGCGGTGACCGACCTGGTCCGCGAACTGACCGGCAAGGAGCCGCACAAGGGTGTGAACCCGGACGAGGTCGTGGCCGTCGGCGCCTCGCTGCAGGCCGGTGTCCTCAAGGGTGAGGTCAAGGACGTCCTGCTGCTCGACGTCACCCCGCTGTCCCTCGGTATCGAGACCAAG
>NZ_JBSFLQ010000072.1:0-21151 GCF_053599115.1 Streptomyces sp. NPDC001020 | reverse complement strand
GCACCTGGACGATCAGCGCGGCCACCGCATAGACCGAGGGGCCGCCCGGCCTGCGGCCGGACAGCCCCTCAACAAGATCTTCATGAGTCTTCTAGGGCCTGTATTGAGTTGCCCGTCGTCCGCCCGGTGGGCGGGCGTCGCGGCGTCTGGTGCGGTACATCGCAAGGCGGAGGGTCGCCCGCGTACTGGACGTACGCGGGCGATCCCGACAACGCGGCGAGGTGCCGTGCCAGGCGTCGCGACGCAGGCGGGCAACTCAATACAGGCCCTAGGTCCGCAGGCCGTCGATGAGGACGGCGAGGACGTGGTCCGCCTCCTCCGGGGCGTGTTCGCGGGCCCAGGCGGCCGAGGCGATCAGGGCGTACAGGGCGCTCGCGGTGGTGTCCTCTCGGACCTCCCCGGCCTGCAGGGCGCGGGCCAGCAGGTGCCGGCCCGAGGACTGCATCGCGGTGCAGGCGGCGTTGAGGTCGGAGGTCTCGTCCTTGAGGCCGGCCATCAGCAGGGTGACCAGGCCGCGGTAGACGGCGGCGTGGGTGACGGCGGCCCGCACCCAGGTGGCCAGGGCCTCGCCGGCCGGCTCGACGGTCAGCAACTCCTCGGCAATGGCGCCGAGTTCGGTGAGGCTCTCGCGCAGCACCGCCTCCAGCAGGCCCTCCCTGGTCGGGAAGTGGCGGTAGAGGGTGGCGTTGCCGACGCCCGCCTGCTTAGCGATGTCGTCCAGCGAGGTGTGGGTGCCGTGGCGCTCGAAGGCGGAGCGCGCCTCGGCGAGGATTCGCTCGTAGTTGAGTCGGGCGTCTGCGCGCATGGGGGCACCTGCTCCTCGCCGTTGGGGGTACGGCGCCGCTCCCGTACGGGCGACGGGAGCGGCGCCGAACCGGGGCCTGACCCCGGATTCTAGCTTCGGCCGGACGGCTTGAGGCCGGTGAGCTCGGCGAGCAGGCGGTAGGAGCGCACCCTTTCGTCGTGGTCCCGGACCGGGCTGAGGACCATGAGTTCGTCGGCGCCGGTGGCGCGGACGAAGGCGGTGAGCTTCTGCCGTACCGTCTCCGGGCCGCCGAAGAACTGGGCGTCGTACAGGCCGTCCACGGTGGACCGCTCCTGCGGCGAGAACCGGAAGGCGGCGGCCTCCTCGACCGAGGGGAAGAGCGGGTCGAGGCCGCGCATCGCCTGGGCGTTGATCATCCGCAGCGGCGCGTCCAGCAGCCTGCCCCGGCGGTCGTCCTCGGCCACCGCGCCGAACACCGACACCAGGGCGTACGGCTCGCTCAGGTGGGCCGAGGGGCGGAACGCGGTGCGGTAGGCGTCCAGCGCGTCGGCCGCGCCGAACGGCGAGAAGTGGTGCGCGAACGCGAAGGGCAGGCCCAAGTCGGCGGCGAGGCGGGCACCGCCGGGGCTGGAGCCGAGCAGCCACACCGGGACGTTCTGTTCTTCCGCGGGGACGGCGAGCGGGCGATCGGCGCTCGTCCGAGCGAAGTAATCGGTCAACTCGCGGACCTGTGCGGGGAAGTCCTCCGCGCCGAGCGCGCCGGCCCGGCGGCGCAGCGCCCGGGCGGTGACCGGGTCGGTGCCCGGGGCCCGGCCCAGGCCGAGGTCGATGCGGCCGGGGTGCAGCGCGGCGAGGGTGCCGAACTGCTCGGCCACCACCAGTGGCGGGTGGTTGGGCAGCATCACCCCGCCCGCGCCCACCCGCAGCCGGCGGGTCGCGGCGGCGACCCGCCCGGCCAGGACGGCGGGGGAACTGGTGGCGAGCGCCGGCATGTTGTGGTGCTCGGCGACCCAGAAGCGGTGGTAGCCGAGCCTGTCCACGGCCTGCGCGAGGCGGACGCTGCTGCGCAGCGACTCCGTGGCCGTCGAGCCCCGCCACACGGGCGCGGTGTCCAGGACGGACAGCTTGATCGGGAGTGTGTCGGTCATCTGCTCAGAGCCCCGCGTGGACGGGCTGCTGCTCGCCCTTCTCGGCACCGGTGCCCCCGGAAGGCGTTCGGCGCATCGCCAGGGTGAGCAGGATGGTGAGCGCCGTGAGGCCGGCGCCCCAGCCGAAGGCCGCAGTGACGCCCTCGGTGAGGACGAAGTCGGCCGCACCCTTGGCGTCCAGCCCGGCCGGGGGCGTGGCGCCGCGGCTCGCGGAGCCGAAGACCGTCACCATCACCGCCAGGCCCAGCGCGCCGCCGATCTGCTGCATCACGTTGAGCAGCCCCGAGGCGGCGCCGGTCTCCTCCGGCGTGACCCCGGACAGCAGGATTGTCGTGACACCGACCAGCAGCACGCCCATGCCGAGCCCGGCGACCGCCATCGGGCCGAGCAGCGTGCTCAGGTAGCCGGAGGTAGGTGTGATCTGCGCGAACCAGACCAGCGAGAGGCTGATCGCGGCGGCGCCGACCGCCGTCAGGACACGGGCGCCCAGACGCGGCAGCAGCTTGGCGGCCACGCTGGAGGAACCGAGGATCAGCACCGCCAGCGGCACGAACGCCAGGCCCGCCCGGATCGGGCTGAGCCCGCTGACCTCCTGGAGGAACTGGGTGAGGAAGAAGAACATCGAGTTGCCCGCGGCCATCACGAACAGCAGGGCGACGTAGCCGATCGCCCGGTTGCGGTCGGCGAACAGCCGCAGCGGGGTGATCGGTTGGCGGGCCCTGGTCTCGACGAGCAGGAACAGCGCCAGCAGCACGACGGCCGCGGCGAAGGAACCCAGCGTCAGGCCGTCGCCCCAGCCCTGCTCCGAGGCGCGGATGAAGCCGTACACCAGGGCGGTCATGCCGAGGGTGGACGTCAGCGCGCCACCGAGGTCGAAGGAGCCGGGGGTGCGCTCGGTCTCGTGGATGAACATCGGGGCCAGGACCAGCAGGGCCACGCCGATCGGTACGTTGATGAACAGCACCCAGCGCCAGGACAGCCAGTCGGTCAGCAGCCCGCCGCCGATCAGGCCGATCGCAGCGCCGGAGCCGGACACGGCCGCGTAGGCGCCGAGCGCCCGGGCACGGGCCTTCGCGTCCGTGAAGTGCGTGGCGATCAGCGCGAGCACGGTCGGCGCCGCGAGGGCGGCGCCGGCCCCCTGGAGGGCGCGCGCCGTCAGCAGCATCCCGGCGGAGGTGGAGAGACCGCCGAGCAGCGAGGCGGCGGTGAAGACGGTGACGCCCGCGAGCAGCCCCCTGCGGTGCCCGAGCACGTCACCGGTGCGCCCGCCCAGCAGGAGCAGGCCGCCGAAGGTCAGCAGGTACGAACTCAGCACCCAGGAAAGGCCGGTGGGCGTGAAGCCCAGCGCCTCCTTGAGGTCGGGCAGGGCGATGTTCACCACGTTTACGTCGAGGATCAGCATCGTCTGGAGGGCCAGGACGAGGAACAGCACCAGGCCTGGGCGGTGGCGGTTCCCGGCGGTCGTGGTCGAGGTCTCTTCGCGCATGGGCGGTCCCCTCGGAAATAAACGGGGACTCTCCCCGCATCCTTGAAGGAAAATACAGGGACAGTCCCCGGTTATCAACGGCTACTCAGCCGTAGATCGATTAGCGTCGAGCGTCGGTGGGGCGGGGCGCTCTAGTAATGCTTGGTCAAGTTGATGTTCGGGTGGGTATGTCGCGGTGGCAGGTGGGGCAGCCGCCGGTCCATGTGGCGAGCAGGGTCTGTATCTCGTGGACAACCTGGTAGAGGCTCAGGCTGGCGCCGTCTTCTGGGGCACGAGCCAGTCGTTGCAGAGTGCAGAAGGCCTGCGCGACGGAGACGAGGGTGACGTGGTGATGCCAGCCGCCCCAGGTTCGGCCACGAAGTGCGCCAGGCCCAGGGCCTGCTTCATCTCGGGCCTTGTCACGTTGGCTGAGCGTTGATGAGGTTGTGTCAGGGTGCGAGGGGTGCCGGTGCCGGGTCTGGGTCAGGCACCGGAGGGCTGTGCGGCGGTACCGGTGATCTGGTCCCAGACGGCGAAGCGGTTGATCATCTCGGCGCGGGTGGTCGGTGGCGATCCACGCCCAGTCGTAGTAGCGAGGGCCCTTCGCGCCCGCTCCACACGAGCGGCGGTTCCGTCCGTCCGGCTCGACCAAGTGCAGTGCCTGGTCCGCGCGCATGCGCCCGCCGCCGAAGGTGGTGAGCTGGTGGTCGACGGGCACCGCGAACACATAGCCGATGCCGGCACCTTCCAAGAACTCGCGCAATTCCCGGCTGCGTCCGTACACCTCGTCCCCGGTCGCCCACTTCGGTCTGATCCCGGCGGTCAGCGCCCGTTTCGCCTGCGCGAGGGCGAGCGCCGGCTTGGTGGCGAATGCGTGATCCTTAGGGAAACCCGCCGTCGCCATCCGCGCCGGATCGTCGAACCAGTCGGCCTGCACGTACAGGTCCCGATCGATCAGGGCGTGGCTCGGCGGCCGCGTCCTGTCGTCGGCGTCGAAGGCCACCCGGGCAACGGCCGGGGCGCGGCCGACGGGGTCTCGGACTGCCGGCGCTGGTCAGGGGGTTGTCGAGTCCGTGGTGGTGTATGCCTCCAAGCGGTCGGCGAGTTGTCGGGGCCGGGTGAGAGCGACCATGTGGCCGCCGTCGATCTCGTCGGGAACGATTCCGAGGCGTTCGGCGACGACGCGGCGCATGAACGCGGCGGGGAGGAAGCGGTCGTCCCGGCAGAGCAGGAACGTCGTCGGCGTCGAAGGCCACGCGGGCAACGGCCAGGGCGCGGCGAACGGGGTGGGGGACTGCCGGCGGCTGTGCTCGCGCGCCTGGGCGGCCAGCGCGGGCGGGACGTCATGAAAGAACAGAGCGTCCTCGTCATCGGGGTCCCGGCCGTCACGCTCGTCCTGGTCGCGTCGGGCCTGTTCGTAACCGGTGTTGGCCCACCAGGAGCCGGGGGCCTCGCCGGGCTGCGGGATCATCGCGGTCAGCAGCACCAGTCGGTCGACGGGGGCGCGCCGGCAGACCAGCGGCGCGGTGAATCCGCCGAAGGAGTGGGCGACCAGCACGGTGCCGGTGCGGTCGCCGATCGCGGCGGCCACTGTGTCGGCGTACTGGGGCAGACCGGCCGTATCGTCGTCGCAGGGCAGCTCGGGCGTGGCCACGCGGTGGCCGCGGGTGCGCAGTTCGTCGGCGAGCAGGTGCCAGTACCAGGAATCGGATCCGGCTCCGGGGATGAACACGTACTGGGTCATCACGCCTGTCCCCGCTGCGTGAACTCGGCGGCCGTGGAGTCGCCGGGGAATCGAGTCTGGAAGTCCAGGACCCCCACCCAGGCGGGGCGTACCGCGATCCGGGCCATCCGCACACCAGGATGGTCGACGGCCGCGACCCGGGCCGCGCCCTCCTCTTCGCCGCCGTAGCGGCGCATGGCCAGCGCGTACTCCGGGACGATTCCGTCGACATCGGTGACCTGGGCACGGCCACGGATCAGCAGCGCCCGCGGCGGGGTCCCGGCGGCGTCGATCGTGATCGCCACATCGGGCCTGGCCCGCAGCGCCGCGATCTTCCGGGCGGGGAAAAACGTGGACAGCACCACATCTTGCCCGGTCCAGTGGAACAGCATCGGGAACACCCGTGGTGTGTCATCGGCAGCCACATACGCCACGCGCGCGAGCTCGGTCGAGGCCAGCAGATCCTGCGCGATGTCACTGTCCAGCAGGCGGACATCTCCCTGCCGCAGGGCCGCCAGTTCCTCGTGGGTCAGTGTGTGCACATTCAGCTCCTTGCCTCCTCGACCGCACCGGTTGCGGTCGTGCACTGTGAGACCACCCGAGCGCGGAAAAGGAATCGGAGCTATCAGGGCAGGGTTGCCGGCAGGCCGAACGCGCCGAAGACACGGGGCTCGAACGCGACGATCTCGGTGATCTCCCCATCCTCGACTCGCAGCACGTTGAGCACCTGCGGCTGGTACGACGCCTCTCCCGGCAGCCGGATGTAGCCGGCCATGGCCGGCTGCCGGTTCGCTGCCACCGGCACACCCCGCCACTGCCCCCGATGCAAGGGCGACCCCGATCCCAGTGCGTCCCCGACGAAGGCGACGACCTCCGCCCGGCCGGTGAAGCAGTACGGCAACGGCGGCATGGACAGCCGCACATCCTCGCTCAGGAGCTCCGCCAACGCCGCGGTGTCGGCCCGCTCGTGGGCCCTCATGAAACGCCGCAGCAGCTCCCGCTCCCGGCCGGCAAGGGACGTGGCCGAGGCCCGCCCAGCGCGGCGTTCCGGCAGGTGCTCCCGCAGCACCGGCCGTGCCCGCTGCAACGCGCTTTTCACCGCGGCCACGCTCATCTCCAGCAGCGCGGCGGTTTCCGCCGCCGGCCAGCCGAGCATGTCCCGCAGAATCAGCACTGCCCGCTGGCGAGGCGGCAGATGCTGGATGGCCACCACGAATGCCAGCTCGATGGTCTCCCTGGCGACGACCACGGCCTCCGGCTCCGCCTCCCGAGCGGCCACCGGCTCCAGCAACCGGTCCGGGAACGGCTGCAGCCACCCCACCTCCGCCGGTCGGCCGGACTCACCCGGTGTCAGCTGCCGCGGTTGCCGGTCGAGGAAGTCCAGGCACACGTTCGTCGCGATCCGGTACAGCCACGCCCGAAATGTGGAGCGGCCCTGGAAACTTCCGCGATAGCGCCACGCCCGCAGCAACGCCTCCTGCACCAGGTCCTCGGCGTCGTCGAACGAGCCCACCATCCGGTAACAGTGCACCCGCAACTCCCACCGATGCTGCTCGGCAAGCCCGGCGAACGCCGTCCCGTCCGCCGCTCGCACAGCGGCGAGCACCTCGCTGTCCACACTCGCCGACTCGTCCAACGCCCCGCTCCCCCGATCCGACCGCCACCGGCAACCCTAGACACCGAATCAGGGGTGTTGCCGAGATAAGCGCCAACCCCGCCAATAGTCGATCTTGAAGAGACTTGGGTGGCAGGGCGGCCTCGTCGTCAGCCCGTCGCGGCTGTCTCCGCCCCGGCGCGGGGCTTGAGCGGCGCTATTTCCAGTGGGCCAGGCCGTCGGTGACCAGGCGGATGAGCGCGGTGTAGCTGGTGTCCAGGTCCTCGGAGAACTGGAAGCCGCCTCCTGCTTGGAGGGTGGCGAAGCCGTGGGCGGCGGCGCGCACGCAGCGGGCGGCGTGGATGATCTGCTGGTCGGGAAGGTCGTACCCGCGCAGCGCCGCCAGGATGGGCTGGAGGACGCGGTCACCGGCGGTCCTGAGGCCGGCATCGTCGCCGAGTGCCTGGGGGATCGCCTCGTACCGGCGGGGATGCTCGACGGCGTAGCCGCGGTAGGCGAACATCAGCGCGCTGACCGCGTCGTCCCGACTGCGTCCCTGCACGGCCTCGGCGACCCGGTCGGCCAGCTCGCCCATCACCTGGATCGCGACCATGCGCCGCAGCCCGGTCAGCCCGTCCACGTGGTTGTAGAGGGATGGGACGGCGACGCCGGTGTGCGCCGCCACCCGTGCCAGGGTCAGTGCCTGCGGTCCGCCGGCGTCGAGCACTGCGATCGCGGCGGCACGCACGGCGTCCGGCGACAGTCCCGCTCTGGGCATCTCACACACCTGCCAGGAACTTCAGGACGACCGTTGAGGTCTCCTCCGGCCGGTCCAGGTGGGGGTAGTGGCCGGACTCCTCGATCACCGCGACGGTCGCGGGCGCGGCGGCCAGGTCGCAGGCCGCCTGGTGGGCTTCGGCGGCCGGGTCGGACATGTCGGGGCCCTTGGCCCCGGTGACGATCAGGGCCGGGCATCAGGCCGCCAGCGCCTCTCGGAGCGTTGAAGGCTTGAGTCCGAAGGTGTCGCGGATATCGCTGTCGTCCACGACGAACGGACGCTCGGACATGTAGCTCATCTCTGCGAACTCCCGCCACAGTGGATCGGTGAAGGACAGCAGCGCTGTGTCCCGTTCGGTGAGCGGCTCCAACCGCGGTTCGGGCGCTCCGTGGAGTGCAGCGAGGTCGGTCGCGGCCTGGCGCAGGGTCGTGGTGATGACCGGGGCGTGCCAGGCCCGTCCCCAGGCCCGCTCGTCGCCGCTGACCGCCACCAGCGCCGTTGCGACGTCCTCGGTGTAGGAAAACGAATGCGCCGCATCGGGGTTGCCGTGGACGAGAGCCAGTTCACCGTCGCGGACCCGGGGCGCGACCAGCAGCGTGAACGCTGAGACTGCGCCTGGGCCCAGGTACTGGCCGGCTCGCACTTCGGTGGCCCGCAGCCGCCCTTCGTCGTGCGCGTTCTTGGCCTGCCGCCACAGTTCGGCCCTCACCCGGCCCTTTCGGGTGTGCGGGGCCATCGGGGTGCGCTCGGTGACCGGCCCGGTGGTCTGCTGATAGCCGTAGTGGTTGCCGAGCATCACGTAGTCGGCCCCGGCCCGCTCGGTCGCGGCGAGAATCGAGGCGAACAACGGCGGCATGGTCTCCGGCCAGGTGTGGTAGGCGGTCATGGCGGCGTTGAAGACCGTGGCCGCTCCGGCCAGAGCCTCGGCCAGCTCGTCAGTGCGGCCCGCGTCCAGGGCGACCCGTTCGATGGCAGGGTGGTCAGGACCACTGCCGCTGCGGGTGATGAGGCGGACCCGCTTGCCGCTTTCGGCCAGTTGCCTGGCGGTCGCGACCCCGGTCGCACCTGCCCCGATGACGACTGATCCACCCATGGTCTTGTCTCCGTTCACCTTCAAAAATGGAACGCTTCCCCGAAGGGGGAAACGTGGTTCACGGAGGGCCCGTCCGCACGCCCAACTCTGCCGTGCGGACGCACGGTAGGTTAGTGGCCTGAAAGCCATTACCTCCAAGGATCTAGCCATGCGTCGTGTCGCCGTCCTGGCCGTTCCCGCGGTCAAGCCCTTCGACCTGTCCATGCCGTCAGCGCTGCTCGGCGCCGCCGAACTCGAGGGACGCCCTGGCTATGAGGTGACGGTGTGCACCGCCAAACCCGGCGTGATCGCCGCCTCCGGCGGCATCGAGGTGGTGGTCCGGCACGGCCTTCAGGCGGTCGCGGCGGCGGACACGGTGATCGTCCCCTCGACCGGCAGCCGGCACGACGCCGAGCCGGCCGCACTGGACGCCTTGCGAGAGGCGGCCGCCGCGGGAAAGCGCGTTGCCTCGATCTGCAGCGGCGCCTTCGTCCTCGCCCAAGCCGGACTCCTCGACGGCCGTGTCGCCACCACCCACTGGGGCCTGGCCGAGGAAATGCAGCGCGCCTTCCCCTTGGTGCACGTGGACGCCGACCGGCTGTTCGCCGAGGACGGACCGATCATCACCGGTGCGGGCTCGGCCGCCGGGATCGACCTGTGCCTGCACCTGATCAGTTCCGACTACGGCGCGGCCGTGGCCAACGCGGCGGCCCGCGCCGCCGTCGTCACCCCGGTCCGGCACGGCGGGCAGGCGCAGTTCGTACAGACCCCCCTCCCGGCCGAGACCGACTCCTCATTGGATACGGCCCGCATCTGGGCACTGCAGCACCTGGACCAGCCGATCTCCCTGCACGACCTGGCCGGTCAAGCCAAGGTCAGTGTGCGGACTCTGACGCGCCGTTTCACAGCCGAGACTGGTGTGACCCCGTTCCAATGGCTGCTCCAGCAGCGGCTGCTGCGGGCTCGCGAACTGCTGGAGACCACCGATCTCACCGTCGATCAGGTGGCCAGCCGCAGCGGCCTCGGCTCCGGCGAGTCGCTCCGCCAGCACCTGAGCCGCCAGATCGGCATGACCCCAGCCGCCTACCGGGGCGCCTTCCACCGCCCGAGCGTAAAGACTGGTGAGTGACCGCGCGACTCGGTCCGGACCCGGCGTTTCATAGGTGGACGCCTCGGCTGGCGGCGGAGAGCACCTGCCGGCGGACTTCGCCGGTGCGGAACCGGGCCCGGCACAGCGGGGCGACGTCGTCGCGGAGGTAGGTGACCAGGGCGCTGCGGCCGTGCTGTCCGCCGTGGCGTTCGTGGCGCTTGGTTGCGAGGTCGAACAGCAGGGTGGGGCGTTTGTTGCCGATCCAGGCCCGCTGGTAGAGCCAGCGGGCGAGTGCGAACCACTGGTCGAATTCGAACTTGGTGTACCCGTAGCCGTCGCGGATCTGTTCCTGGTGTGCCCAGCGGGCCTCGCTGCTTCCGTACCCGGTGAACGCCGGCGGCTCCAGTCCGAGCTGCTCGGCGACGTAGGCGACCACCACGGCGGGCACCTCTTCGGGGTGGTTCAGGAAGGTGCCCAGGTAGCGGATGGTGCCGAGCTGGACGGCCCAGCCGATCCGGTTCCGCCACGAGCGGCCATCGCCCTGCGCCGCGCGGTCTGGTCCAGCAGGAAGGACCCGGCCAGCTGCCCTTCGTCCGGGTCCTCGGTGAAGTGGCCGAAGCGCCTGCGCTGTTCCTCGCTGAGAAAGTTGGTGGGCACCGCCCGCTCCTTGATCGTCGGCGTGATTCGCGCGAGACGGTGCCATGTGGCCTGGCGGAACGTGAGGCGATCCCCGATTCCAGCCCAGAGCATCACCCCATGTGATAGACGGGGCGGCTCGGACGGCGATCGGATCCGGCGGCGCCCCACCGGGTCGGGCGGTGCCAGGGCCGACGTGTGCGGGCACCACCTCGAACTGAGCCCACGAAAGCAAAGATCCCGTCCGATCAACCAGATCGGACGGGATTCCGCGTCAACTGTCCCCGAGCTGACTCAAGAACAGTCGTGATCCGGCACGTCAGGGGATCTGGGCCTCGATGTGGGCGAGGTGGGTGGCGAGGATTTCTTCGAATGCGGCGCTGCGGTCTGGATCTCTACGGAACCCGGAGCGGTTCAAGGGCGCTCTTGGCTCCTCACTTGGTCGCTGTGGGCAACAATTTAGGTAGCCGCTTGCTGTTGCGATCCTCGGTCGTCCCGAAGAGCGACTGCCGCGCGGAGGCGGGGGTTTCGGCTGACTGGGCACGGTGGCGGATCTATGGTTGCCCCATCGGCAGAAGCCGGGCAGAGCGCCCAGACAACGCCTCCATTACCGGGGCGAACTCCACTGTCATACGGGGACGTTGGACCCGGGAACGAAGCGAACGAGATATCGACGCGCCCAGCCCTGCGACCCACATCCCACCGAGGTACCGGCCACATCATCAGTTCATCCGAACCGGTCATGTGCGGAGGGGGCGGCCGATCCGCCGTCTGGCCTCCCGCCATCTCAGGCCAGCGCGACACAGTGGGTCGCGACCGCTGCCCCGGGCCGCCACGACTGCCGCACTCTCGCCGGCAACCTCGGCATCAGGCCGTTGCCAGCCACTGCGATTACCTGCTCGAACCCGCACCCACGACAGGTCCGGCGATCCCATACCTGACGCAACATCAGCTCACTAAACTCAGAAACAGGCGCCTGACCAGCAGGAATATCAGAGTCTCGGACCTGGCTCCCCGCCCTGCCGCCGTGCACACGCCCGAATCCCCGGCCTCCTGCTCCCTTGACTGATGACATGGACCCGCCAAGTATGCCCGCCATAGCTGTCCTGGTGCAGCCCATTGTCCGGCCGGTTCATGGCAGCCCGGCGCGCCGCGGCAGTCTCGTACACCGGCATCGGCCGGGGCGCGGATGGCCCCTCTACCTGCCCACTCATCCGAGAGAGCGCGACTGACGCGAGGACGGTGCCCAGACACAACGGCCCGCGAAACAAGCGGTAATCCGGACCGGCCGAAAATAAGGGGCCCCTCAAAGCGAAGGACAGGGCGGCTGATCTAGGGCTGTTTCGCACGTGCCCGCCCCGCCTAGGTTCGCTGTCGTCCGCACACTGATTGGCTCTCCGCACCCTGATCGGCCATGCCGTCAGAAATACGCACTCCAACGACAATCGAAGGAGAAGTTCGTGCGCAGACTCAGACACGCGATACTCCCGCTGGCCGCAGCCACCGTACTGGCACTGATCGGTGCGGGAACGGCCGAGGCGGCGCCCGCCCCGGCCGGAACCCAAACCGAGCTCACCACCGGTGTTCTCACCGGCTCCGGGAACGGGACAAGCGTCGGCCACGCCGCGCGGCTGTCGAGCGGGGCCCCGGTCGACTCGACGCAGGACGCCGCCGCGCTGGCGCGGTACTGGACACCGGAGCGGATGGCGAATGCCGTCTCGCTCGACAAAGCGGCCGCCCCGCCACGGCCGGACGGCGCCAAGAAGGCCGGCCCCACCGGGAAGCCGGGAACGATCCCGGCCGCCCCCGCGCGCTCCGACACACCGACGCTGCGCATCAACGAATCCGCCGCGGTGGGCAAGGTGTTCTTCACCAACCCCAGCAACGGCGGCACCTATACGTGTTCGGCGAGTGCTCTCAACAGTGACTCAAAACAGATGGTTGTCACTGCCGGGCACTGCGTACACGGCGGCAAAGGCGGCACGTGGATGACAAACTGGGTCTATGTGCCGCGTTACCGCTCCGGAGCCCGTCCATTCGGCACCTTCGCCGCCAAGCAGATGCGCACGTTCAACGCCTGGATCGACAGCAGCGACCTCAGACGGGACGTGGCCATGGTGACCACCTGGCCGCTCAACGGGAACAAGATCGTCAATGTCACCGGCGGTCACGGACTGAGCTGGAACTTCTCGCGCACGCAGCCCATCACCATTCTGGGCTACCCCGGGAACTTCGGCAGCGGAGAAAGCCAGTGGGCGTGCACGGGCACGACACGGGCAGCCAGTGACGGCGGCCTCGAGCTTCAGTGCAACTTCGGCGGCGGCTCCAGCGGAGCGCCATGGCTGCGTGACTTCAACGACTCCAACGGTCTCGGATCCGTCAACGGAGTGATGAGCACCGTCACCTCGGACGGCTGGAACGAGGCCGCCTACTTCGATGACGCGGTCAAAGCGATGTACGACGCCCAGGGCAGCGTCACCTGACAGTCTGAACACCGGACAAGGAGAAAGTCCCATGCGTCGCAGTAGTCTGAGCCGCTGGGCAGCCGCCGCCATCGCCGCCGCTGTGGCGACCATGGCCGCCTGGCGTACCGCGGCCACCGCCCCGGAATCCGAGCCGCAGCCGGACTCGGGGACCACGATCAACGATGTACGGCAGAACCCGGAGAAGGTCCGGGACTACTGGACGCCTGAACGGATGAAGGAAGCCGGAAACGCCCCCATGCCGAAGCGCCGCTAAAGGCGGGCGAGTCCGAGCACGGCACCCCGCCGGGGCACGGTCGAGCGAGGCCACCCTCTCTCCGCCCCCGGGGTGCCGTGCACCGAACCCCGGAGCCGACCGCCGGGGACGCTCAGGCCCTGGACGGGCTGGTGCCGCCGGTGGTGGTGGCCGATGCCGGCCGATCGAACCGAACCGGTGCACGTAGCAGTCACACCCAGGGGTGACCGCGGTGGACGCGGGTACGGCGGGGATGGTCAACTCGTCGGACAACGGGTCTCCTTGCTCGTGACCGGCCTCAACAACCACGTCACTACCAAGGGGCCCGTTTCTTCATGCCCACGACCACACCGGCATCTCTGTCCGAATGATCACCCGCGCCGCTCGCCCGGACACTGGCCGGGTACACGCTCGGCGGCGCCGACATGCTGCGCCGCGCGATGGGGGAAGAACTTCCACGCCGGTATGACCGGCAACGACTACTCGGAAGAAGCCACCAAGGCGATCTGGGACGTCATGCTCCCGTTCTCCGGCTACGCCTTCAACAAGTCGCACACCGCCGGATATGGCTTGGTCATTTACTGGACCGCCTACCTCAAGGCGAACTACCCGGCCGAGTACATGGCCGCCCTGCTGACCTCCGTCGGTGACGACAAGGACAAGGCTGGCATCTACCTTGCTGACGCCTGCAAGCTGGGTGTCACCGTGCTGCCGCCTGACGTGAACGAGTCGGTTGCCGAGTTCACGGCCGTCGGCGACTATGTCCGCTTCGGTCTGCTGTCGGTGCGCAACGTCGGCGAGAACGTCATCGAGGCGATCATCGCCGGGCGCAAGTCCAAGGGGAAGTACACCTCCTTCGCGGATTTCCTCGGCAAGGTCGATCTGCCCGCGCTGAACAAGCGCGCCATCGAGTCCCTGGTCAAGGCAGGCGCGTTCGACTCCTTCGGACACACCCGCCGCGGCCTGGTGGCCGCGCACGAGATGGCCATAGACGCTGTCGTGCCGCTCAAGAAGGCTGCCGCATACGGCCCCGCCGAGTCCGTGCTGCGATGGCCTCACCCTGCTCCTCGCGCGGTATTCCCATGCGTGGAAAAACGCGCGTGGGGAGGACGTCTCCGGGATCAAAGAGGCGGTGCTGTGCGCGGCATGCGATCACAGCGATGCTGCTGCCACCGAGCTGATCGCCCTGTTCAACGGGGACGAGCAGGTGTCGCTGGAGAACTTGGAGACGTTCGGCGGGCTTGCCGTGGCCTGGGTGGAGTCGGTGCGGCAACGCATGGTGGACGAGACGCTGCTCCAAGAACAGCACGCGCTGTGGCGGCGCGGGGAGCTTGACGGCCAAGGTTGTCTTCGTCGGCGGACGTGAATTGGAGTGCCACGCCCGTCTCCTGCCCAAGGGGCGGTGGAAGGCGACCGGGCTTACCGGCTGTGTCGCGGACGGAGGGCCCTGGACCTGGGGTGCGACCCGGGAAAGGGGCCCTTCGCTTGTAGGGTCCTACGGCCTGACCAGCGATTGATCCCGGGCAGGCTGAGGGGCTGCCGGCGGTTCCCCGCCGGCCTCGGGCATCGACCGGTGGCTTTTGGAACTGCGGGCTCAGACTGGCTTCCGCGCGTCGACGACATCGCTGCCGACCGTTGTCCGGTACGGGTGCGTTGCCACGGTGATGCTGAGCTCAAGGAGCCGGGCCCGGAAACCGGTGACCCAGTCTGCTCTTCCGTGCACCCGAGGCTGTGGCCCTTGCGGGAGGGCCGTGCTCACAGCCCGGCCGGCGCCGCACCAGCGTGAGGGCCGCGAGCCGCGGCCGGGTTCCGCAGACAACGCGAGGTCCGATACCCGCCAGCACCGACTTCCACCCGGCCGCAGTCTGATGGAGTGATCAGACGCCGGGCCCGGCCGACCACCCAGAACTACCCCTTTCCGAAAGGCTTCCTCATGTCTTCCCGTCTGGACTCCAAGGTTTTCGTCGTCACCGGCGGCTCCTCCGGCATCGGCCTCGCAGTCGCCCGGCGGCTCGCTTCGGAAGGCGCCGCCGTCGTCATCGGCGCCCGCCGCAAGGACGTCGGTGAGGAGGCTGCCGAGAGCATCCGTGCTACGGGCGGTCGGGCGCTCTTCGTTCCCGCGGACGTCTCCGTCGAGGCCGACGCTGCCGCCCTGGTCGCGGCGGCGCTCTCCGAGTTCGGCCGCCTGGACGGGGCGTTCAACAATGCCGGCGGCTTCAACGCCTCCGGCCCGGTGTCCAGCATCGACGGCACCGCGTGGAACGCCGAGATCGCACAGAACGTCACTAGCGTCTTCAACTGCCTCAAGCACCAGATCCCGGAGGTTCTCAAGACCCGCGGTGCGATCGTCAACAACGCCTCCAACATGGGCGTCGTCGCGCTGCCCGGCGTTGCCCCGTACGTCGCCGCCAAGCATGCGGTCGTGGGCCTGACCCGGGCCACCGCGCTCGAAGTCGCCGAGCAGGGCGTGCGGATCAACGCCATCACCAGCGGCGGTGTCGACACGCCGCTGGCCCGCGGCTCCATGATGACCAGCGACGAGGCCGTCGCGCAGATCTCGGCGATGCATCCGGTGAACCGCATCGCCCAGCCCGAGGAAATCGCCCCGTTCGTGGCGTTCCTGCTGAGCAGCGAAGCCTCGTTCATCACCGGCGCGGCCCTGGCGATCGACGGCGGATTCACCACCCGTTGACGCCCGGGGGTGCACGCGCTGAAGGCCGGCCGGGCGCGCGGGCCGGCGCCCTTGCGCCGTCACTGCGGGCGGGGCTGCGTTCCGCATCGGCTTCGTTCACCGGCTCGGCCGAAGCACACGGCTGACTTCGGTCTAATGTCGCTGTCATGACGTCGCGTCCGCTGCTCCATCAGCGCTGGCCGGTCCTTGCGGATTCTCCCCCATCTGCAACTGGGAGGCGGCCCGACGCCGGTCCGTCCGCTGACCGGGCTGGGACTCCGATCCCCCGTGTGGCTGAAGGACGACAGTGGCTACGGCCGGGGTGGCTGGGGCGGGAACAAGGTCCGCAAGCTGGAGTGGCACCTGCCCGAGGCCCGACGCCGGAACCGGACCATCCTCACGGTCGGCGGGCTCGGCACCAACTGGGGCCTGGCGGCTGCGCTGTACGCCCGTGAGCAGGGCCTCGACGTGGCCCTCGGCCTGATTGACCAACCGATGGACGACCACGTCAGGGCCCAGCTCGCCAGGCTGCGTGCCTCCGGCGCCACCTTGCATTTCTTGCACACCCGGAACCGGCTGGTCCTCGCGGCACCGTGGCTGTTCGCCCGCCACACACGTGGGATCCACCTCCCGTACTACCTTCCCGCCGGAGGCTCCTCTCCGCTCGGCGCGCTCGGATCCGTCGAGTGCGCGCTCGAACTGGCCGAGCAGGTCGCCAGCGGACTGCTGCCCGAACCGGCCTGGATCGTCACCCCGGTCGGATCCGGCGGCACCGCGGCCGGCCTCGCCCTGGGTTTCCGGTTCGCCGGTCTGCGCACCCGTGTCCTCGGCGTCATCGTCAACGACACGCTCCGACTCGACGCCGTCACCCTCTCCCGGCTCGCCGCGCGGTCCCTGGCACTCCTCCGATCACGCGGCGCCGACCCGTCGACGGTGGCCGCCCCCCGCCCCCACGAGATCGTCACGGAGTACGGCTGGCTCGGCCCGGGCTACGCCCACCCCACTGCGCAGGGGCGTTTCGCGCGCGACCGGGCGGATTCCGAGGAAGGACTGGAACTCGAGGACGTCTACACCGCCAAGGCCTTCGCCGCCCTGCTAGACCTCGACGCGGCCAACCGCTTCGGCCCAGAACCCGTGGTGTTCCTCAACACCTTCGGCCCGCGGTAAGGACCGTCCCATAGAAGGCCGCGAACCGGCATGGCCGTCGAAGCGTGTCCAAGGGTGTCCTGGCCTTGATCCAGGGCCGGGTAGTTAACGGTTTTGCGCTGGTGGCAAGCCAGTTGACGTTGCTCGGGCTCCGGTCGGGAACGTGAGTAACGGAACCCCGTTGAAGCAGGTAGTCCGCCAAGACTGTCTGCTGCCTGTGGAGCTCCGTTGCTTGTACGTCATTGTGCCCTGTCGCCTGGTCTGGTGACCGTCTCCCGCGTGTTCACGGTGGCCGAGGGGCGGTTTGCTCCCGGTCGTCTCGGTGAGCTGACCCGCATCGTGCCGTTCGAGCTCGGCGATGCGGTTCTGGAGGAAACCCGCACGGTGCAGCGGGAGCTTGCGGCCCAGAGGCGGTCAGAGGCTGGGTTTGGAGGCGGTGAGAGCGGTGTAGCCCATTTTGGTACGGCAGAGCTCCAGGACGAGCGGATAGGCGAGGTCGAGCTGGTTTGCGATCTCCGGGCCGAAGAGGTCGGCGATCCGGGGCCGGCGGCCGGCGTAGACCTGTGGGATGAGGTCGTAGGTGGGGCCGAAGTCGCCCGTCTTGTCGCGGACGCGGCCTACGGTGAAGCCAGCTTCGCGGGCGAGCTCGGCGTAGGTTTCGGGGGAAGGGGCCAGACGGGGCAGCGCGAAGCCTGTGCGGAACAGGCTCACCTCCTCGTCGGTGAAAGGGGTCCCCTCGTAGCAGTCGGCGAGGACGAGTCGGCCACCAGGGCGCAGGACACGCCAGGCCTCGCGTAGGGCGAGCAGGCGGTCGGCGAAATGAGCGAAGGACTCGATCGCCCAGGCGCCGTCGAAGGAACAGTCGGGGAAGGGCAGGCGCATCGCGTCGCCGGTGGCGAAGTCCACGCGGCCGGCGAGCCCGGCGCGGGACGCACGCTCAGCTGCTTGCGCGGTCTGCGTACGGCTGGCGGTGATGCCGGTGACCCGCGCACCGGTGGCCCGGGCCAGCCGCACGGTGGGCCGACCGGTGCCGCAGCCGATGTCCAGCACTCGTCGACCTTCGCCGGCTAGGGCGAGTTCGCCGATGAGCTCGTCGGTCCAGCGGTCCTGCGCCTGAGTCAGCTCCAGCCACGCCTCGTCCGACGACAGCGCCCTGCCCGGCTCGGGCCGAACTCCGCCGTCCCACATGCCCAGGTGCATGCTGTCGCCCATAGTCAGGCTGTACAGGCCACCGAAACGGTCATACCAGGCCCCCACATCTGTTGCCGACAACTCCTGCTCGACCGGGTTCTCCATGATGCCCCTCCTGTCCATGCTGCAGCTCGTGCCACGGGCCTGCACCAGCCTGGGAGTACCAAGACGGCGGTGAAAGGGCGCGGAGAGGGGCGCGCGACGCACACCGCCCGTCAGACCACCGAATTCCACTGAAGAGCCAGGGCTGATGATGACCGTTCAACAGGACTTTGTGTGCTGCGGCGCCGGCGTTCACCAGCCCCCCGAATGATCTACCGCATGCCCACACACGAACATTCTTCATCCCGCCTTCTGGGCCGCCGCAGCCTCCTCGCCGCCGGCGCCGCCGGTGCCGCCTTCGTCGGCGGTCTGACCGCTCCCCGTGCCTATGCCTCGAGCTCGTCCGGGCTGGTGCTGTCCGGCCGGCCTGAGGTCAGCCACGGCGTGCAGGTCGGCGATGTCGTCGGCCGCAGCGCTGTCGTCTGGGCGCGAGCCGACCGTACGGCCCAGATGGTGGTTGAGGTGGCCCGAGACCCGCGGTTCCACGACGCTCGGCGGGTCCGGGGGCCGGTCGTCACCCCGGACAGCGACTTCACGGGCCACGTCAGGATCAGCGGTCTGGCCGCGGGCGAGCGGCACTGGTACCGGGTGTCCTTCCAGGACCCGGCCGACGCCCGCCGCACCGGCGCCGCGGTGACCGGCTCCTTCCGTGCCGCCCCCGACCAGCACCGTCCACGCCGCGACATCCGCTTCGTCTGGTCCGGCGACATGGTCGGCCAGGGCTGGGGTATCAACCCGGGCCTCGGCGGCATCGAAATCTTCGAGACCATGCGGCAGGCCAAACCGGACTTCTTCCTGCACAGCGGCGACACCATCTACGCCGACGGGCCGCTCCAGGAGTCTGTGACCCTGCCCGACGGCCGGGTCTGGCACAACCTGGTCACCGAGGAGAAGTCCAAGGTCGCCGAGACACTGGCCGAGTACCGCGGAAACTTCCGCTACAACCTGCTGGACGCCAACGTCCGCGCCTTCGCCGCCGAAGTGCCCGGCATCTACCAGTGGGACGACCACGAGGTCCGCAACAACTGGTATCCCGGGCAGATCCTCACCGACGACCGCTACACCGAGAAGCGCGTGGATGTGCTCGCGGCCCGGGCCAAGCAGGCCTTCTTCGACTACCTCCCGATCGACGACCAGTCGGCCGACGAGGCCGGCCGCATCTACCGGCGGATCAGCTATGGGCCGCTGCTCGACGTCTTCGTCCTGGACATGCGCACCTACCGGGACGCCAACAGCCCTCAGCTGAACACCGAGCCGAACGGCGGCATCCTGGGCCGCCGACAGACCGAGTGGCTCAAGCGCGGGCTGGCCGGCTCCAAGGCCCTGTGGAAGGTCGTCGCGGCCGATATGCCGATCGGCCTGGTAGTGCCGGACGGCGCCAATATCGAGGGGGTCGCCAACGGCGACCCCGGTGCGCCCAAGGGCCGCGAGTTGGAGATCGCCGAGGTGCTGCGGCATCTCCAGCGGCACGCCGTACGCAACACGGTGTGGGTCACGGCGGACGTGCACTACGCCGCCGCCCACCACTACGACCCCGCGCGGGCCGTCTTCCAGGACTTCGACCCCTTCTGGGAGTTCGTCGCCGGACCGCTCAACGCGGGCACCACTACCCATCCCTACAAGCTGGACGCCACCTTCGGCCCCCAGCTGGTGTTCGCCAAGAACCCGTCGGCGCTCGCCTCGCCACTGGACGGGTACCAGTTCTTCGGCCAGGTCGACATCGATGCCGCCTCCGGAGCGCTGACCGTCGCGCTGCGGGACGCCGCCGGGGCCACGCTGTGGAGCACCAGGCTGGAGGCGCAGCGCAGCCGACGGTGAGTCAGCCGCCACGACTTGGCTTCTGAGTGGCGGTTCCGGTCGAGGTTCAGCTTGATCTAGCGCGGAACCCCGGGCGTTCACGCCCGGGAGGAAGCGCTTCTCTGGAACGCTCTGACCCGCGGGTGCCCACGGGCCTGCACTGTTGACCTCAGCCAGGTCGCTTCTGGTTCTCGATGTACTCCTTGATGATCTCCAACGGTGCTCCGCCGCACGAGGCGGCGAAGTATGAAGGCGACCAGAAGTGGTCACCCCACAGGTATTTACGGATATGGGCTGGGAACTCCTGACGGAGCCGCCGGGCGGAGACGCCCTTGAGGGAGCCGACCAGCCGGGACAGGGCAACTTTGGGCGGGTAGTGCACCAGCAGGTGGACGTGGTCCCTGCCCCCGTTGAACTCCACCAGCTCGGTGTCGAAGTTTGCGCACACGTCACGCATGACCTCCTCGCAGCGCCGAAGGATCTCATCGGTGAACGGGCCGCGCCGATACTTGGGTGTGAAGACCAAGTGCGCGTGAAGGGTGCAGACAACTGTTCTACCCCTGCGAATATTGGGATCTGGTTCCCAGCGTGGTGA
Organism: Streptomyces sp. NPDC001020; assembly: GCF_053599115.1. Taxonomy (NCBI): domain Bacteria; kingdom Bacillati; phylum Actinomycetota; class Actinomycetes; order Kitasatosporales; family Streptomycetaceae; genus Streptomyces; species Streptomyces sp. NPDC001020. The sequence continues at coordinate 659 of NZ_JBSFLQ010000072.1, read as the reverse complement.
CATAGACCGTAGGGTCACGTCGGTGAAACTCGTTGTGCAGGTGAAACTGATGCCGGAGGCCGGGCAGGCCGCCGCACTGTCAAAGACCCTGCGCACGGTCAACGAGGCCGCGAACTGGGTGTCGGCGGTGGCGTTCGAGCGGGGTGTGCCGCGCGAGTACGAGATGCGCAAGCACACCTACGCGGAGCTGAAGTCGCGGGGGTTGGGTGCGCAAGCCGCCCAGCACACCATCAAGAAGGTCCGCGACGCGTACACGACACTCAAGGCCAACATCAAGGCCGGGAACCTTGGCAGACCGGCTTCGAAGCGGCGCAGGAAGGCCGAGTCCAAGCCCATCGTCTTTCGGCCCGAGGCAGCCCAGCCGTACGACGACCGGTGTCTGAGCTGGCAGTACGACGCGCAGACGGTATCCATCTGAAGTACCGCCGGACGCATCCGGGATGTGCGGTTCGTCTGCTCCGCGGACGGTCTCAAGATGCTGCGCGAGCACCGGCAGGGCGAATCGGATCTGATCGAACGCGACGGCACGTTGTATCTGATCGCCACGTGCGAGGTGCCCGAGGTTGAAGAGTACGAGCCTGACGGGTTCATCGGCGTCGATCTCGGCATCGTCAACATCGCCACCACGTCCACCGGCTACCAGGCCGCCGGGCGCGACC
>NZ_JBSFLQ010000071.1:0-21294 GCF_053599115.1 Streptomyces sp. NPDC001020 | reverse complement strand
GACGAAGCCGAGTCGTTCTTCAACGAGCTACCGACGCCTCAACCGGTCCCTGACGGACGGAGCCCCGGATTCCTGCCGACTCCCCAGAGCCGAGTCTGAGCACGGGCACAAGGGCTCGAAGAGAGACTTCAGACGAGCGAGCCCACCTGAGCCACCTGCTCCCGTACGGCGGGGCGGCGCCGGGTCGGCAGGACCGTAGGGTTGGCGACGCCCCAGGCCGCGCCTTTGCAGATCAGCTCCTTGTAGACGGCGGCGAGCCGTCCGGTCAGGGCCGCCCGGACGGCACGGTCGTCGGCGGTGACGTACTGGATCAGGCCTTCCCTTCGGCCCAGCGAGATGCACTGGTTGAAGTAGCGGAGCGGCACCTTCGGGAGCTTCCCGCCGGTCAGGCGCGCCGCGATGGCGTCGGCGGCCTGCCATGCGGTGGGGACGCCCGAAGCGCAGGACATCCGCAGCGGCTTGTCGCCGGGACCCATCACCAGGGCCGCGTCACCGATGGCGTACACGTCCGGGTGCGAGACCGACCGCATGGTCCGGTCGACCACGATCCGGCCTGTGCGGGTGACGTCCAGGGCAGTGGCCTTCGCGATCGGGTGGACTGCGAAGCCGGCGGTCCACACGGTGACCACGGCCCGGATGGCCCTGCCGTCGGCGGTGGTGACGCGGTCGGCCTCGACACCCGTGACGGCGGTGTGCTCGTGCACGGTGATGCCGAGCTTGTCGAAGACCTTCCGTACGTGCCGGCGGCCCTTGGGCGCGAGCCAGTCGCCGAGGTCGCCGTGGGCGGCGAGGGCGACATCGAGGTCCGGGCGGGCCTCGGCGATCTCGGCCGAGGCCTCCAAGCCGGTGAGGCCGCCGCCGACGACGACCACGGGCTGCCCCGCCTCCAGGCGGGCCAGACGCTCACGCAGCCGGAGCGCTCCGGGGCGGCCGGCGATCTCGTGGGCGTGCTCGGTGGCGCCGGGGACGCCCTGGTTGTTCCAGCCGCTGCCGAGGGCGTACACGAGGGTGTCGTACTCCAGCTCCTCGGCGCCGTTCGCGTCGCTGACGGCGACCGTCCTGCGGTCGACGTCGACGTCGGTGACCTTCGCCAGTTTCAGCTCTACGCCGGTGCCCGCGAACATCTCGCTGAAGGGCCGGGGCTTGAGGTCCTGGCCGACCGCGAGCTGGTGCATCCGGACCCGCTCGACGAAGTCGGGCTCGGCGTTGACGAGGGTGATGGCGACATCTTCGCGGCGCAGTCGTCTGGCGAGGCGCCCGGCGGCGATGGCTCCGGTGTATCCGGCTCCGAGGACGATGATGCGGTGCTTCATGTCGTTGCTCCTGTCTCTCGCGGGTTCGCCACTTGAACCGGGCGGCCCGCCGTTTCCTGACAGGAACACGATGTGAAGCACCTCACATCATGGTCAGAGCATGTGGAACAGGGGTTCCCCGTGCTCGGTGGCAGCCCACCGCTCGGTCGCGCGTTCGAGCTTGTCGGGGTTGGCCTGGTTGCGGGCGGCGACGATGCCGTCGGCGGTGACCTCCAGGCATATGACCCCGATGACCCGGCCGTCGACGACCCCCACGATCGCGGGGTCTCCGTTGGCGGTCGTGGCGTAGATCTCGGCCGAGCCGCCGACCATGGCGTGCTTGGCCTTGCTGGGCTTGAACAGGCCCCGCATGAACTTCGCGACCGCGAGGGCGCCCTCGAACGCCTTGGTGCGGGCCGGAACCTTCCCGCCACCGTCGCCGATCGAGATGGCGTCCTGGGTGAGCAGCCGTACGAGCGGCTCGGTCTGGCCGCTGGTGGCGGCCGCGAGGAACTCATCGACGATCCGCCGAGCCGTGGCTTCGTCGATCTCGGTGCGGGTCTTGCCGTCCGCGACATGCTTCTTGGCGCGGTGGAAGATCTGCTGGCTGGCGGCTTCGGTGATGTCGAGGATCTCGCCGATCTCCCGATGCGGGTAGTCGAAAGCCTCCCGCAGCACGTACACCGCCCTCTCGTTGGGGGAGAGACGCTCCATGAGCACGAGGACCGCGTACGAGACCGATTCGCGCTGCTCGGCGGTGTCCGCCGGGCCGAGCATCGGGTCCCCGGTGAGCAGCGGCTCGGGGAGCCATTGGCCCACGTAGGTCTCGCGTCGCGCGCGGGCCGAGGTGAGCTGGTTGAGGCACAGGTTGGTGAGGACCTTCGTCAACCAGGCCTCGGGGACCTCGACGCGGTCGACGTCTGCTGACTGCCAGCGCAGGAACGTCTCCTGCACGGCGTCCTCGGCCTCACTCGCTGAGCCGAGCATGCGATAGGCGATGGCCTCCAGGCGGGGCCTGGAAGCCTCGAACCGGTCCACGTCGTTCGCGGTGAGAGGCATGGGCCCTGATCCTAGGACACAGGCCGCGAACGACCGCCGGTAGATGTGGGACTCTCAGATCCGGCGTCGGGTCCGTGACAGCAGGTCACGGACCCGCGAGGAATTCGCTTGGCGGACCAAGGCAGCCACTGTTACGTTTCCGGAGGCCGTGCGAGAGAACAAGGAGGTGGTACCCGTGAACGCAGTATCGACATGGGTGCTCCCCTCCGGGGTCACGGTCGGGCGATAGGTCGTCCGGGAGCGCCGATCAAGAGCACTCCCGAAAGGCACGACCATGGCCCTTCAACTCACCTCTGAACAGCGCCTCGACGACGGCGTCCTCGAGCGCGAATTCACCCTCGGCGAGATCCCCGGCACCCTGTGGACGCCTGGATCCTCATCCGCATCCGCACCGGTCCCGCTGGTCCTGATGGCCCACAACAACGGCCTGGCCAAGGGGGAACCCCGGCTGGTGGCCCGCGCCCGGCACTGCGCGGCGTCCGGCTACGCGGTGGCCTCCATCGACGCCGCCGGGTGCGGGGGTCGACCCCGTTCCGCCGCCGACGAGCAGGCCCGCGCCGACCTCCGCCGGGCGATGCAGGCCGGCGAGCCGGTCGATGAGATCTTCGAGTCCTTCATCGGCCCGCTGGTCGAAAAGGCGGTCCCGGAATGGCGGACCACTCTGGACGCCCTCCTTTCGCTACCCGAGATCGGCGGCCCGGTCGGGTACTCGGGGTGGACCGCCCTGGGCATTCGGCTTGCGGTGGCCGAGCCGCGCATCGCGGCCGCCGGTTTCTTCGCCGGGGGTTACGTGCCCCGCGCCCAGCGCGAGGAGGCCCGGCAGCTCACCATCCCGCTGCTGTTCCTGCTGCAGTGGGACGACGAAGGGAACCCCCGGCAGCGGGCCCTGGACCTGTTCGACGCCTTCGGCTCCAAGGAGAAGACGCTGCACGCCAACCTGGGCGGGCACACCGGCACCCCGTGGTTCGAGGTGGAGGACGGGACCCGGTTCTTCGGCCGGCACCTGAAGTGAGGCCGGGCCGACAGGCCGACAACAGACGGTAGGTGGCAGGCGGTGTCGGCCAGGACGCCGCTCATCGAGGACAGGTCCTGGCTCCCGACAGCCCTCTACACCGCGGGCCCCTGCCAACTCGGCAGGGGCCGGCGCTAGGTAGGGCTAACCCCCTGTCGAAGACGCCGATCCACCGCAGTGCACAGACCCCTGTGCACAGACGACTGTGTACGCATGGAACAGGAACCCGGCACTCCCGGACCACATGCGCCCGCCGGGCAGGCCCCGGCGCTGCCGTCCGATCCGGTCGAACTCTCCGACCTCGCCACCCTGAAGGCGCTCGCGCATCCGCGTCGGCAGCGCATGTTGCAGCACCTCACCCTGCATGGCCCCGCGACCTCCGCGACGCTCGCTCGGGCGCTGGGGCTGAACACCGGCTCCACCAGCTACCACCTGCGGGAACTCGCGCGGCACGGCTTCGTGGAGGAGACGGCGAAGACGCAGGGGACGAAGGAGGCGGGTGGGGCCACCGGCCGGGAGCGGTGGTGGCGGGCGATCCCGGGTGACCGGCGGTTCCCGCCGCGCAGCCGGCAGAGCCCTGAGATGCGGCTCGTCATGGACGAGCTCAACCACCACGCCTACGCGGCCGACCTGCAACTCTTCGAGCAGGTTCAGCAGGACGCCGCCGCCGACGATCCTTGGGCGGACGCCTTCCCGTACTCGCGCGGCAGCATACGGCTGACGCTGCCCGAACTGCGCGCGTTCTTCGAGGAGTACATCGCCCTGCTCAACCGCTACAAACGTCCCGAGGCCGACACCCCGCCCGGCGCACGCACCGTGCATACCCGACTGCTCGCCTTCCCCGCCCCTGCCCCCGCCCCCGCCCCCGCCGTCGACGGCCGCGACGACCGCGGCGGCCGAGACCCCCGTGCCGCGCACACCACGAATCCGCACACCGCGAAGAGGACCGAACGCTCATGATGCTGCGCTATGCCCTGAAGTCGGTCCGTGCCCGCAAGGCCGGATTCCTCGGTGCCTTCCTCGCTTTGATGTGCGCGGCGGCCCTGATCACCGCCTGCGGCACCCTCTTGGAGACGGGCCTGCGCGGGACGATCCGCACCGAGCGCTACGCCGCCACCCCCGTCGTGGTCTCGGCCGACCAGAGCGTCCACCAGACCACCGTCAAACACAAGAAGGGCAAGACCAAGATCAAGCACAAGGCGAAACCCATCGCCGAGCGCGCCTGGCTCCCGCAGAATCTGGAAGGCACCCTCGCACACGCCCCGGGCGTCGCCCGGATCGTCCCCGAACTGACCTTCCTCGCAGACCCGTTGACGCCGGACGGGACGGGCGGCCGTACTGCCTACGGGCACGCCTGGGACTCCGCCGCCCTTACGCCCTACAGACTGACCGCGGGCAACGCACCGAAGGTCGCGACCGACCTCGTCGTCGACTCCTGGCTCGCCGGGCGCGCCCACCTGGAGGTCGGCGGTCGGCTCACCGTCCAGTCGACGCAGGCACCGCGCAGCTACCGCATTTCCGGAATCGCCACGCCTGCTACGGACGTACGGCACCAGACGTCGCTGTTCTTCTCCACAGCGGAAGCACGCAGGCTGGCAGCGCACCCCGGGAAGGTCACCGCGTTCGGCGTGCTCCCCGACCGGGGCACGGACACCGGGCGGCTGCGCCAAGCCGTGGTGCAGGCGCTGCATGGCACCAACGCGCAGGTCAGCAGCGGGGACGCCCGCGGGACCGCGGAGTTCCTGGACGCCGCCGCGGCCCGCACCAAGCTGGTCAGCATGGGCGGTGCCATGGGCGGCACCTCGCTGCTCGTGGCGGTCCTCGTGGTCGTCGGCACCTTCGCACTGACCGTGCAGCAGCGGTACCGCGAACTCGCCCTGCTCCGCGCCATCGCCGCTGACTCAGGACAGATCCGTGGTCTCCTGGGCCGTGAGGCGCTGATCGTCGGTGCGGTCGCCGGCATCGCAGGTGCCCTGCTCGGGCTGCCCTTGGGCGGCTGGCTGCACAGCAGGTTCGTCGCCATGGGAGCTGTCCCCGCAACACTCCAGCACACCGTCAGCGTCTTCCCTGCGTTTGCCGGCGTCATCGCGACTCTGACCGGAGCCTGGGCGTCCGCCCGGGTCGCTTCCCGCCGGATCGCCCGGATCCGTCCGGCCGAGGCACTCGCCGAGTCCCACACCGAGCCCGCGCGGCCGCCGTGGGGACGTGTCCTCGCGGGGCTCCTCCTGCTGGCCGGCGGCACGGTCCTCGTCGTCGTACTCGCCTCCCTGCATACCGAGCCCGCGTCAACGCCCGTCACTTTCCTGGCGGTTGTCGTCCTGTCCACCTCTGTCGCCCTGCTGGGGCCGCTCCTGGTGAAGGCGGCGATGCTGCTCCTCGGCGGCACGCTGCGACTCACCGGGCCGGGCAGCCGGCTGGCCGCGGCCAACCTGCGCGGCAACGCCGCCCGTATGGCTTCCGTCGTCACCCCTCTCACCCTCCTCGTCGGCATGACCTGCACGGTCCTGTTCGTCCAGCCCACGCTCGGCAACGCCGCCCGCGCCCAGGCCCGCGAGGGCGTGCGCGCCGACTGGGTCGTCGTCTCGGCCGGACCGGGCGTCCCGGCCGAAGCCGCACGGCAGTTCCGTGCGCACCACGAGGTGGCCACCGAAGTGGTGCGTACGACCGTCCGGGTCGGCCTCGACAAGTACGCGGCGCAGGGCGTCACCCCCGTCGGACTCAGCCGCACCTGGGACCCGGGCGTCACCGCAGGCTCGCTCGACCGGCTCACCGACCGCACCGTCGCCGTGAGCGAACTGGCCGCCGACCAGCTTCACCTGAAGCCCGGCAGTACCCTGAAGCTCACGCTCGGCGACGGCACGCCCGCCACGCTGACCGTTGCCGCCGTCTACACCAAGGGGCTCGGCTTCGGAGACCTCACCTTCACGCACGACCTGGTCGCACGCCACGTCGACAACCCCCTCGCCACCTCCGTCCTCCTCAGCACGACCCGTACGCAGACACAGATCACGACCGCGCTCCGTGATCTCCCCGGCGTCCGTGTCGTCTCCCCACAGACCGCCGACCACCTTCAGGCACAGCAGCAGCAGGCGAATGCGGAGGTCAACTACCTCGCCATGGGACTGGTCCTGGCCTTCACTGCCATCGCCGTCGTCAACACACTCGCCATGTCGGTCTCCGAACGAGTCCGTGAGTTCGCACTGCTCCGACTAGCTGGGGCCACACGCCGACAGGTGCTGCGCATGCTGCGTGCCGAGGCGCTGTCGGTACTGCTCCTCGCCACCGTGCTCGGCAGCGGCATCGCCCTCGCGGTCCTGACCGCGTTCAGTATCGGCATGACCGGCCGCGCCGCCCCGACCGTCACTCCGCTGCTGTACGTCGCCATCGTGGCCGTCGCCGGATTCCTCGCCCTCGTCGCCACCGCCCTGCCAGGGCGCGCGGCACTCCGGGTGCGCGCGGTGACGGTGGCTACCGCCAAGGAGTAGCACCAGGAAGCTGACGAGCGTCTGTCGTGCTGTGGTCCGGCGTCGTGCGGCGGCTCAGCCTTCGTCCTTCCGCTCGGCGCCTGCGTCTCGTACTTGTGACGAATGTACTTGCGGCATGCGTGCTTGCTGCGGCGTCTGTGGCTGCAGCGAGTGCGCTTGTCCTGCTCACACTTGTGGCGGTCGCGACAGATGTCACTGGTTTCGCGCGCAGTCAGATCGTTGCGCTCAGGCGACCGGCCCGCGAGCTGTCTTGACGAGTCGACGTGAGCGCAACCAGGTGCTGCTCGCCCCGAGGCCCGCTCGCGCGGAATAGCCCGACGGTGCGCCTCAGCATCCGCCCGAGGTGACTTTGGTCTGGATCGCGTAGTCGTGAACTGCCTCACTGATGCCGGAACTTTTCGGCAGGCTGTTGGGGACGGGGCTTGCTGAGATGATCACGAGACAGGCCCGGTACTTGGTGGGCTCTGATTCCCGTGTCCGGTCGTCGAACTTGGTGCCGGTGATGACGTAGCTGTCCACCGCGTCCGGAGGTGGGGTGGCGAAATCGTCCGTCAGGCCGAGGCCGTTACCCATCACGACGCCCTGCACCTCGAGGTCCACCAGAGCCTTGAAGCTGCCTGCACCCGGTGTGGCGCCATCGCCGGGTGCCCCCTCTCCGTTCTGCATGTCGGCCGCGATCTTCTCTACCTCGTGCACGATCTTGTCCTGGGTCCAGTGCTGATCGTCCTCGGCACTCCAGATCATGCCGGCGGCGATGAGGGCGAGGACGACGAACACCGCACGGGTGACGACGACGAGGCCGAAGTCCCGATCGGCGTCGGCCGCTTGGGGGTCAGCGGGGACCACTTCCGCGGGCACGGCCTCGACGGCGGTCGGGTCCGTGGGCACCGCGTCTTTGGGCCGTGCGGGCAACCGCCGGTACACGCGGACCACGTCGAACGCGGCGGCTGTGACGGCAACGGTCCCGATGAGAACGGCATACGAGTGGCCGTCCATGTCTCCCTCTCTCCACTGGCCAGGCTCGGCAGCGGGATACCTCCTTCCGAGGTCACCCGCCGTTTCTCTCTGCCTGCGCCTAATTCCCCCCGTGCGTCTTGTTGTCCATCTTCGCCTGGTCCTGTCGTGCCTTCTCCACCAGGCGGTTCTCTTCCGCTGGGAAGGAGTCGAAAAGAGTCTTCAGTCGTTTCATGCGGCCCTCGTGATCGATCCGCCAGTTGTCCGCCTTCTTGCCGATCCAGGTCTTCGGTATCATTTTGTCGACGTCCGCCATGGCGGTACGTATTTCGTTCACCGCACGTTCGATCGCATTCATGTCCTGGCGGCATATGTATTCCAGGCGATCTTCCTGAGGTATAGCCATGGTGATTCCCACTCCTACTTCGTTGCGATCTTCAGAACGAACGGGGCATTGCCCGACATCACAAGGTTCCCTGATGAATAGGCCAGGGCATCGGGCATCGTGCAGGGAAGCTTCAAGGCGTCGACCGTATACCCTTCCTTGCACCCGGAATCGGCATCGCTGTCGGAGACCTGCTTGGCGACGATTTCAGCCTTGCCCGAGGCAACGTGCAGCACGTAATCAGTCGAATGGCCCCACGCTCGGACGTAGACGCCGTTTCCGCTGTCTCCTGCCATCCAGATCACTTTCAGTGCGGCCAGGTTGCCTTTCACTCCAGTGATCTGTGTCGGAAAGGTGAGTCTCTCGACCGATCCGTCCTTGTGTACAGAGACGACATCGCCCAATCGCGCTGACACACCCTCTGCGGAGGAGCGTAGATAGACCGTGCCGGAGTGGTCCACGGCGCTGCCACGGTCGATGAGCGGCGCGGTCTTGCCGGCCTCCTTGTTCGGAGTTTGGTAGAGGCGGGTCAGACGCCCCGACCTGAACTGCCAGATCACGTCGCCGTCCGAGAACAGGATGGAGCCGTCGGGGCGCTTGCCGAAGGGTTCGATCCCTTCGTCGGTCAAGGCGGAGGTCTTCGCCGAGGCGGTGGCCGGCACCGACTGGCCGGGCTTCCTCGACTTGCCCGACAGCCCGGCGAGGACTGTCTGCTCCCCGTTGGGCTTCAGGTTCAGCAACTGACCGCGAGCACCGACCACGAACGAGTTCGGGGACAGGACGACCAGCCCGCTGGCGCCGTGCACCTCGCTGCTCAGGATCTCCCTGGCCTTGTGGTCCTCCTCGATCACGGCGAGCGAGGCGGACAGGCCGTAGACCTTCCCGTCGGGCCCGACCGTGAGGCCGTCGGGATCGCCGTCGAAGGCGAGCCATGCAGCCGAACTCCCGCCGTTTCCGTGCTCGGTACTCAGCAGAGCCTCGGCCTGCCCCTCGGCCGGCTCCTTCCACTTGTCGTCGCCACCCCCCAGGCAGCCGACCAGGGTCAGCAGGGCGGTCGCGACCGCTCCTGCCGCCAGCCACCCCCGACTGTGTCGCTTCACGGTCGCACCTCATTTCCATCCCGTATGAGCACGTCAACTGGACCCGCGGTTGAAGGAATCCCTCATGTCGTCGTCGAAGGTGTCCAATTGGCCGTGATTCTGGCTCTTCACCTTCACCCACCATTGGTTGAAGGCCGCCCGGTCGGTATCGTTCCGGATGACGATGTCGCCGTTTGCCCACTCCGGGTGATCCGCCGGAGCCTTGATCTCACCCGACCGGACGAGCCCCTGCATCAGCGGGATCTGCATGGAGGTCGAGTCACTGAAGCGGATGTCCTTGTAATCGCTCTCGACCTGATCGGCTTCACTCGGAGGGAACTTGGAGCCGCCGTAGGGGATTCCGGCCCAGATTGCTGCCTGGACCCACTTGGATCCCAGCTCGAACATCTTCGGGCCTGCTGGCAGGGGAACGGCCGCCGCTCCGCTGGAAATGATGTTGAACCACAGCAGTTGCTTGGCATGCTCCGCGTCCCGCAGGGCCGCCTCATCCATGTTGACGTCGTGACCGGCAGCGGACACTTCTCCGCGGAGTTCTGCCAGATTCTTGAGATACGTGCCCTCATCTCCGGTGATTCCGTGCTGGGAGGTGAAGCTGATCTGGGCGTTGATGGCCTGGATCACGTTTCCCGCCTCGTCGCGGTTCTTCATGATCTCGCTGAGGAATGCCTTGGCGGGCGCCCTGCCCACCGTGATAGTGCCGTCGTCATTGACGGTCGCGTTCTTCTGCGAGACGCCGGTCGACGCGGCAAAATCCGGAACGTAGGACTGGAAGACATTGGACAGAGCCTTCGAGATCTCGAGGTTGACCGGATACTGCTCCTTCTCGAAGTCGCTCTTTTTCTTGTCCAACTCGTACTTCTCGGCGCCCGCGTTGATGATGTTCGCAGCCGCTTCGGCCGAGGCTTTGGTGTGGTGCTGACGGTCGCTGATCGCCGCGCGTATCACCGCGCTCGGCCACTTGGCGTCGGCGGTCTTAAGCCCAGGAGTGGCCCAGTGGTCGTCGACCAGTTCCGCCGCATGCCGGGGGCCGTCGGGGCCGCCCAGCAGATCTCGCGATGCCTCGGGGTTCTCGCTGACGCGCTGCATCAGCGCAAGTGACGGATCATTGGCGGCGATGGCCTCAACCCGGACCCGAGCGTCGGTCATGTTCTCCGAGACATAGCTGTGCGCCAGCCCGATCGACCTGTACCAGGCGTCGTCAGGGTCAACATAGGCTTCGGGGGAGTAACTGGTACCGATTACCTGACCTTTGCTGTAGGTAGGCCTCATCTTGTGGGTCTTGCGCCAGTCGAGCATCGCCCCACCGACCTTGGACAGCACCGTCGGATCCCACTCGCTGCCTTTCGGGCCGTACTTGAAGAGCATGCCGACGGACCACATGTCACCGTCCGGCGGGTCGGTCAGTGCCGCGAGGTAGTCGGGCGCCGGGTGAGGGTAGTCGCCCTTGACGGCGATCCTGCTCATGACTTGGGTGGCCTGCCCGTACTGGGCGAGGATCTTCTCCGAGTCCTTGCTGAGGACGGCCCCGCTGTGCGTGCCGTCCTGCTTGTGGAGGATGCTCGCCACCCTCGCGGCGTCGGTGATTCCGCCAGCGATCATGAACGCTCTCATGTAGGCGGGGTCGTCCTGATGGTCGGCGAGGGAGCGGGCGACGGCCTCGATGTCGGCGCGGGAGTCTGGGGCATCGGGGTTGTCCAGCGCCTTCTTGAGAGTCGCCGCCTCCTGTGAGGCCTCCTTGGCACTCTGTGCGTTGACGTCTTTCATGTCCCACGGCATGTTGATGATGTTGCCGTCCGGGGTGCACATGATGGCCGCGCCGCCGACCTCTTCCAGGTTGCGGGCCAGATCGGCGCGCTTGGCCATGTCGCGGGCGTCGTCGCTGACAGCCCGGGTCTGCTGGGCCAGCAGGGACAGGTCGAGGCCGCCGTCCCAGGACTTGAAGTTCTTACGGATCAGCGCGCCATGTCTGGCCAACGCGCCTTCCAGATCCTTGAGCCTGTCGGCGAGTTTGCGGACACGTACCGGATCGACACCGACGTACTCCCCCATGGAAACGCTGCCCTTCTGTTTCTGTTCGAGCGAGTTCAGTTTTGTAGCCGCAGCTATTGAGGACGGTGGCTATTGCCACGTGCTTGGTGGTAGGGGAACCCGGGCATGGGACGTTGTTGATCTCCGGCCGACCGAGTCCGACGCACTGGCGCTCGGTGACGCTGAGCTGCCTCCGCCCGCGTCAGCGCCTGCGATCTTGTTGTCGCCGGATCCGCCACCTTCTCCCGAGTCGCATGCGATCGGCGGCGGGGCCGCAGATGCAGTGAGCGCGGTCGTCACGAGCCGGGTGGGGCCGTGCACTGTGGACTCCCGTGGAGGTGGGGTAGGTCAAGGAAACCGACGCTACCCATGAGGCGAGTGGTGTCACCAGACGGGTTTGCGTCAAGATCACACAAACCGCAGTCAGAAACGGGTGGATTGACGCATAGGCACCAACGACTCCACCCCCTGCGTCAACGGACGTGGGGAAAACCTCCCGTGAAGAGGCTCCTCGCCCCGGAAGGTCGAGTTGCACTAGCAGGTACCAGCCGTCCCAATTGCGAGGCGACGCTCGCTCTGGCAACCCTTCACGACGATGCCATCAAATTGTGGATGGCGTCTGTGAACGCGGATTGATGACCCATGCCAAGCAGTGTCCACAAACCTTTTCGGGGACGGCCCAAGCCGTGCTCGCGCACTGCGCCCGCCTCGGGAATGCCATCAGGAAGTCACCCGGCATTCACGGGTGGACTCGTGTGCAAGTATTCCTCATGCTCTTCATCCTCTTTGCCTTGCCTACCGTGATCGTGCTTGCAGTAACCAGGTAAGCCAGCACGTCCGTCACTTCGGCGTGACGCGCGCTCATCCCGGGTCGAATCCGCTCGGCTCCTGTACGGCTCGTTCCTACCCAGCCCCTTTGCCGCGACGGTAGCTGCCGACATACCGGGCCTGCTACGAACTTGCCGCTCACTGGACGGCTTCAGGCGCGCGGTCTGTTCCGTCCAGGCGTCGGCGCTGCCGGAGTGGTCGGCGTCCGTGGCGCGTGTCCACAGTGAGATGTCGCTGCTCATCGCCACGGCGATGGTGTGTCCGGAGGGCGAGAAACCGACTGCTCGGAGTTCGGAGTAGTCGGAGTGGAAGATGTGCCACCACCCTTCTCAGTGCGGACCGGCGTGAGGTAACCCACCGCCGCAACACAGCAGGACACGATCGTTCGGCCAAGTCGGCGTGATGACCACCAAGGTCCAGCCGTCCGCGATGGTGGTGTGCAGAGCTCCACCGAAGAGCCATGCGGTGCGCACGCGACTTCCGGTGATCGGCCCCAGCCTGGGGCAGGACAAGTCGGCAACCGCGTCGGGAGTGCTGTCTTCGGGGTCGGGTCGCGATCCTGGGCGATCTTGTCTCCCGTGACGGCGTCGAAGAGGCCGTGGCCGTCATGCGAGACGACCATCACCAAGGCGCGGCCGGTGTCGGGGTGCGAGGCGAAGCCGATTCCGAGGAGTTCACCGACCGGGGCGTATGCGATGCGCCGCCAGGGCTCGGGCGCTTGCATTTCGGGGGTTTCGAGGAGTCCTTTCCGTATCGCCTGCTGGTATGCGGAAAGCTCCGGCTCGCGGCCTGTCTGCTCGACCGGAGCTTTCTTCGTCCACTTCCTTACGAAGCCGTGATCCACTTTCCGGTGGGTCAGCCCAACAGAGCTGATCCACATCAGAGTTCAGGCGCACGTTCCTGGAGGCTGCGAACGCGGCATAATGATCCATGTCAAGCCTAGTTCGTAGTCCTTTTCTGCTGCGGCCGCGGTCGCAGACGCTTTTGTGTGCCACCCGAGGCAGTGGCCGACCTCAGGCCGATGGCGGCCGTTCCACCCGCTCCTGGGGCCGCTCGACGAACCGGCCTCCTTCGAAGAATTCGATGGCCGACGGAGATCCGTCGGGCTCACGCTGTACTCCATGGAAGAACCGCAACACAGAATCCGCGCGCTCCACACGGCATCCACGGTCACCGTCTACCAGGCGTACTCCCCGGAGATCGGCATGCCTGCGGTGCTCGAGGGCCGTTTCCCCGCCACGTGGAAGCGGGACCGAATGACATGGATAAAGCCGTCGTTCACGTGGATGATGTACCGCTGCGGCTGGGGCACGAAGCCGGGACAAGAGACCGTCCTGGCCGTCGAGATCACCCGCGACGGCTTCGAGTGGGCACTGAGCAACGCGTGCCTGTCCGGTTACGCACGCGGGCTGCACTCCGACCGCGCCGCCTGGCAACGCCAGTTGAAGCGTGCACCGGCCCGCGTGCAGTGGGACCCCGAGCGCGATCTGCACCTCCAGCCCCTGCCCTACCGCTCCCTGCAACTCGGGCTCTCCGGTGAGGCCGTACGACGCTACGCGGACGAGTGGATGGTCTCCATCAGTGACGTGACGCCACTCGCCCGCGAGATCCACGCACTCGTCAAAGGCGGCGACCTTGACTCCGCGACTCGGCTACTGCCCGAGGAGCGGCCATACCCGGCCACAGCCGAACTCATGGCACACCTGGGGGGATGATCGTCAAGACCTCGCCCTTTTCGTGGTCGAGGGCCTGAGACGCGGGCCGGTCCGCGCTGAGCGCTGCTGAGCTCAGGGCGGTGGGCGGGTCACAGCGGTCTGTCGCCGCTCGTCGTGCCGGTGACGGTTCCACCGGAGGGAGCGAGTCCGAAGGCTCGAAGTTCCGAATCGGGAGCGGGGCTTACGGCGTCCGGGGAGGGGGCGATCGCAAGGCGGAGGAGGCACCGGACGTGCAACTGTTCGGGACCGGCAGGAGTCTAGCGATCGAAGGGATGTTCTTCTGCAAGACACCGTCCGTCTGCCCGCGTTCCGACAGAGGTGCTCTCCATGCTGATGCCCCCGCACTACCGTCACACCTCCCGTGCCGCAGTTGCCGCCCTCGGCGCCGCCGGCCTGATCGCGCTGGCCGCGGCTCCCGCCGCCTTCGCCGATGAAACCGCACCCGAATTGGTCATTGGTGGCATCGAGCCGATCAGCGGGGTGAAACCGGGGAGCACCTTCGATCTGCCGGTCACCGTGGCGAACAAGGGCACCGGAGCCGCCGAGAAGGTGTGGATCTCCTACTCCGTCACCCGGGGACTCGACTTCACGGAGATTCCCTCCAACTGCTGGACACAGCACGTCCCGTCGTACGACGAGATGCCCGAGAGATGGACCGCGGTGTGCGCGTTTGACCAGGCGGTGGAGCTGGGCGTCGTCTACACGCCCGATAGGCCTCTCCGCGTCAAGGCACTCGACCGCGCGCTCAACGACGAGCTGCGCCTGCGTGCCGGGGAATACGATCCGGGGGCGGACGACAACGGCACTTCGCCGGTGGCGGGAACCGCACCGGCGGTGAAACTGGTCGAAAGACAGCCCGGTGACGAGGGGGCCGCGCGAGTCGTTGATGTGCCCGTCACCTCCGTCAACTCAGCCGACTACCAGGTGACGGGTGCCGCGTTGAAGGGGAGCGTCGGCGAAACGCTGCCGATGAAGGTGGAGTTCGCCAACGCCGGGCCCGCCTGGGTCATGGCCAAGGTGGGGGAGCGGACCGCAAGGGTCATGATCACACCGCCCGCCGGAACGTCGGTCGTCAAGGCCCCCGGGTTCTGCAAGGCCAGGGGTCGGGCGTACGACTGCGGCATGAGCCAGTGGGCTCTCAACGAGGGCGGCCGACAGGCCTACAACTTCCAGTTGAAGATCGACAAGTGGGTGGCGCACGCCAAGGGCTCGGTGGCGCTGGGCACCGAGGCACGGCCGTTCGACCCTGACAAGGCCAATGACAGGGCCGACATCACGCTGGACGTCACGGGCGGGGGGCCGACCGGCTCGACGGGTGGCTCGACCAGTGGCTCGGGCGGATCGGCGGGTGGCTCGAGCGGCTCGGCCGGCGGATCGGGCGGATCGACCAGTGGCTCGGGCGGATCGGCGGGTGGCTCGAGCGGCTCGGTCGGCGGGTCGTCGTCGACCGGCGGGGACGGGACGACGGCGAATGGCGGCAACCTGGCAGAGACCGGGTCCTCGGCGCTGCCGATCACGGGCGTGGCCGCTGCGGCGGTGGCCACGGGCGCGGGCATGCTCGTCATCGTGCGCCGCTGCCGGGCCCGGAGCCTGAGCTGACGACCGTCTGACGCGAGCGGTGGCACCCGCCCCGGGCCGCTGGTCCGGGGCCTCCGCGCTGCCTTGATCGGTGGCGTCTCAGGCGGTTCCCGGACCCGAGCCGGCTTGTTGAGTGGCGTGCACGAACCCCGTTGTCGGCGACGGACTGGAGTCTGTCGGGCACGCGCCCGGCATGACAGACCGACGACGACGGGCTGACCAGGGCGGACCGACTGTAGGAACCCGACAGTAGGCAGATGGTGCCACTGTCGGTGCCGGAATGCCCGCGCGGCGATCCGGACCGATAGGTTTTCGATGAAGGCGCCTGTATTGCAGGGGTTCAAGACCGCTACCGAAAGGGTGATCCGTTGAGCCGCTCGGTTCTCGTCACTGGAGGCAACCGGGGCATCGGCCTCGCCATCGCCCGCGCGTTCGCCGACGCCGGCGACAAGGTCGCCATCACGTACCGCTCGGGTGAGCCGCCGGCCGCCCTCAAGGAATTGGGCTGCCTTGCGGTCAGGTGCGACATCACCGACAGCGAGCAGGTGGAGCAGGCCTACAAGGAGATCGAGACCCAGCACGGTCCGGTCGAGATCCTCGTCGCCAACGCCGGTGTCACCAAGGACCAGCTCCTGATGCGCATGTCCGAGGAGGACTTCACCTCGGTCATCGACACCAACCTCACCGGCGCCTTCCGCGTCGTCAAGCGCGCCAACCGGGGCATGCTGCGGGCCAAGAAGGGCCGCGTCGTGCTGATCTCGTCGGTCGTGGGGCTGCTCGGCTCCGCCGGGCAGGCGAACTACGCCGCCTCCAAGGCCGCCCTGGTCGGCTTCGCGCGCTCCCTCGCCCGTGAGCTGGGCTCGCGCAACATCACCTTCAACGTCGTCGCGCCCGGCTTCGTCGACACCGACATGACCAAGGCGCTCAGCGACGAGCAGCGCGAGAACATCGTGTCGCAGGTGCCGCTCGGCCGCTACGCGCAGCCGGAGGAGATCGCCGCGACGGTGCGGTTCCTCGCCTCGGACGACGCCTCGTACATCACTGGAGCCGTCATCCCTGTTGACGGCGGACTGGGAATGGGTCACTGATCACCATGAGCGGAATCCTCGACGGCAAGCGCGTCCTGATCACCGGTGTGCTGATGGAGTCCTCCATCGCGTTCCATGCCGCGAAGCTGGCCCAGGAACAGGGCGCCGAGATCATCCTGACCGCGTTCCCGCGGCCCACCCTGACCGAGCGCATCGCCAAGAAGCTCCCCAAGCCCACCAAGGTCATCGAGCTCGACGTCACCAACGACGAGCACCTCGGGCGGCTGGCCGACATCGTCGGCGAGGAGCTGGGCGGCCTCGACGGCGTCGTGCACTCCATCGGCTTCGCGCCGCAGGACGCCCTCGGCGGCAACTTCCTCAACACCCCGTTCGAGTCCGTGGCCACCGCCATGCACGTCTCGGCGTTCTCCCTGAAGTCGCTGACCATGGCCTGTCTGCCGCTGATGCAGAACGGCGGCTCGGTCGTGGGTCTCACCTTCGACGCGCAGTACGCCTGGCCGCAGTACGACTGGATGGGCCCGGCCAAGGCCGCCCTCGAGGCCACCAGCCGCTACATGGCGCGCGACCTGGGCAAGCAGAACATCCGCTGCAACCTCATCTCCGCGGGCCCCCTCGGCTCCATGGCCGCCAAGTCCATCCCGGGCTTCAGCGGGCTGGCCTCCGTGTGGGACAGCCGCTCCCCGCTGGAGTGGGACCTGAACGACCCCGAGCCGGCCGGCCGCGGCATCGTCGCGCTGCTCAGCGACTGGTTCCCGAAGACCACCGGCGAGATCATCCACGTGGACGGCGGTCTGCACGCCATCGGCGCCTGAGCGCTCATGGCCTGCGCGTAAGCGCTCACGCCATCGCACACGTGCGTCGTGCGCCCTGTCGTACGAGGCCGACGCCCCGGTTCCCGCTTCGCGCGGGGAACGGGGCGTCGACCGTTCGGCGTACCTGGCCGGGCGTTCGGGACCATTCGGCACGCACGCTGGGAGTACGCACCGCCCCGCAGCCGTACGGCCGAGGAGGTCCCCGTCGTGCGCCTGTCCCGCCATATCGCCCCGTGGCTCGTCGCGGTTCCGCTGGTCATGTCTCTGCCGTACGAGGCCCTGCCGCACACCCGCGCGAAGCACGCCGTGCCGCACACACGCGTACAGGCCGGTAAGACCACGGATCCGCAGCTCTTCGGGGCGGCGTGCCGTGTCGGTGTGACCGGCTCGCACGTCGTCGCGTACTGCCACAACCCCTATCCCCTGACCGATCGCGTGAGCCTGCACATCGACTGCGAACGGTGGTGGGACATCGACACCGACACCGCCCCCGTCGAGGCGGCGCCCGCGATGACCGTACGGATGACCGGCCGATGCTGGGAGAGGGTCCGCTCGGCGTGGGTCGACCACCAGAGGTGAGCCGCGCTCAGCGCCCGGGGGTCCTCGGGCGTCCCGGACGGCACATGAACGGATAGCCGGCCGCCTCCGTGGCGGCCGCGGTCGCGTCGCCCGCCCGGATCGCGTCCATGAGCCTCGTGTGGTCCATGTACGTCTCCGGCGTCAGCTCCTCGCCGACGTCGCCGCGCAACCAGTCCCGCAGAACCTCACCCAGATCCGCGTACATCGCCGTCATCGCGTCGTTGTGGGAGGCGGCCACCACGGCCATGTGGAACGTGGCGTCCGCGGTCACGAACGCCTCCGTGTCCCCGGACGCCCAGGCCTCCTCGCGGCGCGCGAGGAGGGCGTCAAGCTGTTTGAGGTCACGCTCGGTGCGCCGCTCGGCGGCCAGTTGCGCGGCTCCCGACTCGAGGGTGGAGCGCAGCTCGGCGATGTGGTTCGGGTCGGCGTCGGCGAACCTGCGGTGCATCACGCCCGCCAGCTCGCTGGTCGCCACCACGTACGTCCCCGAGCCCTGGCGAATGTCCAGCAGACCGTTGTGCGCGAGCGCGCGGACGGCTTCGCGGACCGTGTTGCGGGCCACACCGAGCTGCTCGACCAGCTCGGGCTCGGTGGGGATGCGGGAGCCCACCGGCCATTCGCCCGAGGTGATCTGGGTCCGCAGCTCCGCGATGACCTGTTCGGACAGTGCGGATCGGCGGGGGTGGCTCAGCGGCATGGCGGTCCTTCGGGCGGGCCTGTGTGCGTGACCGGAGACTCGGGAGCGTAACGCAAACACGGTAGACAACCAATCATCCCATCATTCTAGGATGGGTGTCATGGCATGTGAGGACACCCGGACGGCGACGTCCGTACCGATACGCAGTTCCGCGGGAACGGAGACCGAGGGCAGGACGGCCGCACCGCGCGCGTGGACCACGCGTCTGCTGGTCGTCGGCATCGTCCTCGCCGCACTCAACCTGCGACCCGCCGTCACCAGCCTCGGCGCCCTCCTCGAAGAGGTGCGCGACGGGCTCGGCATGAGCGGCAGCGTCGCGGGACTCCTCACCTCCGTACCGTCGCTGTGCTTCGCCGTCTTCGGTGTCATGGCGCCGCGGCTCGCCCGCCGCTTCGGACCGGGCGCGGTGGTCTGCGCCGGCATGGTCGCCATCACCGCGGGCCTGCTGATCCGCCCGTACGCCGGGGGCACGGCCGGTTTCCTGGCCGCCAGCGCGCTCGCCCTGATGGGTATCGCCGTCAGCAACGTGCTGATGCCGGTGATCGTCAAGCGCTGGTTCCCGGACCGGGTGGGCTCGATGACGGGCCTGTACTCGATGGCGCTCGCGGTCGGCACGTCCTCCGCCGCGGCGGTCACGGTACCCATGACCGACGCCATGGGCGGAAGGTGGCAGTCGGGGCTCGCCGTCTGGGCGGCGCTGTCGGCGGCGGCCGTGCTGCCCTGGCTTCCGTTCGTCCGCGCGCGGGGTGCCGATCCCGCGGCGAGCGCTCCCGCCGCGGCGGGAGCCCAGGGCGAGCCCGACGGGCTGCGGATGGTCCGGAGCCGTACCGCATGGGCGCTGGCCGCCTTCTTCGGGCTCCAGTCCACGGCCGCGTACATCACGATGGGCTGGATGGCACAGATCTTCCGCGACGCCGGGGTCCCCGCCGGCACCGCCGGTGTGCTCCTCGCCGTGACGATGGTGATGGGCGTGCCCCTCGCCTTCGTCATCCCGCGGCTGGCTTCGCGGCTGCCGCAGCAGGGCCCGATCGTGGTCGTGCTCGGTATGTGCGGTCTGGCCGGGTACGCGGGGCTGTACCTGGCCCCGGCGGGCGGCGCCTGGGCGTGGGCAGTGCTGCTCGGCGTCTCCAACTGCGCCTTCCCGCTGGCGCTGACCATGGTGGGGATGCGGGCCCGGACGAGCGCGGGTGTGGCCAAGCTGTCCGCGTTCGCGCAGAGCACCGGTTACCTGCTGTCGATCCCGGGGCCGCTGCTGGTCGGCGTTCTCTACCAGCACAGCGGCGGCTGGGGTCTGCCGCTCACCCTCATGGCCGGGCTGATGATTCCGCAGATCGCGGTGGGTATTCTCGCGGGCCGCAACAGGACGGTGGAGGACGAGGCCGAGCGCTGAGCCGCCGGATGCGCCCACCCCGCCGGAGTCGGGGCCGGCGCGGGGTGCGAAACTGACCGTATGCCGGTGCTCGACCCCAATCCCCAGAACGGCCAGAAGAAGATGCTGCTCATCTTCGGCGGCTTCCTCGCGATCTTCGTGTTCATCGCCATCGTCGCGACGATCGCCTCACCCTGACCGAACGCACCCACGGCCCGGGGTGGGGCTAGCCCCACCATCCCCTAGGGGGTGAGTGTCAGGGTCAAGTGGGTGGATCACCGGATGGGTTGAGGACGGCGGAGTCCGTACCTTCGAGATGTGGCCGCGGAGCGCGGCTCACGGAGCACTCGAAGCCGCACGGAGGCAGTCATGTCGGCCCGCACGCACACCCGGCCCCACCCGGCGACCACGGGCGGCGTCGAGATCCGGCTGCCCTGGTGGGCTCTCGCCCTGCCCGCGCTGGCCTTCGTCGCCCTGCTGGCGCTGATACTCGATCCGGCGGACACGAGCACCGGCCAAGGCCCGGCCCTCAACCACCTCATCGCGGGCATCCAGCAGGCAGTGACGCGGTACGCGCCGTGAGGCCGCCCTCGGGGCAGGTCGGCCGGGACAGCACCCCTCGGGCGGCGTTCCTCCGGTCGGGGCGCGGGCGCGATGACCGGTGAGCCGCCGGTGTACCGGCGCGGCCGCGGCGTCGCCAACTCCCTGCGTCCGTCGGCCTGTCTCATGCGAAGCTGGGACGCATGAGCTCCGCAGAACCCCGCAGGATTGTCCTCTTCCGGCATGCGAAGGCCGACTGGCCGCAGGTGTCCGATCATGAGCGCCCCCTCGCCGACCGGGGTCGCAAGGACGCCGCCGTCGCCGGACGCAAGCTGGCCGACACCGGCATCCCCTTCGATCTGACCCTCTGCTCCACCGCGACTCGCACCCGTGAGACCTGGAAACTCGCGGTCCAGGAGCTTCCGCAGCGGCCGAAAACCGTCTACGAGGAGCGGCTCTACGAGGCCTCGCCCGGTGAACTGATCACCGTGCTCAACGAGACCCCCGACGACGTGCGCAATGTGCTCCTGATCGGCCACAACCCCGGCGTCCAGGGCCTTGCCGAGGTACTCGCCGGCACGGCCGAGGGCGACGCCCGTGAGCGGATGAACCGGCGTGGCTTCCCGGCCGCCGCCTTCGCCACGCTTTCCTTCGACGGCCCCTGGAAGTCGCTGGAGCCGAGCGTGGCCACCCTGCTCGACTACTGGGCGCCGAGCGAGTAACGACCTGGGGGGCAATAGGGAGCGGCGTCGCGACGCCCGGCACGGCCTCCCCCAAGCTCTTCGAGCAGGGGGGACCCCCAGCGGCGTTGC
>NZ_JBSFLQ010000070.1:0-21727 GCF_053599115.1 Streptomyces sp. NPDC001020 | reverse complement strand
GCGCCGGAAGGTCCTCGTAGCGGAGCTACTAGGACATTTCGGCAACGCCGCGAGCGGCCGTGCCGGGCGTCGCGACGCCGCTCCCTATTGCCCCCCAGGTCGTAAGGCCGCGCCCCCTCAGGGGCGCGGGCCCACATCCATATGCGGCCTTGGGCGGCCGCGTGAGCGCGAGCAACCACACCGACAACTCGAACCCGGGAGACCGACATGAGCCCCGTCATCGAGACCGAAGAACACCAGGCCCTCCGTGCCGCCGTCGCCGCCCTCGGCAAGCGCTACGGCCGCGACTACCTCACCACGGTCATCGCCGAGAACCGCCACCCCACCGAACTCTGGTCGGAGGCGGCCAAGCTGGGCTACCTCGGGGTGAACCTGCCCGAGGAGTACGGCGGCGGAGGCGGCGGCATCGTGGAACTCTCCATGGTCCTCGAGGAGTTGGGGGCGGCAGGCTGCCCGCTCCTGATGCTCGTCGTGTCACCCGCGATCTGCGGCACGGTCATCGCCCGCTTCGGTACCCCCGCACAGAAACAGGCGTGGCTGCCGGGCCTCGCGGACGGCACCCGGACCATGGCCTTCGGCATCACCGAACCCGACGCCGGATCCAACTCCCACCGCATCACCACCACCGCGCACCGCGATGGCGACAACTGGGTCCTCAGCGGCCGCAAGGTGTTCGTCTCCGGCGTCGACATCGCCGACGCGACCCTGATCGTCGGCCGCACCGAAGACGCTCGCACCGGAAAGCTCAAGCCCTGCCTGTTCATCGTCCCCCGGGACGCGCCGGGCTTCGGGCGACGGCGGATCGACATGGAACTGAGCGGCGCGGAGAAGCAGTTCGAGCTGACCCTGGACGAGGTGCGGCTGCCCGCCGACGCACTTGTGGGCGAAGAGGACGCGGGACTGCTCCAGCTCTTCGCGGGCCTCAACCCCGAGCGCGTCATGACCGCCGCGTTCGCGATCGGCATGGGCCGCTATGCGCTGTCCCGGGCCGTCGAGTACGCGCGCGACCGTACCGTCTGGAAGCAGCCGATCGGCGCCCACCAGGCGATAGCGCACCCCCTCGCGCAGGCCCACATCGACCTCGAACTGGCCCGCCTGATGATGCAGAAGGCCGCCTTCCTGTACGACTCCGGGGACGACATGGCCGCCGGAGAGGCCGCCAACATGGCCAAGTACGCCGCCGGGGAGGCCTGTGTGAAAGCCGTGGACCAGGCCGTGCACACCCTCGGCGGCAACGGCCTCACCCGGGAGTTCGGACTCGCCTCCCTCGTCACGGCCTCACGCGTGGCTCGTATCGCGCCGGTGAGCCGGGAGATGATCCTCAACTACGTCTCCCACCAGACCCTGGGCCTGCCGAAGTCCTACTAGTCCTCAACTGCCGTACAGAGCCGTGCAGGACCGTGCAGGACCGTGCAGATCCGTGCAGTCGTACGAGGAGGAACCGTGTTCCGCAGCCAGTACGCAGACGTCCCGGCCGTCGACCTTCCCATCCACGAGGCGGTCCTGAGCCGGGCCGCCGCATACGGTGAGCTGCCCGCCCTGATCGACGGCGTGGACGGCACCACTCTCACGTACGCGCAAGTCGACCGGTTCCACCGGCAGCTGGCCGCCGCCTTCGCCGAGGCGGGCGTACGCAAGGGCGACGTGCTCGCCCTGCACAGCGCCAACACGATCGCCTATCCGATCGCCTTCTACGGCGCCACGCGCGCGGGCGCGTCGGTCACGACCGTGCACCCCCTCGCCACGGCGGACGAGTTCGCGCGGCAGCTACGCGACTCGGACGCCCGCTGGATCGTCACCGTGTCACCGTTCCTGGAGACGGCGCGCACGGCCGCCGAACGCGCGGGCGGCATACGGGAGATCTTCGTGTGCGACAGGGCGCCCGGCCACCGCTCCCTGCTCGACATGCTGGCCACGAACGCGCCCGAACCCGAGGTCCGCATCGACCCCGCCGAGGACATCGCCGCGCTCCCGTACTCGTCGGGGACGACGGGCATCCCCAAGGGCGTGATGCTCACCCACCGCTCGATCGCCACGAACCTCGCCCAGCTCGAACCTCTGGTGCCGGCCGCCCCCGGTGACCGTGTCCTCGCCGTCCTGCCGTTCTTCCACATCTACGGGCTGACCGCCCTGATGAACGCGCCCCTCAGGCTGGGCGCCACGGTCGTCGTGCTGCCCCGCTTCGACCTGGAGACGTTCCTGGCCGCCATCGAGAAGCACCGCATCACGACGCTGTACGTCGCCCCGCCGATCGTCCTCGCCCTCGCCAAGCACCCCGCCGTCGACGGGTACGACCTGTCGTCCCTGAAGCACGTCACCTGCGCCGCCGCGCCCCTGGACGCGGACCTGGCGGCGGCCTGCTCCCTCAGGCTCGGGCTGCCGTCGATCGGCCAGGCCTACGGCATGACGGAACTGTCACCCGGCACGCACGTCGTCCCCCTGGGCGTATCTGACCCGCCACCGGGGACGGTCGGCAAGCTCATCGCGGGCACCGAGATGCGCATCCTCTCCCTCGACGACCCCGACAAGGACCTCGGTGTGGGCGAGGCCGGCGAGATCGCCATCCGGGGCCCCCAGGTGATGAAGGGCTACCTGGGACAGCCCGAGGCGACCGACGCGCTGATCGACCAGGACGGCTGGCTGCACACCGGGGATGTCGGCCGCGTCGACGCCGACGGCTGGCTGTTCGTCGTCGACCGCGTCAAGGAACTCATCAAGTACAAGGGTTTCCAGGTGGCCCCCGCCGAACTGGAGGCCCTGCTGCTGACCCACCCGAAGATCGCGGATGCCGCCGTCATCGGCGTCCACGAAGACCACAACGAGGTCCCGCACGCCTTCCTGGTGCGCGGACCGGACGCGGACGACCTCACCGAAGAGGAGGTCATGAGCTACGTCGCCGAACGCGTCGCCCCCTACAAGCGCGTCCGGAAGGTCACCTTCATCGACGGGGTGCCGCGGGCCGCCTCCGGGAAGATCCTCCGCAGGGAGCTGAGGAATCGGCCATGACCGGTCTCGTCCGCACCGCGCACGACCGCGGCGTCAGCACCCTCACCCTCGACTCGCCCGGCAACCGCAACGCCCTGTCGGCCGCGCTCGTCGGCGACCTAGCCGAGGAGCTGACCCGCCGCGGCACGGACCGCGACACCCGCGCCGTCGTCCTCACCCACACCGGGAACACCTTCTGCGCGGGTGCCGACCTGCGCAACCCTCCGCCGCCGGAAGCACTGGTCGGGCTGCTGCGGCAGATCATCGAGCTGCCCAAACCCGTCGTCGCCCGGGTGCGGGGGCATGTGCGGGCGGGCGGCCTGGGACTGCTGGGCGCCTGCGACATCGCCGCCGCCTCCACCGACGCCACCTTCGCCTTCACGGAGGTACGCATCGGCGTCGCCCCCGCCGTCATCTCCCTGCCGCTGCTGCCGCGCACCGACCCCCGCGCCCTCGCCCGCTACTACCTCACCGGCGAACGCCTCGACGCCGCCGAGGCCGTACGCACCGGGCTGCTCACGGCCGCGGGCGAGGACGTCGACGCGGTGCTCGCGCCGGTGCTCGACGGGCTGCGCCGGGCCTCACCCCAGGGCCTGGCCGAGACCAAACGACTGCTCACCGCTAGTGTGCTGGAGACCTTCGACCGGGACGCGGCCGACCTCACCGCGCTCTCGGCCCGGCTGTTCTCCTCCCCGCAGGCCCGCGAGGGGATGACGGCCTTCCTCGAACGACGGGACCCCGCATGGGTGGTGTGAACACGGTCGAACGTGTTCCCAAACAGGACCGTAGCCGGGCGACCCGGCAGCGGCTCCTGGAGGCCGCCGTGGCCTGCCTCGCCGAACACGGCTGGGCGGGCTCCACGGTCCTGGTCGTCGCCGAACGCGCGGGGGTCTCCCGGGGCGCCGCCCAGCACCACTTCCCCACCCGCGAGGACCTGTTCACGGCGGCCGTCGAGTACGTCGCCGAGGAGCGCTCCACGGCGATACGGGCGCTGTTCCCGCAGGGCGCCGCCGACCGCCGGGCGGTGGTCGCGGCCCTCGTGGACCTGTACACCGGGCCGCTGTTCCGCGCGGCCCTGCACCTGTGGGTCGCCGCCTCCAACGAGGACCAACTGCGCCCGCGCGTGACGGAGCTGGAGGCCCGCGTCGGCCGCGAGACCCACCGCATCGCCGTCGACCTCCTCGGCGCCGACGAGTCCCGCCCTGGCGTGCGCGAGACGGTCCAGGGCCTGCTGGACATGGCCCGCGGCCTGGGCCTGGCGAACCTCCTCACCGACGACGCCGGCCGCCGGGAGCGGGTGGTGACGCAGTGGGCCCTGCTGCTGGAACACGCGCTGGGCCCAGGCCCGGAGCGTTAGCGGCTACTTGTGGGCACCAGCGGGTCCTACGGGACGGCCCTCAGCGAGAGATGTCCGCGTATCCCTCGATCTCCCGGGGGCTGCGCGGGCCCGGGCCCACATAACGCGCGGACGGGCGCACCAGCCTGCCGGTGCGCTTCTGTTCCAGGATGTGCGCGGACCAGCCGGCCGTACGGGCACAGGTGAACATCGACGTGAACATGTGCGCCGGGACCTCGGCGAAGTCGAGCATGATCGCCGCCCAGAACTCGACGTTCGTGGCGAGGACGCGGTCGGGGCGGCGGTTGTGCAGCTCCTCCAGAGCCGCCTTCTCCAGTGCCTCGGCCACCTCGAAGCGGGGCGCGCCCAGCTCCCGGGCGGTCCGGCGCAGCACCCGCGCCCGCGGGTCCTCTGCCCGGTACACCCGGTGGCCGAAACCCATCAGCCGCTCGCCCCTGTCGAGGGCCTGCTTCACATACGCTTCCGCGTCACCGGTGCGCTCGATCTCCTCGATCATGCCGAGGACACGGGAGGGCGCACCACCGTGCAGCGGCCCGGACATCGCGCCCACGGCGCCGGACAATGCGGCGGCCACGTCGGCGCCGGTGGACGCGATGACGCGGGCCGTGAACGTGGAGGCGTTCATGCCGTGCTCGGCGGCCGACGTCCAGTAGGCGTCCACGGCCGCGACGTGCTTGGGATCCGGCTCGCCGCGCCAGCGGATCATGAACCGCTCGACGATGGAGTGCGCCTTGTCGATCTCGCGCTGCGGCACCATCGGCAGGCCCTGGCCACGCGCCGACTGGGCGACGTACGACAGCGCCATCACGGCGGCGCGGGCCAGGTCGTCGCGGGCCTGTCCGGCGTCGATGTCCAGGAGCGGCTTGAGCCCCCACACCGGTGCGAGCATGGCGAGCGCCGACTGCACGTCCACGCGGATGTCACCCGAGTGCACCGGGATCGGGAAGGGTTCGGCGGGCGGTAGCCCGGGGTTGAAGGAGCCGTCGACGAGCAGCCCCCAGACGTTGCCGAACGAGACGTGGCCGACCAGTTCCTCGATGTCGACGCCCCGGTACCGCAGGGCGCCGCCTTCCTTGTCCGGCTCGGCGATCTCCGTCTCGAACGCGACGACTCCCTCGAGCCCGGGTACGAAGTCGGACATCAGGCGGCTCCTCGTGATGTGGGGTCCATGGTCATTCGCGGTCGTTCTCGCAAATGCGCGGTCCGAAACGGTACTCCGGTGATGCCCCGATCGGTCGTCGGTCATCCGACCCGAGCGGCATCAGCACGATATCCCCGAGTGCCACCTTTGGGGAGAGCATGCGGCACTCGGTGCCACGCAGTGATGAACCACACTCACCGAGTGGTCGGCCCCATACGGCAAGATGACCGCGTGACCGACCGCTTCCCGGACGAACCCGCACCCGAACCCGCGGCTGGACGCGGTTTTGAACCCGCTGCCGCGGACAAGCCACTGGAACCCATCGTCGAACGGGCGGCCAGGGGCCCCATCGAGGACCTGGTCTCCGACCCCGCCGAGATGCGGCTGCACTACCGCGCCGAAGGACTCGACGAGTCGTCGCTCGCCGCCCACCCCATGGACCAGTTCGCCCGATGGTTCAGGCAGGCCGCACAGGCCGCCGTGCAGGGGATGATCTACGAGCCGAACGCGATGGTCGTCTCCACGGCTGACGAGGACGGACGCCCCAGCTCACGCACGGTCCTCATGAAGCAGTACGACGAACAAGGGTTCGTCTTCTACACCAACTACGGCTCCCGCAAGGCGCGCGAGCTGGCGGTCAACCCCCACATCGCGCTGCTCTTCCCCTGGCACCCGATCGCCCGCCAGGTGGTCGTCACCGGCACGGCGCGCCGCACCGGCCGCGACGAGACGGCCGCCTACTTCCGCACACGCCCGCACGGCTCCCAGTTGGGCGCGTGGGCCAGCGCCCAGTCCTCGGTCATCCACTCCCGTACCGGACTCGATACGGCGTACGAGGAGCTGAGCGCCCGCTACCCCGAGGGCTCCCAGGTCCCGGTCCCGCCGCACTGGGGCGGTTTCCGTATCGCCCCGAGCACGGTCGAGTTCTGGCAGGGCCGCGAGAACCGCCTCCACGACCGGCTGCGCTATGTCGCCGAGCCTGACGGGACATGGCGGGTGGAACGCCTCAGCCCCTGAACATGCGGTGCGGCCGCCCGTACACGCGGACGACCCGCGAGCTCGGGTCCCTCCGCCTGCTGGCGGAGAAGCCGGCCGGACGTACCGGCGAGCTCGCGGGTCGGGTGACTGCGTTGGATTGGCCGGCTGCGCGCAACTGGCACGCGCTGGTCCGGCGCCGAAGTGAGTACGACGGCGGGCCGCTAGCCCGCAGCCACCTCAGCTGTCCGGTTTTCATACATTCGCCGAACCACCTCCTTTCGCTGTGAACAAGAGCCTAGGAACCGCTCGGGGCTCGATCAACCGGATTTTCGAGAGAGTGACAGGCCGCGCTTCAGGCCGTATGGCGCAGCGGTGTCCCCCGGGTCGGTCGCCCGCTGCGGCAACCGTCCGATTCCTCGAACCGGAAGCCCCAGGTCGCTGCCGGGTCCGTGGGGCGGGGACGGCTGGATGTGAGGATTTCACTCCAAACTTTCGCGAAGCAGATGTGGGCTGCGTCACGTTCGAGTTGAATGATGGCGAATGAGCTAACGCGCTGTACGTGCGGACGTAACAGCCTGCAGGGGGTTCAGGTGAGTACTTCCCGGCATAGGGGGACCACGGACGAGCGGGGTCCGGGTGAGCCCGAGCGGGACGGCTCGGATCTTCTCGCCGCGCTCCTCGACGGGATGGACGCGGCCTTGTGCGCCTTCGACGCCGACGGGGTCGTGACCCACTGGAACCGGGAGGCCGAGCGGATCCTCGGCTGGTCGGCCACCCAGGCCGTGGGGCGGCGTGGGTTCGCCGGATGGGCCGTGCGGACCGCCGACGCCGCGGAGGTCGAGGCGCGGCTGATGTCCGCGATGGAGTCCCCCGGGCGTCATGTGCACGAGTTCGCGCTGCTCACCAAGGACGGCGGGCGGGTGCTCGTACGGATCCAGTCGGCGGCGGTGCGGGGGCCGGGCGGGCGGCCCGCCGGGGTCTACTGCGCCTTCAGCGAGGTTCACACGCAGATCGACCTCGAACGGTCCATCGCGCTGAGCGAGGCCCTGTTCGAGGACGCGAGCTGGGGTGTGGTGCTCGTGGACGTCGATCTGCGGCCCGCCGTCGTCAACGCCCACGCGGCCCGCGCGTTCGGCGCCGGGCGTACGGCCATGCTCGGACGGCCCCTCGGTGATCTGCTCGCCCAGGGGGTCGAGGAACTGGAGAGCGCGCTGACCCATGTGCTCGCCGAGGGCGCCCCGCCCGCTCCCGCCGAGATGTGGGTGAGTGTGCGGACCGCCGAGGGTGAGGAGCGGCGGTGCTGGCGCAGCGGCTTCCTGCGGCTGGCCTCCCCACTTACGGAAGAACCGGTTCCGCTGGGGGTGGGGTGGTTGTTCGAGGACGTCACCGAGGCCAAGCGGGGAGAGCAGGAGGCGGCGCTGCTGCGTTTCCGTGCCAACCAGTTGCACCGCGCCGCGCGGACCGCCGCCGAATGCGAGGACCCGCGGGAGGCGGCCACCGTCCAACTGGACTTCGCGCTCGCCGGGTTCGCCGACCACGCGCTGATCGACCGGGTGATCGGGGGTTCGGTGGCGGACGGACACGGGCCGGTGCGCCTGGTACGGGTCGCCGAGACGCCGGCGGGCGGGCCGGGGCCGAGCGCGCTCACCGGGGAGGCGGGACTGCCCGTGCCCTACGGCGAGGGGCACCCGGCCCTGCAGTGCGTGGAGCGCGTCGGGTCCGTCCGGGCCGCAGCGGGCGCCGTCGACCCGGAGCGGGCGCGCCAGTGGACGCTCGCCCGGCAGTGGCCCGCGGACGCGGTGCACGCGCTGTGCGTGGTGCTGCGCAGCCGGGGCCGGACGCTCGGCGTCGTGACGTTTCTGCGGGGTGCCGGGCGCAGCCCTTTCGAACGGGCCGACGCGATGTACGCGCAGGACGTGGCGGTGCGGATCGCCGCCGCGCTGGACCTGGCCGACCGGCTGGAGGGGGCACCGAACACGCCGGGGACGCCGGGGGTGTAGCGCTTATGGGTGCCCTAGGCCTGCCAGAAGATCCGGTCGCCGTACTCCCGCAGGATCCGGCGGTTCCACTCGTGGCCGCCGTCGACGTTCCCCGACCTCAGCAGCGGTGGTTCGACGCCGCGGTCGGCGAGTGCGCCCGCGGCCGTGGCCATGACCGCCTGGAGCAGGGCCGTGGTGACGACGGTGGAGGCGGGGGCGAAGGGCGCGGAGACGCTGTCGAGGCTGAGCTCCGCGTCGCCCACCGCGACCTTCGAGTCGAGGACGATGTCGCAGTGGTCCTTGAGGTACGTGCCGGAGGCGTGCCTCGACGTCGTCTCGGAGGCGTAGGCCACCGACGTCACCCCGATGACCTTGACGCCGAGCGCGCGGGCGTTCATCGCCAACTCCACGGGGAGCGCGTTGCGGCCGGACAGGGAGATGACCACCAGGAGGTCGCCGGAGCGGAGCGGGCTGGTGTCCAGGACCGCGCCTGCCAGGCCCTCGACCTGCTCCAGCGCCGAGCCCAGGGTCGCCGGCATGACGTCGACACCGACGACGCCGGGAACCGCGAGCAGGTTCATCAGGGCGAGGCCACCGGCGCGGTAGACGAGGTCCTGCGCGGCCAGCGACGAGTGCCCGGCGCCGAAGGCGAACAGCCGGCCGCCGGAGGCGACGGTGTCCGCGATCAGGGTGCCGGCCGCCGTGATCGACTTCGCTTCCTCGTCCCGCACGCGCCGCAGCAGCCCGATCGCCGCGTCGAAGAACCTGCCGGCCAGCTCGTTCCCGCCTCTCGGCTCCTCGCTCATCGGCGATGCCCCTTCGAAGTCTCGGTCCCACCGGCGCCCATGACGGCCCGTGTCGCGGATCACGGTGCGGTCTGGACCACTGCGATGTCAATACCGGCCGCACGCCCCCTGCGCCCGAGCTCCGAGGGACCCGGGGGCCGGCGCGAGAGCTTCGCGGGGTGCGTCCGGCGCGGGGTGGCCGACGGGCCCCGCCCGGGAGTCGGCGCCACACCCGTGGCCCCCGTCCGTACCCTTCCGGCTCCGTCGCTCGCGCCCCGGTTGTCAGTGGGATGCGTCAGAATTGAGTCCAGGGCCAGCGCACGCGCCGGTGAGCCGTCGAGCCTCCGGCAGATCTCATCGAGGGGCACGTATGTCCGGATTGATCGACACCACGGAGATGTATCTCCGCACCATCCTCGAGCTGGAGGAGGAAGGTGTGGTCCCCATGCGCGCCCGTATCGCGGAGCGGCTTGACCAGAGCGGCCCGACGGTCAGCCAGACGGTGGCGCGGATGGAGCGCGACGGTCTGGTGGCGGTCGCCTCCGACCGCCACTTGGAGCTCACGGACGAGGGGCGCCGCCTCGCCACCCGCGTGATGCGCAAGCACCGCCTGGCCGAGTGCCTGCTGGTCGACGTGATCGGACTGGAGTGGGAGCAGGTGCACGCCGAGGCGTGCCGCTGGGAGCACGTGATGAGCGAGGCCGTCGAGCGCCGCGTCCTGGAGCTGCTGCGTCACCCCACCGAGTCGCCGTACGGGAACCCGATCCCGGGCCTGGACGAGCTGGGCGAGCGGGACGGCGCGGCCCCGTTCCTGGACGAGGGCATGGTGTCGCTGGCGGAGCTGGATCCGGGCGCGGACGGCAAGACGGTCGTCGTACGGCGTATCGGCGAGCCCATCCAGACGGACGCACAGCTCATGTACACGCTGCGGCGGGCGGGCGTGCAGCCCGGCTCGGTGGTCAGTGTGACGAAGGCCGCGGGCGGTGTCCTGGTCGGCAGCGGCGGCGAGGCGGCCGAGCTGGAGGCGGACATCGCCTCCCACGTCTTCGTGGCCAAGCGCTGAACTCGTCTCTTCCGGCGCGGCCCTGATTTCCGGAGGCCGGCCCGTGTCCGCGCGGTGGTGACCTTCGAGGCAGTACGGCCCTGACTGCTCCGAAGTGGTTCGAGCCACCCCTCAACTGTCCTGATTCCAGGGGAAGTTGTGATGATTCCGCGATCTTACTGCAATCAAGATTCAGTCTCCGGAACCGGCGCACCCGGGTGCTTCCCGTGCGAGGCTGTCGCGTGAGGCATATGACCGGAGGGCTCTTGGGCGGACGGTGACCGCGGTGTCACCTGGCCGGGAAAGGGGCGGGAAGATGCGCCGCCGACATGAGGAGGGCCCCGGCGCTCTCGGGCGCCGGGGCCTGTCCTCCCCTGTGCTGACCCGGAGCCCCGAGCTCTCAGGGTCATCCCCCTCGGACCGGTTTTCCCCGAGCGGTCCGCCTCCCGCAGAAGATCTCCCCACGGAGGCGACGGTCAATCCTCGTGGAGGGTCACTCGAAGGTGGGGTGTTGTCGTGGGAAGCAGCGCTCTCGAATGGCTATTCGATAGCGTGAGGCCGCGGTCCGACCGGACCGCGCGCTGTGACGGTGGCGGCCACCCGCGACAGTGGTGACCGGCAACGTCCGGCACAAGCAGTGACGACAGCGGCAAGTACGACGAGGACATGGGCCGGCCGCTTGAAGCGGAAGCGAGCGGGCCGAGCGGAGCCAGGGGGGTTCCAGGACGATGGTGCGGCGCATCGACGTGACCGGAGCGGGCGGCGTACGCCTCGCCGCGTGGGAGTTCGCCGATCCCCCCAAGGCCGGCGAGGCCGAGCGGGCGCCGGGCGTGCTGTTATTGCACGGCCTCATGGGCCGTGCCTCACACTGGGCGTCCACCGCCCGCTGGCTCTCCGAGCGACACCGTGCCGTCGCGCTGGACCAGCGCGGCCATGGCCAGAGCGACAAGCCGCCCGGGGGAAGGTACACCCGAGAGGCCTACACGGACGACGTCGAGGCCGCCCTCGACCAGCTCGGCCTCGCCCCGGCCGTCCTCATCGGCCACGCCATGGGCGCCCTGACGGCCTGGCAGCTCGCCGCCAAACGCCCCGATCTGGTGCGCGGCCTGATCATCTGCGACATGCGCGCCTCAGCGCTGGGCGCCGCCTCGCAGCACGAGTGGGAGGACTGGTTCACGTCCTGGCCCCTCCCCTTCGCCACACTCGGCGACGTACGGAAGTGGTTCGGCGAGGACGACCCTTGGGTGGAGCGCCCGAACCCGGCCCGCGGCGCGTTCTACGCCGAGGTGATGGCCGAGTCCGAGGACGGCTGGCGGCCGGTCTTCGAACCGGAGCAGATGCTGAGGTCCCGCGAGACCTGGGTGTACGACGCGCACTGGGAGGAACTGGCACAGGTGCGGTGCCCGGCCCTCGTCCTGCGTGGCCTCGACGGCCAGCTGGGCCGGGCGGAGGCGCAGGAGATGGTGCGCGTCCTGCCGCACGGCCGGTACGCGGAGGTGGCCGACGCCGGCCACCTCGTCCACTACGACCAGCCGGAGGCATGGCGCGCGGCGATCGAACCGTTCCTGGACTCGCTGCCCACACCGTGACCGCCGTGGCACTAGCCCTTGCTGACCGCCGTGAGGATCTCCGGCAGCCGCCGCGCCGTGCGTGGTGCCGCGAGGCGAAGGCCGAGGAGGAGGATCAGCACCCCGTAGACGGCGCCCAAAGGCAGCAGCAGCCAGGTCCACTCGCTGCCGTCCGCGGTGACGTTCAGCCAGATCATCGCCACGATCACCGGTACGGACAGCAGGGATGCCGAGACCATGCCGCCGAAGATGGAGATCCAGGCGATCCCGGTCTGTCCGGGGGCCACGTTCTTGTAGCCCTCCTGCGGTATCGAGTACGGGAAGCGGGCCGAGGTCCAGGCGCCCGTGGCCAGCATCGCGCCGAGCAGTGCGAAGGAGAGTCCGAGCGTCTCGGGCAGCTTCGCCCAGGCGCCGAGGATCGCGGTCGTCACGACGCTGACGAGGGTGGCGTACGGCACCGTGACCAGTAGCAGCGCCAGCGCCCGGCCGCGCAGCTCCGCGTACGCGTCCCGGGGGGAGGAGATCGTCATCGCGACCATCCAGAACGCGGACGTGTCCTGCCCGAACTGGTTGTACATCTGGATGCCGAGCATCCCCGCCGCGAAGCAGGCGAAGTAGACCGAGCCGGTGCCCTGGAGGGCATTGAAGACCGGCACGATCATCCCGATCGCCAGTGAGGTCACCCAGGCCGCCTTGGTCTTGGGGTCACGCCACATGTAGCGCAGGCTGCGTTCCATCACCGTGCCGGTGCGGCCCGTGGGCAGCAGTCGGGACAGGTTCGTCGAGGAGCGCTCGCGGGGCCCCGGCTCGGTCGGCTGGAGCGTGGACTCGTCCGGCGATGTCATCAGCTTCGTCAGGCTGCGCGACCACAGGGCCAGCAGACCCGCCAGCGCCGCCACGCTCAGCGCGAGCTGGGCGGCGCTGACGCCGTAGGAACCACGGCTCGCGGAGTCGACGGCGTCGATGGCGGAGGCGGGCGGCACCCAGCGAAGTACCTTCCACGCCGGATCGAGCTGGGACAGCCCGGCGGAACCCAGGCGCTGCGCGCCGAAGTTGACCACCTGCGCGCCGACCGCGATGACGAGGCCGCTCAGGACGGCCAGATCACGGCCCTTGCGGCTGGACAGCAGCCGGATGTTGGCGGCGGCGACGGTCCGCGCGAGCGCCACGCACACCAGCAGTGCGAGGACGACGGCGACGACGCCGGTGACATGACCGGCCACCCCGTGCGCCACGGAGATCACCGAACCCGCCAACAGGCACAGTGTGAACAGCGGGCCGATACCGACCAGGGACGCCGTCAGCAGCGCCCGTACGAGGGGCTGAGGGCGCAACGGCAGCATCACCAGGCGGGTGGGGTCGAGCGTCTCGTCGCCGCTCGGGAAGAACAGCGGCATCACCGCCCAGCCGAGCGCCAGGACCGCCGTGCTCAGCACCGCGATGGTGCCGGCGTGCGCGTTGCCGCGCAGGAGGATCAGTCCGAGCAACTGCAGCGCGGCGAACAGGAGCGTGAAGACGACGGATGTGATGTACGCGGCCCGCCGTCCGGTGGACTGCCGCAGTCCGTTGCGCAGGAGGGAGAGTTTCAGCCGTACGACGGTCGAGGTGAGGCCGGCGTTGCTCATCGGGCGCCGCCGCCGAGCCAGTCGAGGTCGGCCCCGGCGGTGCGGCTGCCCGCGCCCACCAGCTCCAGGAACGCCTGCTGGAGGGTGGGCGCATCACCGCGGACGTCGGCGAGCGGGCCGTGCGCGCGGATACGCCCCGCGGCCATCACCGCCACCCAGTCGCACAGCGACTCGACCAGCTCCATGACGTGGGAGGAGAAGACGACGGTGGCGCCGGAGGCGGTGTACCGCTCCAGGACGCCTCGGATGGTCTGCGCGGAGACCGGATCGACCCCCTCGAACGGCTCGTCGAGGAAGAGGACTTCGGGGTTGTGGAGAAGGGCGGCGGCCAGCCCGATCTTCTTGCGCATACCGGTCGAGTAATCGACGACGAGCTTGTGCTGAGCCCCGGCCAGATCGAGGACGTCGAGCAACTGGGTGGCCCGCTTGTCGACCTCGGCGCCGGGCAGCCCGCGCAGTCTGCCTGTGTACGCGAGGAGTTCACGCCCGGAGAGGCGTTCGAAGAGCCGGAGTCCCTCGGGCAGGACGCCGATGCGGGCCTTCACCGCGACCGGGTCGCGCCACACGTCATGGCCGGCGATCTCGACGGTTCCCTGGTCGGGCCGGAGCAGCCCCGTGACCATGGAAAGGGTGGTGGTCTTCCCGGCTCCGTTCGGGCCGACGAGTCCGACGAACCGCCCCGCGGGAAGCTCCAGATCGATCCCGGATACGGCGACCTGTTCGCCGAACCGCTTCCACAGCCCCTGGACCCGTACGGCGGCCGTGCCCGCCCCAACCTTGTTCATACGAACACCTTAGGGGGCAGGAGCACCCGTAACGGGCACAGGGTGGTAACGCTCGTACGGCTCGACGCGTGGGCGTGACCAGCCACAATCGACTCACGGCCGCCGATCGGCAGTTCTCGACGGCGTAGCTCGCGGCGCCTACCGATCCCGCGCGCAGGCATAGGCCAAGGATGAGATCAACGCCTCCGCGTCCGGCAGCCAGCGGTTCTCGGACGTCGGCCGGCAGACCCACTGCGCGGCCCCTCGCGACCCGTACCGCGTGGGCGGTGCGGCCACGTACGTGCCTTCGCCCAGGGCGACCAGATCGAGGGAGGAGGGGGGCCAGCCCAACTGCCGCAGCAGATGGGGGACCTTGGCCGCCGCGCCGGGGAGCACGAAGAACTGCATGCGCCGGTCCGGCGCGAGGATCACCGGTCCGAGCGTCAGCCCCATGCGTTCCATGCGCGCGAGGGCGAGGAGGCCGGCGGTCTCCGGCACGTCGATCGCGTCGAACGTACGCCCCACGGGCAGCAGGATCGAGGCGGTCGGCCGCTCGGACCACAGACCGCGCGCGACGGTCGCGCTGCCGGTCGCCTGCGTCGCCCAGTCGCCGTGCGCCGGGTGTGCGCCGGGTGCCGGGCACGCAGGCTCGCCGCAGGAGCAGTGCTGCGTCCCGTCGGCGACCTCCAGCCAGGTGCCGGGGAACACGTCCCAGTGACGCTCCTCGACGTAACGCACGGCAGCTTCCGGGATCGAATCGCCACGCCGCTTCGGGATGTGGGCAGTTGCAGGCCCCGCGATGGTCTCTTCCACGATGAACTCAACTCCAGCTGTCACCGGGGGTTACGCCTGTCCCCTCCGTCGCCATTGCCGCCCCGGGAATGGATGGCGGGCATGTCCCTTTTATCTCACATGCGCCGGGGAGGAGCACCGCCCCCATGGTCGGGGCGCACGGGTGCACGGGCGGGGGCGCGCAAGAGGATCGGCGACAGGGGCTGGGTAACCACGTGTGGGGTACGGCGTCAGTCTTTACCCCGGCAATCCTGGCATGTCTGGCATCAGCGGTATGTCCGCGGGGCATTGATCTTCCGGGTCGGGTCTTTTCGGTGCACAGAGGGACGTTCCGGAAGGGCCGACGGATGAAGACACGTCAACTCGGTGCACGGGCAGGCACCGCAGCCATACGGCGAGTGAGCCGAAGGGGTACGCCCTGGAGGCGAACCGAGCCATGAATATGGGGGTTACGCCATGGCCGCAAGGCCTCTTGTCGCGCGGCAGCCGAACGAACGACTGCAGGCGCTCATTCAGGAAGCGGGTTGCTCCAACGCGGGGCTGGCCCGCCGGGTCAACATGTGCGGTGCGGAACACGGCCTCGACCTGCGCTACGACAAGACGTCCGTGGCCCGTTGGTTGCGCGGACAGCAGCCACGCGGTCGGGCCCCGGCCGTCATCGCGGAGGCGCTCGGCCGCAAGCTGGCGCGCACGGTCACGATCGACGAGATCGGCATGGCCAACGGCAAGAACCTCGCGTCGGGCGTGGGACTGCAGTTCTCGCCGACGGTGCTCGGCGCCATCGAGCAGGTCTGTGAGCTGTGGCGCAGCGACGTCGGCCGCCGCGACTTCCTGTCCGGCTCGTCGGTCGCCGCGTCGGCGCTCGTCGAACCGAGCCGCGACTGGCTGATCTCCACACCGGACGCACAGGTCGCGCGCTCCGCAGGGCCACGGGTGGGGTCCTCGGACGTGGCGGCGGTACGTGCGATGACCCAGGCGCTGGTCGAACTGGACCACCAGTACGGCAGCGGGCATGTGCGTCCGGTCGTCGTGCACTACCTGAACAGCGTCGTCTCGGGGCTGCTGGCGGGCTCGTACCGGGAGGCCGTGGGGCGTGAACTCTTCGCAGCCGTAGCTCGGTTGACGGAGCTCGCCGGGTACATGGCCGTCGACACCGGGCAGCCCGGGCTGGCCCAGCGGTACTACATCCAGTCGCTGCGCCTCGCGCAGGCGGCGGGTGACCGGGGGTACGGAGGGTACGTCCTCGCCGCCTCCATGAGCCATCTCGCGGCGCAGCTCGGAAACCCCCGGGAGATCGCACAGTTGGCGCGTGCGGCGCAGGAGGGGGCGCGCGGGCGGGTGACCCCTCGGGCGGATGCGATGTTCTGCGCCGCCGAGGCGCGTGGGCACGCGCTGATGGGAGACGCGCGAGCCGCGCAGATCGCGTCCGGCCGTGCGGTCAGGGCGCTGGAGTCGGCCGACGCGGCGTCCGGGGACGACCCGGCGTGGATCGCCCACTTCGACCACGCGTATCTGGCGGACGAACTGGCGCACTGTCACCGGGACTTGGGCCAGGCCGAGGAGGCGGCGCGGTACGCGGAGGAGTCCCTCGCCGGACATCCCGAGTCCCGGGCCCGGCGCCGGGCGATCGG
This sequence comes from Streptomyces sp. NPDC001020, assembly GCF_053599115.1. Taxonomy (NCBI): domain Bacteria; kingdom Bacillati; phylum Actinomycetota; class Actinomycetes; order Kitasatosporales; family Streptomycetaceae; genus Streptomyces; species Streptomyces sp. NPDC001020. Next base: position 5,080 of record NZ_JBSFLQ010000070.1, on the reverse strand, counting down.
GTTCGTCCTGCTCGCCACCGCGCAGGTGCAACAGCGCGAGGTGGAACAGGCCTGCGCCACGGGCCTGAGGGCGGTGGAACTGCTCGGCACGCTGCGTTCCAACCGCGGCGCCGAGTACCTGGAGGACTTCCACCAGCGGTTGGAGCCGTACCGGGACGAGACGGTGGTGCGGGAGTTCGGGGCGCGGCTGGAGTTGACGGCGGCGGCGTGAACCCGACCCGGGGCCGGGGACACCGTCACGGGGCTCCGCCCCGGTCCTGGGTGGGATCGTCGTAGCGCGGAAGGCGGTTCGTCCCCGTCGCGTTGGCAGGAGTCGGTCGGCCCGCACGCGGAGCCGCTCGACTCCTCTGCCGCGCACTTTTTCGGGACGCGGGACATGAACAGCGTCTTGAGCGGCGATTTTGTTACGGCCGGTGCCCGAGGGGGCGATCACGCCCTGTCCGGCGTGGCATGTGGCTCGGGGGACCCGGTAGCGTGAGCCGACGATTCCGAAAGTCCCCCGTTCGTAGGAGTCCCGGTGACGCAGAGTGGACAGGGCGAGGAGCCCTCGGCGCGGCCCGCGCACGAAGGCATCGTGCTGCCCTCCGACGGTCATGCAGCCCCGGCGGGCGGCCAGGCCTGGGGCGGACCGTGGGGGCCGGGACAGCCGGCCCAGGCGCCGTCCACCCAGACCTGGGGCACCGAAGCGGGGCCGACCTGGGGGGCTACGGGAACACAGCCGTCCTGGGAGCCTGCCGTCCCGCAGCCGGGCTGGGGCGGGACCTCGGCATCGCAGCCGCAGGCCGCGCAGGGGCAGCCGCTGCCGCCTGAGGCGCCCGCGGGCTCCGGAGCCGGGCCGCTGCCGCCCGAGGGCGCGCCGGCGTCTCCGTACGGCATGAACAAACAGCAGGCGCCCCAGCACGCACAACCCGTACCGCACGCCGGGCCTCTGCCGCCCGCCGACGAGGGCGCCACGCAGTACATACCGCCCGTCGCCGCCGATGACGGGGCGACCCAGTACATCCCGCCGGTGGCGCCGGGAGGGCCGCCGCCCGCGGTGCCCGCGGACGACGCGACCCGGTTCCTTGGGCAGCCCGTCGGGTCCGCGCCGTCCGCTGCGGGCCCCGACGAACAGGCCACCCAGTACCTCTCGCCGGCGCCTGGCGGTCCGGGTCCGGAGCCGTACGGGGCGCAGTCGGGCGCACCCGGCGGTGACCGGCAGACGCCGGCCGAGTTCGACAACCTCTTCCGCAACGACATGGGCGGCGCCGAGTCCACCCAGCAGCTGCCGCAGTTCGACGTCGCGAAGGCGCCGGGCGCACCCGTGGGTCGGGCGGCCGAGCGGCGCGGCGGCGGTGGCGGTGGCCGTCCCCCGTCACGCGTGCCGCTCATCGCGGCCGTCGGCGTGATCATCGCCGTCGTCGGTATCGGAGCCGGTGCCCTGCTCGGCGCGGGTGGCGACAGCGACAGCAAGAACAATGACAACAAGACCGTCGCGGCGACCGCCCCGGCCGAGGAGCCCTCGAAGTCGGCGTCCGCGCCCGTCGACCCGGCCAAGGGGCAGGCTGTCGCGCTCGACAAGCTCCTCGCCGACAGCGGCAACAGCCGCGGCGCGGTGATCAAGGCGGTCGCCGACGTCGGGGCCTGCCGGAACCTCGACCAGGCGGCCACCGACCTGCACAACGCGGCCAAGCAGCGCAACGACCTGGTCACCCGGCTGTCCGGGCTCCAGGTCGACAAGCTGCCCAACCACGGTGAGCTGACCACCGCGCTCAAGAGCGCGTGGCAGGCGTCCGCGTCCGCCGACAACCACTACGCCGCCTGGGCGAACCAGCTCTCGCACAAGAAGAAGTGCAAGGGGGCCCACAGCCAGCGCGCGGCGGGCGACCGGGCCAGCGGCACGGCAAGCGCGAAGAAGGCGCAGGCCGCGCCGCTGTGGAACGCCATCGCGCGAAAGTACGGCCTGACCCAGCGCCAGCCGACCCAGCTGTGAGCCCGGCGGTGTGCGCCGCCCGGAGGCCCTCGGCCGGACGGGCGTCGCACACCCCGTGACGCCTCACCCCGAGGACGCGCTCTCCAGCGTCTTCGACACGTTCACGAAGTCCTTGCGTGCCGCGACCAGCCGTCCGCCGCGTACCACCTGGAACGACACGTCCGAGTTGACCAGGCGGGGGTAGTCGACGGCCGCGGTCAGGTCCTGGAACCGCCATCGCAGGGTCGGGGTGAGGCCGCCGGTGTCGACCTCGATGCCCTTGTCGAGCGCCGAGCGGACCGTGCGGGCGGACACCTCGCCGTCGCCGAGCGAGTCGACGACCTCCTTCAGGACCGTGTACGCGATCCAGGTGGTCTGCACGCCGGCGTCCGTCGGGTCGATCCGGTTGTCACCGAAGGCTGCCTCGCGGATCGCCTTCCTCATCGGATCCCAGCGCGTGTCGCTCGCCTCCGGGTACCAGCCGGTGACGTACGCCCCTTCGTACGGCCCCGCCCCGCCCCCCGACGCGTCGATGACCGACTGGTCCACGCTGCCGAGCACGGAGGCGATGCGCACCGCCGGGTACGCGCCGCTCAGACGCCGGAAGGAGTCCATGAAGGTGCCGGTGCGCTCGTCGAGCACCGGAATCACGCACCCCTTCCGCAGCGGATCCGCGGTCGCCCGCCCCAGCGCCTGCCGGGCCTGCTGGTCGAGCGCGGTGGCGTCCTCGGCGGCGCGCACGTCGAGGGCCGCCGTGTGGCCGCCCCCCGCCAACCCGGAGCCGAGCAGCATCGGGAGCTGGTCGCCGGTGACGGTGTCGGGGCGCACCAGCGCGAGGGGGCCGCATTTTCTGCCCAGTTCCTCGCCGAGGCCGGCCAGCAGCGCGGGCTGGCCTCCGTTGACCGGGTAGGAGAGGGCGCTCTCGAACTCGTACTTGGTGAGCCCGTAGCCGCCGATGTAGGGGATGCCGGCCGACTCCAGCGGGGACAGGGAGGAACTCGCGTACTGGCTGTAGGAACCGACGACCGCGACGACCCTCTCCTTGGCGGCGAGGCGGGCACACTTTGCGGCGCCGACGTAGTCGTTGTGGTCGTTGCAGGTCAGGACGTTGAGCTTGCGGCCGTGCAGACCGCCGTGCGCGTTGACCCAGCGGGCGTACGCCTTCGCCATCGCCGGCATGCCCGGCTTGTTGGTCGCGGAGGTGCTCTCGGGTGCCCAGGTCATGACAGTCACGGTGTCGTCCCCGGAACCCCCCGTGATGCCGGGGACGACACCGCACCCGGCGACCGACGCGCACGCCACCAGGACGCCCGCGGACAGCAGGGCCGCCCTGACGCGGGAAGCCGCTGCCCTGCGGACGGGCCCCGGAACACGGGGGCGGGTGGGGGAACTGGTGCGTGGCCTGCCGATCATGGACCCGCACGATTCCGTCACACTGCTAACCGTGGTGCGACCGGCGGGCAACGGCAGATGACGCAGAGGTGAATTGAGGGGGCCGATGATCCGGATTTCGCAGGGAACGTACGATCGGTGACCGTGCAAGGTTCGGAGAACTCTTCCCGTCGCGGCCGTCGCTCATCCACCATGGGCGGCATGCCACTCAACGACATGCCGTGGTGGCGCTGGCGCAGCAATGTGCGCTCCGCGCTGCACATGCTCTCCGACCCCGTGTTCCAGCGGGACGTCTGGCTGGCCGGTGCCGACGGTTACGGCGACGTCACCGACGCCGTGTACCGCCTGGTCGAGGACACCTGGCTGGACAACTGGTCGGCCGAGAAATACGTCGGCACGATCTTCCGCGACTCGCAGGAGGCGGCCCTCGTCGACACCGCCGTCCTCCGCGTGCTGCGGATCATGCACCAGGTCGGGCCGGACGCGCCGGTGCAGGCCTACCTCGACCACCAAGGGTGGCCGGAGGCGGTGCGGGCGGCACGCGACGCGCATGTACGGCTCGCGATGAGCGACGGCGAGGACCCCGACACGCCGCCGCGCACGCTCGAGGTGCTGCGGATCCTCACACGGACCGCGTAGACAGGCCGGACCCCGCGTCCGGGTGGCGGACGACCCTCCGCGCGGCCCCGCCGACGTGAGACCCTGGCGTGCATGAACGAGCTGTCCACCCGGTCCTCGGCCCCGGCCGACCAGTACGTCCTCACCCTCTCCTGCCCGGACAAGCAGGGGATCGTGCACGCCGTGTCGAGCTATCTGTTCATGACCGGCTGCAACATCGAGGACAGCCAGCAGTTCGGGGACCACGACACGGGACTGTTCTTCATGCGGGTCCACTTCTCCGCGGAGGCCCCGGTGACCGTGGACAAACTGCGGGCGAGCTTCGCGGCGATCGGTGACTCCTTCCAGATGGACTGGCAGATCCACCGGGCCGACGAGAAGATGCGCATCGTCCTGATGGTCAGCAAGTTCGGCCACTGCCTGAACGACCTCCTCTTCCGCGCCCGGATCGGTGCGCTGCCCGTCGAGATCGCGGCCGTGGTGTCCAACCACACCGACTTCGCGGAGCTGGTGGGCTCGTACAACATCCCCTTCCATCACATCCCGGTGACGAAGGACACCAAGCCGGAGGCCGAGGCCCGGCTGCTTGAGCTGGTCCGTGAACTGGATGTCGAACTGGTGGTCCTCGCCCGCTATATGCAGGTGCTCTCGGACGACCTGTGCAAGCGGCTCAGCGGCCGGATCATCAACATCCACCACTCCTTCCTGCCGAGCTTCAAGGGTGCCAAGCCCTACCACCAGGCACATGCGCGCGGTGTGAAGCTGATCGGTGCCACCGCGCACTACGTCACGGCCGACCTCGACGAGGGCCCGATCATCGAGCAGGAGGTCGAGCGGGTGAACCACGGCGTGACCCCGGACCAGCTCGTGGCGATCGGCCGGGATGTGGAGTGCCAGGCGCTGGCCCGCGCGGTGAAGTGGCATGCGGAGCGCCGCATCCTGCTGAACGGACGGCGGACGGTCGTCTTCGCCTAGTGCTGTGACCGGAAAGGTTCACCGGCTCTAGAAGACTCATGAAGATCTTGTTGAGGGGCTGTCCGGCCGCAGGCCGGGCGGCCCCTCGGTCTATGCGGTGGCCGCGCTGATCGTCCAGGTGCTGCCTGCGCGGGTGAGTCCGAG